>BQJI01000040.1 GCA_021604625.1 Hyphobacterium sp. | reverse complement strand
AGCCAACACGCCCGAAAAACTAAAAAAACTGATCGCAAAGCCGACTAAAACAATATTTTTCATCTACGCCCGTCCTTGTCGCTCTTGTTGTACAAAAGCGCCGTCCCCATTACGTTAAACGAACGAGTGTTACCAATCCGTCGCTTTTCGTTTCAGCCCGTTCAACACCACACAATGATGGAGCTCTCCCGCGCGCACGGGCTCATCTCCCATCATCACGGGCTTGTGACGAGGCCGGGGGTGAAATTTCAGCGGCCCGGCCCATATCGATGTTGAACTAAGGTGAGGGCTTACCCATGTACAAGCTGGTTTCGATAGGAATTGCGATTGGTGTCCTGGTAACAGTTGTGCTGGTCTGGTCATCTACGGGCTCAGCGCAACTCTATTTGGCGTGATCGCATAATCCCGCCATCGGAATAGAAACGGGCCTCCCTGTGCGTCCCCCCAGCCTGCCTTGGAGGCCTGCAGGCACCGCCGGACACTCCCCCTGTCCCCGTCCGGCGGTGCCGCCTTTTTTTTGACACGCACCTGGCCGCTTATTACCGCTTGATTAACCGGTTCGATTGCAGGAGTAAGGTCTAAACGCCAGACAACCTGTCGGCTGCGCATTCAGGTCGTCTCGTGATCCACTCTGCGCGCAAGAAGAGCCGCCTCATGACCTCCGTTGTTGCTACCGCTCAAGCTTACACCGCCGCCACTTTTACCAAGGCCGCCAACAAGGTCTGGCAAAAGAAATTCAAGAGCGCCCCGGATACCGCGGCCAAGGCTTTCCTTGATCAAACCCTGGCCGATGCGCTGGCAGAAGACCTGATTGACATTTCCGCAGGTCAGCTGGCCGAGCAGGCGGCCGAGTTCTGGGAGTGGGCATGCGGGCTCGGACAAAAGAAAATTCATGTCCGGGCGCGCACATCGAACCACGGCGATGCTTCATCGATCCGGCGCGACATTCTCGAAGTTGCCGGACCGGATCGGCCCTTTCTTGTCGACTCGGTGATGGGCGAAATAGGCGCGCAGAGCCTTGATGTCCTGGCCATGTTCCATCCGATCGTGCCGGTCGGCCGCGATGAGAAAGGTGAGGTTTGTTCCAACGGCCAACCCGTGCCGGAAAGCTTGATTCAGGTTCATATCGAACCGCTTGATGAAAAATCCCGCGAGGCGCTTGCCGACGCGATCCGTCGCGCAATGGAAGATGTCCGTCTTGCGACGGATGATTTCAAGGATATGCGGGCCGCGATGAACATGGCCATCGCCCATGTTGAAGATGCCAACACGCCCGCCAGTCAGGATGAAAAATCCGAAGCGTTGGAGTTTTTGCGCTGGTTGCGCGACGACCATTTCGCTTTTCTGGGTAGTCGCATTTACCAATTTGACGTCGATGCAGATGGAAAAATGTCAAATCGGGAGCCGACTTTGCAGTCCCGCTCCGGATTCGGAATTCTGCGTGACCCGAACCGGCAGGTATTACGTAAGGGAAACGAGCCAGCCTCGCTAACGCCGGCAATTGAATCCTTTTTGAACGAACCATCGCCGATCATTGTCGCCAAAGCCAATATCAAATCTCGTGTGCACCGTCGGGTTTACATGGACTACATAGGGGTGAAGCGATATCGGGAGGATGGAGCCGTTATTGGTGAGGCGCGCTTTGTAGGACTATTTACGGCAGACGCGTATGACAGGATGGCGCGGGACGTGCCATTGGTGCGGCGCAAAGTCCGGCGCGTGCTTGAGCGTGCAGGAAAAATCCCGGGCACGCACTCCGAGAAAAAACTCCGCAATATCGTTGAAAACTATCCTCGGGATGAACTTTTCCAGACCGAAGAGGATGATCTCCTGAAGATCGGCCTTGCCATTCTGCACTTGCAGGATCGGCCAAGAACCAAGTTGCTTGTGCGCCGGGACCGTTTTGATCGCTTTGTTTCCTGCCTGCTATTTGTGCCACGGGACCGTTACACATCTCGCGTTCGCGAGCAGGCGGGAGAGATGATCCGGGACGCATTTGAAGGACGCATGTCTGCCTACTACCCGCATTTCGGTGATGGGCCATTGGCACGAGTACATTACATAATCGGGCTGGACCCCAATGATCATCCAGAGCCGGATCTGCATGCGCTTGAGCGTCGGATCGTGGAGCTGGCCCGGACATGGGAAGATGATTTCGTGGCTGCAGGCCGCCAAGTGCTTTCCGACGATTTGCGTCACCGCGTTGCAGCATATGATCAAGCATTTTCGGCCGGGTATCGCGAGCAATTCTCTCCCACCGAGGGCATTGCAGACATGCAGCGCATAGAAGTATTGGCGGATGAAGCCGTTGCAGGTGCGCGACTCTACCGAAATGAAGGTGAAGACAAGGCTGTGCTTCGTCTCAAGATCTATCGACGTGACGAACCAACACACCTATCGGAAGTCATGCCGATTCTCGAGAATATGGGTTTGAACGTCATCCAGGAATCGGGTTTTGAGGTGCGCCGCGAAACCGATGCCGGGCGTGAAGCCATCGTGCATATCCATGATTTCGAGCTACGATCAGAAGCGCTGGCTAACCGCAATGTCAGCGAGTTCAGGCAGAATTTTGAAGACGCCTTGTTGTCGGTTATGGCCAACCGCGCCGAGAATGACGGCTTCAATACGCTGATTTTGAAATTGGACGTGAGCTGGCGAAAAGCCGCTGTATTGAGGGCCCTGGCACGGTTTCGCCAGCAGACCGGCCTCGATCCGTCACAATCAATCCAGGAAGAGGCGTTGTCGGAAAACCCGGACATCGCACTGCAGCTTCTCCAGTTGTTTGATACACGTTTCAATCCCGCAATTGCCGACGGCCTTGAAGTTCGTGCGGAGAAGGCCGCGAAGCTGAGCGTGGAGATCCGCTCATTGCTGGAAAAAGTCGCGTCGATCGACCATGACCGGGTCTTGCGTCGTTTGCTTCGCCTGCTCGAAGCTACCTTGCGGACAAACTATTTCCAGAGAGATGCAGACGGGCAACCGAAAGCGCACATTTCTTTCAAAATTGCGAGCCGTGAGGTTGAGGAGCTTCCGCTTCCAAAGCCGTATCGCGAAATATTTGTCTGGTCGCCGAAAGTGGAAGGCATCCACATTCGGTTCGGTCCCGTTGCGCGCGGCGGTCTTCGCTGGTCAGACCGGCGGGATGATTTCCGCACCGAAGTACTTGGCCTCGTCAAGGCCCAACAGGTCAAGAACGCCGTCATTGTTCCAGTCGGATCGAAAGGCGGCTTTTATCCAAAACAGCTGCCCCGATCAGGCTCTCGTGATGAGTGGGTTGCCGAAGGAAAAAGCGCGTATCGCACGTTTATTCGAGGCATGCTCGACATCACGGACAACATTCAGGATGACAATGTCATACATCCCGAGAATGTCGTGATGTGGGACGGTGAAGACCCTTATCTCGTCGTCGCAGCTGATAAAGGTACGGCGACATTTTCCGACACCGCCAATGGTGTGGCAACGGATGAATATGATTTCTGGCTTGGGGACGCATTCGCGTCCGGCGGGTCCGCCGGTTACGATCACAAGGGGATGGGGATTACCGCTCGAGGTGCGTGGGAATCGGTCAAGCGTCACTTCCGCGAACTCGGTAAAGATATCCAGAGCGAGCCCTTCACGGTTGTCGGCGTTGGCGATATGTCGGGAGATGTTTTTGGTAATGGCATGTTGCTGTCGCGCAAGATCAACCTCATCGCCGCATTTGATCATCGCGACATTTTTATTGACCCAAACCCTGGCGATACAGAAGCGTGTTGGTTGGAACGCAAGCGTTTATTCGACCTGCCCCGTTCCAGCTGGCAAGACTATGATAAAGGGCTGATATCCAAAGGCGGGGGCGTCTTTTCGCGGGCTGAGAAATCAATAAAACTTTCCAAGGAGGCGCGTTCAGCGCTCGGCGTGGAAAGTGATGCATTGCCGCCGTCAGAATTGATTTCAGCGATTCTCAAGGCGCGAGTCGAGTTGTTGTGGTTCGGGGGTATTGGAACTTATGTAAAGGCGTCCACCCAGCAGCATTGGGAAGTGGGCGATAAGGCAAATGATGCCATTCGAATAGATGCCGACGACGTCGGCGCCAAAGTCGTTGGAGAAGGCGCCAATCTTGGCGTCACCCAGGCGGCGCGGATTGAATTTGATCGTGCCGGCGGCAGTATAAACGCCGATTTCGTGGACAACTCCGCAGGCGTCGATACATCTGACCACGAAGTCAACATCAAGATTTTGTTGAGCCCGCTTTTGCGGTCTGGTGACATGACCCGGAAAAACCGGGACAAGCTTCTTGGCGGCATGACGGCTGATGTGGCCGAACATGTATTACGCCACAATTACGATCAGACACTCGCATTGACGCTCGCTGAACATGATGCGCCAGCGGATGTGGATGCCCACGAACGGTTTATGTCGGCACTTGAGAAGATTGGTCGCCTTGATCGCATAGTCGAGGGCATGCCGTCCGGTGACGCCATGCGCGCTCTGAAGGAGCAGGGGATGGCTTTGACGCGCCCCGAGCTCGCCGTGCTGATTTCCTACGCGAAAATCACGACTTTCGACAACCTGGTTGCCTCTAACCTGCCAGATGACCCGCATTTCGAGAGCATGTTGAAAGGATATTTCCCTAACGACCTCAACACATATGAAGATCAGATGTCCAGCCATAGGCTCCGCCGCGAGATTATCGCGACGGTCCTTGCAAATGACATGATCAATCTGGGTGGGCCGACTTTCGTTCACCGCGCCATTGAATCAACCGGGGCTGAAGCGCAACAGATCGCACGCGCATTTGAAGCCGGTCGTCGAATATTCCGTTTCTCTGATCTCATTGACCGGATCAACAAGCTGGACAATCGAGCGCCAGCAGATGTCCAGATCACGCTGCATCGGGAAATCATTCGCTTGCTCAGGCGTCAGGCTTACTGGTTGGCGCGTCGCGCTCGTACCCAGGAAGCCGGCCAGGCCACGCCGATACGCGAGCTGATCGATGCATATCGTCCGGGGGTAGATCGGCTGCGTGAAACCGCAATGGATGTTATTTCCACATATGAACGTGACAGCATTGAGCGTCGCACCGAAGAATTTGTCCAGGCGGGGGCACCAAAAGACCTCGCGCACGACATTGCCGTTCTACGCCCTCTGACATCGTCATCCGATGTGGTTGACCTTGCCATGCGCGAGGATTGGCCGTTGGAGTCTGCGGGCTTTGCCTATCATGCTGCAGGATCTCGGTTCTCCATAGATAAGTTGCGTGGTTTGGGGTCGGAAGTATCCTCTGATCTCCATTGGGATCGATTGGCGGTGCGGCGTCTCATCGAAGACCTTTATGCTAGCCAGCAAACCGTGGCCGCATCCATGATGCGGTTCGCCCGGACGGCGGGAGGAGCATTGCAGACAGGCGTTGAGGCTCCCTCCCGGGAATGGGCAGATGAACTTCTGGACGCGTGGTGCATACAAAATTCGGTTGAAGCCGGCCGTTTCGATAGCGCGCTGGAAGATCTGTCCTCGACCGGAAGCTGGACGTTATCAAAATTGTCGATTGCCTCGACGCAGCTTCGAGAAGTGGCTCAGTCGGCGGAGCCGTGATCGAGTTGCAATCTGCGTTTCAGGAAGTCCTTGAACATGGCATAGGCGATTTCTGCTCGTTCCGGCTCAAACATCAGTGTTGATGTTGGATGATGGTCAGGCTCGTCAAATGCGTGGGTCGTACCTTCGACATAGCGCCATTTGACGTCCGCACCCCATTCGATCTGTCGGTTGAAAACCGCAACAGATTCCGCATCATCACAGATCGTATCGCCACGCACGAGAAGACTTTCTACAGGAATGCCAGATAGCCAGGGCAGGCGCCGCGACCTGGCAGGGTAGCCATTATAGGGATACATTGCAAAAACAGCCTGGACACCCGCAAGTCCTTGGGGCGGCATCTCGGTAAGAGAGGCGGGCCGCTTTCCGGCGCGTTCCAGCGCCATAGCTTCCAGAACCGTCCAACCGCCATGACTCCAGCCAGCCAGCGCAACTCGGTTGGCATCCGCCCTTTTATCGCGGCGTACCAGTTCCAGCACCGCATGTAGATCGCCAGCGCGTTCATGAGCCCGCAGCTTGGCCCCGGTGCAAACCGTCTGCAGCGCTTCTTCATACCCAATAGACCGAAGACGATTTGAATCAGGAATGACGGCCATCACGCCGGCTTCGTTCGCCAGTCCGGCGAATGTTTCCATGTTCGGCCGAACCCCGCCGCAGCCATGTAGCAGAATCACCACGGGGAAAGGGCCGTCGCCTTTCGGCGTGTGAAATTTGGTCACGCGGGATATTCGCGCAGCCAGGTCATCCAGTGAAGTGCGCTTGACCGGCAC
This sequence comes from Hyphobacterium sp., assembly GCA_021604625.1. Classification (GTDB taxonomy): domain Bacteria; phylum Pseudomonadota; class Alphaproteobacteria; order Caulobacterales; family Maricaulaceae; genus Hyphobacterium. Next base: position 7,798 of record BQJI01000040.1, on the reverse strand, counting down.
CAACATTCCGCGGCGGTACAATTGCAGCAACACAAGTAGTGCTGAACACAATGCAATCAAAATTGCGCCGAGCGAGAACCATCCCATCTGATCTTGATGGGCGAGGGCGAGCGTTTCGTAAAGTCAGTCTTGTGTACGTTGCAGGGTGTCAATCAGCTGATCACGCAGTCGCGCTGCGGCGTCAGCGTCGTAATCCATTCGCGGGTCGAGCGCCGGTGCGTCCGTGTCGTCAAAGGCGTGTGTAACCCCGGTCCAGATGGAATAGTCGATTTCAGCACCCGCAATTGCGGCCTGACGTGCCAGACGTTCGCAATCTGCGTTGGGCGCGACCATGTCACGCTCGGCGAGAATCATTTCGATTGCGGGCAATCCCGGTCCAATATGCCCGGAAGCACGGGCAGGAAAGCCACAATAAGGATATATAGGAACAACCCGGACAACGCCATCGAGGTTGATGTCTCCGGTTGTGAGAGTGGGTGGGCGCGTTTCGTCGCTCACAAAACTCATTGCATCAAGCAAAGTCCAGCCACCATGGCTCCACCCTGCAAGGATCAATCGGTTGTGGTCAATTTCAGGAGTTCGTCGCGCGATTTCAATCGCCGCAAATACGTCAGCTGCGCGTTCTTGCCCCCAGAGCCGCAAGGCGGAGCAAACCTGTGTCATCGCCTCGACGCGCCCAATGCCGCGTGGCGCAAAGGAATCCACAACCAGCACGCCATAGCCCGCTTCGCTAATCGATTCCGCATGGTCAATATGCATGGGGCGTTGGCCGCCACAACCGTGAAAGAATATGATCGCCGGTACGGGTGTGGACAAATCCTCCGGTAACATCACGGTTACGCTCGGGGCGATGAGATCCATATGCTCGGCAAGGGTGCGACGTGGCGCGAAGGCTTGGGTCAGATTCTGTGCCGCCGCGGCAGCGTATATCAGCCCGATCCCGACGACGCCAAGCCCGCCCCAAATTATCCAGTGCCTGAACATCTAGTGTCGGAAATGCCGCATGCCGGTGAACACCATGGTGATGCCAGCCTCATTGGCCGCCTTGATAACATCCTCATCGCGAACAGATCCACCAGGTTGAATCACGCTCGTCGCCCCTGCGTCCACCGCCGCCATCAACCCGTCGGCAAAGGGGAAGAAGGCGTCAGATGCGCAGGCCGATCCTTGGGTCGCAGGTCGGTTCCACTCATTTGTTTCGGCAATTTCAACGGCCTTTCGCGCCGCAAGCTTCGCCGCCTCAACGCGGCTGGTCTGTCCCATTCCAATACCCGTTGTCATTCCATTTTTGGCATAAACGATGGCGTTGGATTTGACGTGCTTGCAAACTGTCCACGCGAATAGAAGATCGTCGACCATTCTGTCGTCAGGCTTTGAATCTGTAACAACTTTCAGATTTTCTCGCGCGACAAGGCCATGATCGCGCTCTTGAACCAGAAGGCCGCCCGCCACTGTTTTGGCCGTCCAGCTCGTTTGCTTCGGATCGGGCATTGCTCCGGTGAGCATGACCCGGAGGTTAGATTTTCGGGAGAGGATATCGAGCGCTGCATCGTCTGCATCCGGCGCAATGATTACTTCGAGAAACAGTTTGGTGAGTCCGTCGGCCGTTTCACTATCGATCGGACGGTTGAAGGCAACAATTCCGCCAAAGGCCGAAATCGGGTCTGCCAATAACGCTTTGTCCCACGCCTCGCGAACGGTAACTCCCAAAGCGACGCCACATGGATTGGCGTGTTTTACGATCACGCAGGCAGTCTGTTCTGTGAACTCGCCGGCCAGCTCGAAAGCAGCGTCTGCGTCCGCCAGATTGTTGTAGGACAAGGCCTTGCCCTGAACGATGCGAGCCGTTGAGACGCCCGCCCTTTCCTTGCCGGCAGCATAAAAGGCCGCTGCCTGGTGGGGGTTTTCGCCATACCGTAATTCCGACAGGCGTTGGCCGCCAAACGCCCTGAATGCGGGCGCAGTATTCGCAATTTGATCAGCAAACCAGCTCGAGACAGCGGCATCGTAGGCGGCAGTACGTGCATAGGCTTTCGCAGCGAGCGCTTTACGCAAGTCCAGCGATGTGTGGGCATTGTTCGCTTCCATGGCGTCCAGCACCGAGTCAGCGTCATTATTGTCAACGCAAACCGCAACAAACGGGTGGTTTTTAGCGGCGGCACGGAGCATGGCCGGTCCCCCGATGTCTATATTTTCGATACAGGTTTCAAATTCCTCGCCCGCCGAGACTGTGGCTTCGAAAGGGTAGAGATTCACAAACAGCAAATCGATTTCCGGAATATTGTGGGCCACCATAGAAGCGCGGTCCGCATCCATGTTTCTCCGACCCAGCAGACCGCCATGAACCAATGGGTGCAGGGTTTTCAGGCGACCATCCATCATTTCCGGAAATCCGGTGACGTCGGCTACATCTCTCGCAGCAATGCCAGCGGATTGAAGCGCGTGTAGCGTCCCGCCTGTCGACAATATTTCGACATTGAGCGCAATCAGGCGGCGAGCCCTGTCTTCTAGGCCTTCCTTGTCAGACAATGAAATGAGGGCGCGGCGAACAGGAACAAGATCGGGAGTGCTCATGGAAACCATTGGGTTCTTGATTGTGGGAATGGGTCGATTATCACGCTCGTCGCGGCAGGCATAGGTGTGAACGCCTACGTTCCCCCCACCCGCCCGAGGCGCTGAAAGGCCCAGCGGACCCGATTGGGCGGCCGTTCGCCCGCGCCAAATGGCTCTGCTTCTCCCTGCACAACGATTTGCACCGTTCTTTTCGGCGTTTCGCCGGCGGCTAGATAAACAGAACGTTCGAGCTTGATCGGTCCACCATCCGTCCTGAACCGCCACCCGTCACCATTTCCGAGTACGAGTAACGCGCTCATTCCATCTCGCGCCAGCGAAGCCTTTACGCCGGGGTGTAAGTGGAAGCGGATTGCAAACCGAAGCCGGGAATCAACGTCCTCCGGTGGCCCATCTTCGATAGATCGAAACAGCCCATCTTCCCCGCGCAGATCGCCGCCATCCGCTGCCAGAAACAGTCGACGTCGGTGATAGAGCCCAAAATCAGATCTGTATCCATCATGGCTGGCCTCGACCCATGTCCCGATATTCTCTTCATTTCTTCGCGCAACAACCATTTTTGGTTGTGCCTCAAAGCGCGGCCCCAGCAGTTTTTGCTTCCAGCCGACAGAAATTAATCTGGCAGATGACGTCTCTTCGAGTGTGAGTGTGGAGTGGGCTGCGGTCGCGCGCACGGCTTCGCGCCAACTGAAAGGTTGGGCATCCGACCATCCGCAATTTACGATGATCCGGCTACCTCCAGCGGACAGTTCGAATGCCAGCGTGCTCGCATGGGCTTTCTCTGCGGCCGGGCCTTTGACAGGTTGTCCGGCATCCATGATCAACACGGCGCCGCCGGCCTCAACCCGTTGGTATCCACTATTCGGTGCAAATCCAAAGGATCGGGAACCTGTGTCGCGCGCGGACAGAACGGAATCAATCGCCCGGCGATCTCCTTCGCCGCCACCGTGAAAACTGGCCAGCCCGCCTTCGCCCATCCGAAAAAATCGAATCATTGGAGCCGCACGATCCATGGACCGTAGGATGGCAACAGGCGTATCTCGATTGGCGTGGGCTTCCGCTGTGTCGACCAGCGTGAGAAGCGCAAGAATTTCAGCAATCGCTGCCGGCGATCGGCTGAAATGCCCTCCATCGGCCAGTATTTGTCGCGGCAATTCAGCATCGAGAATACGCTGGCCTGACATTCGCATTGCATCAATATCAAGGGCGGCTCCGGCGAGCATTAATGCTGCTCCGGCCCGCAGATAATCTATTCCCGGCCGGGCATGGATGGCAGAGCGCCGCAGAAAGCGCGCTTGCTGAGCCAGGCTTTTCAAACGTTCGGGCTGTTGGTCAAACAGGTTCGGTGCCATGATCCAGTTGATCAATCTGACCGCGCCAACATCTGGTCCCCATGCGAAACTATTCCAACGGCCAAAGGCCAGAATCCATCCGTCGATCAAGGCGCCGGCCCGGCGTTGGGCATCGCCATCCTTGCAGGCCAACAAGTCCCGGAGCCAATCAAACCCGTGTAAATATTGTGCAAACCGTGCCGATGGGGCGGCGAGGTTAAAGGGATGCTCGGCGTCCAGATTGTATCCCGAATAACTGAATCGGCCGCCGAGTATGGCCGCACCGCGAGCGGTATCTCGTGAACGAATCTCGGTCAGGCGGTGTGCAAATGTCGAATCCGGAACCGAACCACTTATTATGGCGCGCGCACCGCCCAGTGCGCTGACGGTGTCAAATATTTCGCGGCGTGCGCGGCGCCCTATGGCGTCGGTGAAGTCGGCGAGGCGAACCGCTCGGGGCATCCCGGTTAATGTCCGCGAAGCGCTTCGATATTTGGCGCATACTGTGACACACCGCCTTTGAAGGCAGCCGTACCCGCAACCAGCGCCGTGGCGCCGGCATCCACGCATTGACGTGCCGTCTCGGGATTGACGCCACCATCCACTTCAATGATGACGTCCAGGCCGCGCTTCAAGCTCGTTGTTGCGAGGGTTTCGATCTTTCGAAGTTGCGAGGAAATGAAAGACTGTCCTCCAAATCCCGGATTGACGCTCATGACGAGCACGACATCCAGTTCATCGAATACATGGTCAATCATCGTTTCACTCGTTGACGGGTTAAGCGCTGCACCCGCTTTGCATCCTGCATTCTTGATAGCTTGGACGGTTCGATGAAAATGCGGGCCAGCCTCAGGATGAGCGGTAATAATATTTGCGCCAGCCTGAGCGAACGCATCAATGAAGGCATCAACAGGTGAAATCATCAAATGGCAGTCGAATGGTTTGCTGGAGTGCGGGCGAAGCGCTTTAACGACTCCAGGCCCGATCGTCAGGTTGGGCACGTAATGGCCGTCCATGACATCAACGTGAATCCAGTCTGCCCCAGCCGCATCGATTGCTTTCACCTCTTCTCCAAGCCGGGCAAAATCGGCTGACAGGATTGAAGGAGCGATGATTACTGAGTTTGCCATCCCTTGCGCATAACAGCGTGTCAGCGGAGGTGCAAGCAAGCCGTCAGGCTTATCCGCGCTTGCGCAAGCGGGCGATGAAGAAGCCGTCAATTCCGCCTTTGTCCGCCCACATGTCCGGTGTCAGTCTAACCGATCCATTTTCCAGAATGGCAGGTTCCAGCTCCGGCAATTCAACTACTCGCACTGGATCCAGTTCAAGGTCGGGGAGGTGTTCAAGCCCGCGTTCGAGCCAGCTCTCGCCTTCTTCTGGCTGGAGTGAGCAGGTGCAGACCACCAGCCGTCCACCCGGCCGCAATAGTCGGGTCGCATTCGCCATCAACGCTTCCTGAATAGGAATAAGCGAATCGACATCCGTCTCATTTTTTATCCACGCCGCATCGGGTCGCCGCCGCAAAGTGCCGGTTGCCGAGCAAGGTGCATCCAGCAAAATGGCATCGAATGACGCCTCATCGCCCCAAAACTGCCCGTCCGCCGACACACAAGTCGCCTTTAATCCTGTTCGCGTCAGATTTTCGGATACGCGACGCATTCGTTTGGGTGACGCATCAAGGGCGGTAACATTCGCACCGCTTGCGGCCAACTGCAGGGTTTTACCACCTGGAGCAGCGCAAAGGTCGAGCACATCTTCACCAGGCTGGGCGTCAAGCAACATTGCCGGTATGGCCGCTCCGGCATCCTGAGCCCACCATGCACCCTCCACGAAGCCGGGCAGTTGGGTCACATCTCCGATTTCAGATTTTCGTAGCGTTCCGGTGGGAAGCCGTTCTGACCCCAGCGCGTCCGCCCACTGCCCGCTTTCGCCAAGCGACTTCAAGGTGACGTCCAGTGGCGGGTCGCGCACAACGACTGCGGCGATTTGCTCGACGGTTTGAGCGCCATAGGCGGCTTGCCAGCTCTCGCGCAACCAGTTTGGAAGATTATCCGAGAGTGGGGTTGCTTCTGCGATGTCATGACCGTTTGCGACGACTTTGCGAAGCACGGCGTTGATCAGTCCTGCGAAACGTTTTGCATCAACTGACGTTTTTGCCAGCGTCACCGCTTCCGAGACGGCGGCATGCGGCTTGGTGTCCAGAAACAGGATTTGTGCAGCGGCAGTTTCGAGCAACAGGCGCGCTTCGCCGGCATGATGGGGCAGATCGTGTTCAAGAAAGGCCGACAGGACGGCGTGAATTTGCCCGCGTCGCCGCAATGTGGTCGCAGCGATCAATCTTGCAAACGCTTTGTCGCGAGATTCCATGCGTACAAATTCGGGAGTTTGGGACAGCGCGGCGTCGAGAGCTGTACGGCTCTCGAGAACGAATTTCAGTGCGCGCACTGCTGCGCGGCGAGCATCAAGTCCAGGATTCATTCGCGCGCCCTAGCATGCACGGCGTTCGCGCGCTATGTCCCTTTCATGAACACCAATTCGTCTCCGGATGGCGCATTGCCAGGAAAAACGTTGAGTGACGCCGCGAGGCGCGCGCTATACGAGGCTGAAGAGCGTCGAAAGAAAGAGGCGGCCGAGGTTTCAGATAAACCTAAAGAATACAAAGGGCCTAAGGGTTTGGAACCCACGCGCTATGGCGATTGGGAACGCAAGGGTATTGTCTCGGACTTCTGACCCCTCGCCTATCAAGGGAAAAGACTAACGATTGGCACGGGATTGGCATTAGCATTTTGTTAATGAACAAGATGCTCGCCACTCTCCTCGTTTTCTCGGCTGCCGGTCCGGCGGTCGCGCAAGACTATGACCGCCTATTGGGTGGACGTGATGTCCCGCCTGGGGCCCAGATCCGCTTCGCCGAATGTCCCGCAGGCACACATCAGGAGTATCCTGATGGCCAGTCCGAGCCTATTTGTGTCGTGGATCGTTCCGGCACAACTGGTTTTGTAGCCAATCAGAATGGAACGCGCTCAGGGGCGTATTCTTCGAGCAATATTCAACACACGGCCTCCGGAGGCTACTCCGGCGGTTATGTGAATCACAACGACGCAAATTTTCAACCCGCCGAGCGGGGTACAGGTGGGTATTCTCGTCACAGGGCCTCAAGCGAAGATCTGCTTCGGCAACCCACTGACGGGCGGTCCAGATATTCAAATTCAGGTACATTTTCCGGCAGCGGGCATACAACGGGCGGCAGCGTCGACTATCGCGGGAGCTCGCAGGTCGGGCGGCGTATGCCGGGGCATCCGTGCGTCATACTCGATCCGGTGCCAACAGAAGCTGAATGGAATGCGTCGCGCGGGCCATGCCGCCTCGTCGATATTCCGCAACAACCACCTCGCTACGAGCCTCCGCGGTACGAACAACCAAGATATGCCGTGCGTGAAGACAGCTATTATCGACGGGAGACCGAGCATTCGCGCATGCGATATGCGAGGGAATGGCATGGACAGGACGGCCGTTATTGGCAGGAGTCTGGTGGCCATTCATCAGGCGGCTGCGGTTGTAGTGACCATCATCATGGCCATCACGATGGATGCGGGCATGGCGATAATTACGCCAGCCATGACGGCAATGTATTCCCCGGCGTTGGCGGACGGTCTCCCGTTTATTTCAGTGGCGGCGGTGGTGGCCGGGTCATCATCAATAGTGGTGGTGGCGGACGCTCACGGGCCTTTGCCGGAAGCGGCTCCGGGGCCAATGTCAATTCCAGCGCGTCAGCCAACGTCAATGTGAACACCAATGTCCGCGTCAATACCGGAATACGAATTCGCGGTGGCGGCGGTGGCCACGGCGGCGGAGGATATGGCGGAGGCGGCCATGGCGGAGGCGGCCATGGTGGT
>BQJI01000039.1 GCA_021604625.1 Hyphobacterium sp. | reverse complement strand
GAGCTCGCCATGCACATAGCGGCGCATCATATCCATCTGGAAGAAACGATCCTGCGCGTGGGCGTATCCGATGGCGAAATAGATGTCGTCTTCGGTGTCGCCGAAGATGTGCGGGACACCATATTCATCGCGAATGATCTGGACGTCGCCGGAAATACCCGCGACCTCGACAATGCCTTCGGTGCGCGGCTTTGACGACGAAAACCGCCAATAGCCATAACCAAGACCGATGGCGAGACTGAGAACAGCCAGACCCAGAATGGCGGCAATGCCGCGAACAACCCAACGCATGAACAACTCCCCCTCGGCACCGCAAAACATGAACGGCGTTCACATAAATCTAGCAGGCTTTGCGCAGATGGGGAGTCGGGTCAGCGCATAAAACTCGCGCCATTGCTTTTGAGGTCGGATTTACGGAACGATGATTAATCCTTGTCCGGAGCGAAAGATCTCAACGTCCTTAACGCCTGCCCACGCAGGTATGGCGGGATGTTCTCCCAGGTCGTTTTGAGAGCATCTTTTTTCTCCAGTGGATGTTCCGAAAGCAGCAGATGAGGCTCGACCTTTAAAGCGTGAGCAATCGCTTCAAGCGTTTGTTGCGTGTATTGGCTCTCGCCGCGTTCAATTCTGCTTAACTGCGAATGGGACAAACCGGTATCGTGGCCAAGGTCAACCAATGTTATTTGTCGGAATGTCCGCCAGTCACGAATAAATGTTTGCCCCCATTGGTGGGTCCCAACGGTGGCTTCTGCGCAATTTTCCGGTTCTTCTGTCAAGCCTTTTTTACTGGGAATAACGCTAATCAGTTCGTGCGGTTGGCAACCGATAGCCGCTGCATACCCCGCAAGCGTGTCTTCATTCCAGCGACGTTTTCCTCGCTCAAGTTCAGAAACGTAGCTTTGGGTTGTGCCCATACGCTCGGCCACACCGGTCGTAGTAAGCCCAACAAACTTACGCCATTCTCGAAAATAATTCGGAATTTGAGAGCCAGCTGTTTGTTTCATCGCACGTGACTCGCGCCATTGATGTCGATAACCGAACCTGTGGCTGATCCGCACTGGCCGGAGAGCAGGAAGGTGGCCATGGCGGCAATTTCCTGCGGCTGGGCAACGCGGCCCAGTGGAATGTCGGCCACCGCAGCGGCGCGCGCTTCGACGCGCGACGGGGCCATGTCGGTTTCAATCCAACCCGGCGTCAGTGTGTAGATCAGCACATTGTTGTGGGCATGAGCGCGTGCGAGGGTTTTCGCGGCGGCGACCAGCGCACCTTTTGAAGCCGCATATCCCGCATGGTCGGGTCCGTCGCCGCGATAGGCCGCGCGGCTGGCGATATTGACGATGGATCCGCCTTTCGTCCCCCACTCATTGATGGCGTTTCGCATCAGTTCGCAGGCGGCCATGAGATTGACCTGCAACTGGTCGGCCCATCCGGTCGCCCAGGTTTGCGCGTTATGAAGCGGGGTTTCGCGATAAATGCCGGCATTATTGACGACGGCGTCGATAGACCCGCCCATGGTTTTGGCTTGCAGCCAGAGGCGATCTGCCGCGCCCGGCTGTGCCAGATCAGCCGCCACACACCCCACGGCGTCGATTTCCTTGGCCAATTCAACGGCTGCGTCCTGATTGACGTTGTAATGCAGGACGACGCGTGCCCCGGCTTTCGCGCAGGCGCGAGCGGTTTCCTTGCCGACACCACGCGAGGCGCCGGTGATCAGGACTGTCTTGTCGTTCAGCATCGTCTATTTGTTTGCAATCATGTTGAAAATCTTGCCATAGGGCGGGGCGATCAGTCGTGAGGGGTGCCAGACCGGTGCTTCAAATACGCTGCGCGCATGGGTGAAGGTCTCGAACCCGGCCTCGCCGTGATAGGCGCCATAGCCGGATGCGCCGACGCCGCCAAAGGGCAGATCTTCTACCGAATAGTGCAGCATCGTGTTGTTGACGACGGCTCCGCCCGAGATCGTGCCTTCCAGCACGCGGCGGGCATTCTTCCTGTTTTTCGAATAGACGTAGAGCGCCAATGGCCGGTCCTTGGCGTTCACCTGCGCCATCGCATCGTCCAGACCGTCATGCGACAGGATGGGCAGAACGGGGCCGAAAATTTCTTCCTGCATCAGTTTTGAGTCGGGCGCCGGATTCAAGACGACAGTGGGCGGAATTTTTCGGGCATTGCCGGGATCGCTGCCCTTGGCCTGAAGCACTTCCGCACCGCCAGCCTTGGCTTCGTCAATCATCGCATTGAGACGGTCATAATGGCGGTCGGAAACGATGGCGGTATAATCATCATCCGTCGCCCAATCGGGATAGGATTTCTCGACTTTTGCAATAATGGCGTCGCCGATCGGGCGGGTTTGATTTGCGGGCGCGAGTACATAATCCGGCGCGATGCAGGTCTGGCCGGCATTCATGAATTTGCCGAAGGTGAGCGATGCCGCAGCAGCGTCTGCCTTATAGCCTTCATCGACGATGACCGGTGATTTCCCGCCGAGTTCCAGCGTCACCGGCGTGAGGTTCTCAGCGGCGGCCTTTGCGACAATCCGGCCGACATGGGTGGAGCCGGTATAAAGCAGATGATCGAAAGGGATTTTGGTGAAGGCTTCGCCAACCGCGGGACCGCCGAGCATCACGGCAATACGGTTTTCGTTGAATTCCTCGGCGAGCATGTCGCGCATCAATTCCGACATGTTCGGCGTCAGTTCGGACGGTTTCAACATCACGCGGCAACCGGAAGCCAAAGCGGCGAGGAGCGGCGAAAAGGCCAGCTGGAACGGATAATTCCACGGTGAAATGATGCCGACGACGCCCTTGGGTTCGCGGCGGATATAGGCTTTTCCCGGAGCCAGATTGCCGGGAATGGAGACCTTCCTGTTCTGCATCCAGCTATAGAGGTGTCGCCGCGTGTGTTTCACCGCTGTTGCCATATAGGCGACTTCCGTCAGCTGGGTTTCGCATCGAGACCGGACGCCAAAATCTGCGGCTGCCGCATCTTTGATCGCGTCCGCGTGTTTTTTCGTCAGCGCGCCGATGGCGTCGATATCGCGCAGGCGGTCCTTGTAGGAGCGGTGACGTTCGCTCTCAAATGCGTCTTTTTGCGCCTTGAAAACCGCGCCCATGCGCTCGATCTGGCTGGAATCAGGATCGCTCATTTCAGTCTCCTTCACGCGCTTTCGCGGATCATTTCGCCCGCCTTGTCGGCGAGCATCATGGTGGGGGCATTGGTATTGCCGCCAACAAGACGTGGCATGGCTGAAGCGTCAACGACGCGTAACCCTGACACGCCCCTGACGCGGCATTCGGAGTCCAGCACGGCCAGATCCCCCGAACCCATCGCGCAGGTCGATGTCGGGTGGTAGAGGGTTTCTGCGCGCTGGCGAATATCGGTGACCAGATCATCGCGGCTATCATTTTTCTCGGGCGCAACCCATTCGACAAATTCGTCCTTGAAGGCTGGCGCGCGCAGGATTTCGACGACTTTTTCATACCCGTCCGTCAGGGCGGTCAGGTCGAAATCCGTTGCCAGATAATTCGGGTCGATGGCCGGGTATTCCGCCGGGTCGTTGCTGCGGATGCGGATTTCGCCCCGGCTCTCGGGATAGAGGTGGCAGACATGCAATGTCATGCCGTGGCCCATCTTTGTGTCCTTGCCGTGATTGATCGAATAACCGGGGATGAAAACGAGTTGCAAATCCGGCAGATCGCCAGCGACCGATGATGAAATAAACGCGCCGCCCTGAACCGGGTTAATGGTAAAATCGCCATCGCCGCGGATCATCCAGCGCAGAACGTCGTAAATATTTTTGGGGAAGCGTTTCAGTGACAGGCCGATAGCCTCGGACGTTCTGACCTCTGCGAGCGCCGCGACATCCAGATGATCCTGCAGGTTTCGCCCAACGCCTGGCAAATCGATTTCCGGTGTGACGCCTGCGGCCTTCAACCAGTCGCCATCGCCAATTCCGGAGAGCTGCAGCAATTGCGGGGAATTGATCGCGCCGCCGGACAGGATGACTTCCCTATGCGCCGTCAATTCTGTCAAATTGCCGGCAATATCAACGAGAACGCCTGTCGCCTTTTTGCCTTCAAGCCGGACTTTATGTGCCAGCGCTTGCGTGATGACGGTGATATTGCCGCGCTCCAGAGCGGGGCGGAGAAAAGCATCGGCGGCGCTCCAGCGGCGCGGGCCTTTCATTGTCACCTGGTAGGGGCCGAAACCGAATTGTTTCTCGCCGTTGAAATCGTCGTTTTGCGGGTATTGCAACTCGCCGCCTGCCGCGAGGAACATCCGGGTGAGCGGGTTGAGTTTGGGAATGGACTGAACATGAAGCGGACCATCATTTCCGTGTAGCGGTCCGGAGAAAGTGTCATTGTTTTCATGACGCCGGAAACGCGCCAAAGCATCGTCCCAGTTCCAGCTTTCATCGCCGATAAGCTGGCCCCATTCGTCGAAATTTTCGGCCGCGCCGCGCATATAATGCATGGCATTGATTGAGGACGACCCGCCAAGCGTCTTGCCGCGGGGCCAGAACATGCGGCGATCGTTGAGCTTTGCCTGCGGCTCGGTTTCATAATTCCAGTTGAAAGGTCCGCCGGAGACGACTTCTTTCAGGAGCATGGGCGTGCGGATTTTGGGATGATCATCGGACCCGCCAGCTTCGAGAACGCAGATGGTGACGTCGCGATCGCGGGAGAGCTGTTCCGCGATAACGCAGCCCGCAGAACCAGCCCCGACGATGATATAGTCATATTCTGTTGCGAATTCCGGCATGTTTATTCCCCCGCGACGTCTGCCGCGATGGCCCGGAAAGCGGCGAAGGTTTCGCCCGTATGAGCTCCCCATGCCGGATCAGCGGCAAATCGTGAAATCACGATATTGCGTGACGGGTCGACCCAGATGTACTGGCCGTAGATCCCTGCGGCAAAAAATTCGTCGCGGTCGGTCTCCGGGAACCAGAAATGCAGACCATAGCCGCGCAGCGGAATTGTGACGCCCGCTTCCTGGAACGGGGCATTGGCATGCGTAGCCATATCGACCCAGCCTTCCGGCAGAAGGCGTTCACCATCCCAGACACCGTCCTGCAGATACCATTGACCGAAACGCGCATAATCGACGGGTCGGGCATTCAGACAGCAATATCCAAGAGCTATGCCGTCATCGCCGATGACATTCTGGTTCCAGTAGGCATCGCTTTCCATGCCCAGGGGTGCCCAGATTTTCTCCTCGATGATCTGATGCAGAGGTTGGTCATAAATGCCCCGCAGCACGGCCGACAATACGTGAGACGCCGATGAAATATAGTCGAGCTCGGTCCCCGCTTCGGTTCGCCGTTCAAAATCGAGCAAGGCGGTGTCGATGTCGCTGCCAAACACGAACGGGTCACGGAACAGAACGCCGACATCTGAATCTGTATCGTTATAATCCTCGATGAAATCGATGCCCGTCGACATCATCAGCAAATGGCGCAGGGACGTTTCGCCAAACGCCGAACCCTGGAATTGTGGCGCGAATTCCTGCGCCAGCTGGTCGAGATTGTCTATGTGGCCGTCCTGCACGGCGATGGCGATGAGGCTGGCGACGAAGCTTTTGGCAACAGACCACGAGGTCGGCCGGCTGGTTTCGTCGGCGCCGTTCAGATATTGCTCGTGTACGACAATCCCGTTGTGCAGCACGACAAGGCCCAGCGATCCCGATTCTTCAAGATACTGATCCAGTGTCCGGGTCTCACCATCATAGCTATACGTGACCGATAATGGTGCCAATTCTCGCGGCAATGGAGTCGGGTCGGGGCTTTCGATGTCGCGATATGGGAAATATTCTGACATTCCCAGTGACACATCGACGATGTTTTCAGGATCGAACGCCGCCATGACCAACGCAGGTGAATAGTCTGACCAGGGTCGGTAGAACCAACCGGCGATTGCTGTTGCAGCTATAACGATTAGCAGCAGAACGCCGCCCAGAATTCGAAGTATCATGACAGTATAATTTCCCCCGTATTAACTTGCATCAGGCACACGACTTGCACGCGCGTCTGCAATCCGATGCTCGCCTGTTGCGCGTTCGCTACTGACAAGAGCATCGAAGTTTGGTCTAGTAGGCGCAATAAAAGCTCACGCCGCAAGAGAAACGCGGTGATCCAGGGGGAGAAATATGCAGAAATCCATTCGCGAACTGGCACTTGGTTCGACCGCGCTGGCGATGGCGGTCATTGCCGCAGCGCCAGTCTACGCTCAGGGTATGGACACGATTACCGTGACCGCCCAACGTCGTGAAACAACGCTACAGGATACGCCGGTCGCTGTGACCGCCGTTTCGGGCGATGTTCTGGAGCAGGCGCAATTGCGTGATGTCCGGGATCTCCAGACACTTGTTCCGTCGCTGCAGGTGACGCAAAACGCGTCCACCTCGAATGCGAGTTTCTCCATTCGCGGTGTCGGGTCTTCGACTTTCAACTTCGGTATCGAGCCGTCCGTTGGTGTGTTTGTGGACGGTGTTTATCGTTCGCGCAACGGTGCCTCGATCGGTGATTTCCTCGGCGTTCAGCGCGTTGAAGTGCTTCGCGGTCCGCAAGCGACACTCTTCGGCAAGAATACATCTGCTGGCGTTATCAACTTTGTGACGGCAACCCCGTCCGACCAGTTTGGTTACGAAGCTGAAGTCACGCTGGGTCAGTACAATCAGCGGACCTTCCGCGGCATGGTTGAAAGCGGCCTGGGCAACGGCGTTGCCGGGCGGCTGGACGTCAATTTGAACCAGCGCGATGGTTTCCTTATCAACGTGCCGGATGGCCGCGACATCAATGAACGAGATCGCTGGGGCTTCCGCGGACAATTGTTGTTTGAACCCAATGACCGGATGTCATTGCGGATTATCGCCGATATGCAGAATATCGACGAGAATTGCTGTGCCGCGCCATTTACGCTGGTTTCACCCGGCAATGCAGGTGCTTTTGCAATCCTCGGTGTGACGCAATTGCCGGTCAATCCGTATTCCGGTCGGCTTGCGATTGATGGCAGCGTTCGCTCCTTCGTGAATAGTGGTGGTCTGTCGGCAGAACTGAATTATGAGTTCGATGGCTTCACCTTTACGTCAATCACGGCCTATCGCGCCTATGACGAAGATCAGAATATCGACCCGGATTGGGTAGATCAGCCGTTCAACCAGCAACGCTTCCTGGATCAGGACTATCAGACGACGACCCAGGAATTCCGGATGACGTCGACGGGTGATCGCAATGTTGATTATCTCTTCGGTGCCTATTTCTTCCACCAGAATCTGAACACGACGAACATTACCCGTCAGGGTCCGCTTTTGCGTCCGTTCGCCGATCTGTTCTCGGATCTGGATGGCAATCCGTTCACGCCCGGAAGTGCTGTCGGACTGGTTGAAGCGCTTTGTAATGGCCCGCAGGGTCCATTTATTGGCGGCTGTGTGCCCGGGCAGTATCTCGCTGCGGGCTCGGGTCAGACATCAACCTTTGACCAGAATAATGACAGTATGGCATTCTTTGGTCAGCTGGACTGGCACGTTACGGACCGCCTGACGATAACCGGTGGTTTGCGTTATACAAATGACGACAAAACGGCGGTCAGCGATATTTCGATCCAGGATCCGTTCGCGGCACTGGATTTTGTCCAGATCGGCTTTAACGCGCTGATTTTCCCGGCGGCCTTCACGGCGAATACCGGTCTGGCCTTCACGCCAGCCAATGTCGCCTTCGTTCAGGCCAACAATCCAAATGCATTTGCGGCTATCGTTGCGGGCGCACAGGCCGCTGCAGTTGATCCGAACGTGAATACATTGCTCGGCCTCGGTGCCCTGCAATTCTTCCCGCCGGCTCCAAATTTCAACTCTTCGCGGTCGGATTCGGATCTCTCGGGAACCATTATCGTCAATTATGATGCGACGGATGATGTGAACCTCTACGCGTCTTACACTGAGGGCTATAAAGGCGGTGGTTTCGCGCTTGATTCCGCTGCTGCTCGTGTCGGAAGCTTCACCTTCGACCCTGAAACCGTCACGGCATGGGAAGTCGGTGTCAAAGCGACGATCGGCGACGTATTGATGCTGAACACGGCTGTGTTCCGTCAGAATGTCGAGGATTTCCAGACGAACGTGTTCACTGGCTCTTCTTTCGTGCCGGATAATGCGGGCGAGATCCAGATTACCGGTATCGAAATCGAAGGCCTTTTCCAACCGATGGAAAGCCTGACCTTTACCGGTGGCGTGATCTGGTTGTGGGAAGACAAGTATGTGTCGTTTGCCAATGGTCCTTGCCCGGTTTCGGACACCTCCAATTGTGTGTTCCGCGCGAGTGCAACATCACCGGCACTTGTGCCGGTTCAGGACTTGTCGGGACGTGATCGCGGGAGCTCGGAGCTGACCGGTAACGTCACCGCGCTCTACCAGCGTTCGGTTTCCAACAATATGGACATGTTCTTGCGGGGTGAGGTCTATTTCACATCTGACCGCTTCCTGACGACACAGCTTGATCCGCTTCAGGTGCAGGACTCCTTCACCTTGCTGAACGGCAGTGTTGGTTTCGGTTCGCCGGATGGCGACTGGGAAGTCCAGGTCTGGGGTCGTAACCTCGCTGATGAAGAATATCTGCAGGGATCTTTCGACTCGACCCTGCCAGGTAACATCAACGGTTATCCAGGCGATCCGCGTACGTGGGGCGTAACCTTCCGCGCACGCCGCTAGGTCTGACCTGCGACAATAATGAATAGGGCGGGGGCTTGCCTCCGCCCTTTTTCATGCCAACAATTCAAACATGACGTCCCTGATCATCATTCTGGTTTCCGCCGCCGCGATTTCAGCGCTGATTGCATTGAATGCGTGGATTGGCGGCTGGACACCGTCGCGCATTGAAACGCTGGACGCGGCGATCGACCAAATTCGACAGGATTCACTTTCATTTGCAGCCGGTGACGGTCAGCTTTCGCGTGATCAGCGCGCCGCACTTGTCTGTGAAGCCGGGTCTGACAGAATCGGACTGGTTCTGGCGCAGGGTGATATATTGCTGACACGCATCTTTCACCCGGATGATATAGCACGCGTCGTACCCGATGGCGCGACGCTCGCCATTCGATTTCGCGACTTTACACTTCCGAACGCGTCAATCGCATTTGACGATGAAGCGATCGCGGCCCAATGGCAGGCGCGTCTGACAGGAGCCGAGTAAACCGAATGACCGATTTGCCTGATCCCATCCAGTACGCGATTCCCTTCTTCATCCTGTTGATTGTGGCGGAGTTGCTATTCGCAAAATTTACCGGCAAGGCGCGTTTTGAACCCCGCGATTCAGGTGCGAGCCTGGCAATGGGGCTGGGCAATTCGATCGCGGGCATTGTTTTTGCCGGCATTGGCGCGACCTGGTTTGTGTTCATCGGTGAATACGCCGTGTTCGATCTTGGATGGGCCTGGTATGTCTGGATTGCGTGTTTTGTGCTGGACGATTTTGTCTATTACTGGTCAC
Organism: Hyphobacterium sp.; assembly: GCA_021604625.1. Taxonomy (GTDB): domain Bacteria; phylum Pseudomonadota; class Alphaproteobacteria; order Caulobacterales; family Maricaulaceae; genus Hyphobacterium. Next base: position 4,788 of record BQJI01000039.1, on the reverse strand, counting down.
ACCGTTTTGCCCACACAATCCGGTGGTTCTGGGCCGACCATGTCACGCACCATTCCTCACAGCATTACAATCTGACTACGGCGCTGCGGCAGCCCTGGTTCAGCGTTTTCACATTGAAGTTTATCTGGTTCGGTTCCTGGATGGTGCTTCTGGGTTTCCCGCCCGCCATGGTCGCGTTCTGCGGTGCCTTGAATCTGATCTATCAATTCTGGATCCACACCGAAGCCATCAAGAAGCTGCCTGCCCCGGTGGAAGCGATCATGAATACGCCGTCGCATCATCGGGTTCATCATGCGACCAATCCGGTTTATCTGGACCGGAATTATGCCGGTGTCTTCATTGTATGGGACCGGATGTTCGGGACGTTTCAGGCGGAGATGAATGAAGTACCCTGCCGCTATGGCATTGTTCGAAATCTCGGCACGTACAATCCCCTGCGCATCTCGATCCATGAATGGTGGGGAATTATCAGGGATGTCGGTTCCGCAAAATCATTCCGAGATGCGCTCGCCTACGTATTTGCCCCGCCGGGCTGGTCTCCGGATGGCTCTCGGTTGACGTCCAGGGCGATCAAACAAAATGCCGGCGTTGAAAAACCCGTGCGCAGCATGCCCGAAGCACCGCCTCAAAAAGCGCCCGCCGAATAGGCGACCTCTTGCGTTTGACGTGAATTTCGCTCACTCTTGCCAAAAGTGAACAGCGTTTACTTGCCTGTTTCGCGCTGAGAGGACCGGGGAGAGACTTATGAGCTTGCGTGAATTGTATCCACTGCCCGACATCGATCCGAAATGGACGATTCCACAGGAGTTTGATGCCGTTTTCGATTGGGAATTTGATGAGGGACGTCAGTCCCTGATGCACCTTTATCAGAAGGGCAAGGATATGCAGTGGGATGCGGTCAATCGTATCGACTGGACGCAAAAGCTCGATCCTGAAAACCCGATGGAATTGCCGGTTGAAGTGGGCGGTCTTTACGGATCGCCGATCTGGGAGAAAATGAGCGAGAAGGACCGGATCGAACTGACCCGGCATTCGCAATCCTGGAACATCTCTCAATTCTTGCAGGGCGAGCAGGCGGCGCTGTTATGTGCCGCGAAGATCGTGCAGCAAGTGCCGGATCTCGACGCCAAGTTTTATGCCGCAACACAGGTCATGGATGAAGCCCGGCACGTTGAAGCCTATCGCTTGCTCCTGAAGAAATTTGAAGTCGCCTATCCGATGACCCACCCCTTGCAGGAATTGGTGGATCAGGCCTTGCGCGACAGCCGCTGGGATATGACCTATCTCGCCATGCAGGTTGTCATTGAAGGTCTGGCGCTTGCGGCCTTCGGGGCGATCCGGGATATGGCGCAAAACCCGCTGGCGCGGATGGTGAATGCCTATGTCATGGAAGATGAGGCGCGGCATGTGGCGTTCGGGCGAATTTCCCTGAAGGATTATTATCCGCAATTGACGCAGGCCGAGCGCGATGAACGCGAAGAGTTTCTGGTTGAGGCTTGCTGGCTGATGCGCGGCCGGATGACCGATGCGCGCGAGGTTTATCGGGCTTTGGACCTTCCGGAAAAGGAATGCGTGGAATATTCGGAGAATTCCGAAATCGTCCAGCTCTACCGGCAAATGCTGTTTCAGCGGATCGTGCCGATCGTCAAGGATATCGGGATATGGGGAAAGGATATTCAGAAAACCTATGAAGAAATGGGTGTTCTGCAATATGCCAATCTGGACCCGGAAGAAATGCAACGCGATGACGAAGCCAAGGCCAAGGAATTTGATGCGCGGCGCGCCTATGTCGAGGCCGTTGCCAAAGTTGGTGAGTCCGGCGTCTCGGCGGTTGGTCACGCAGAATAGAGCGCGGCGTTGACATGCAGCCCGTCTGGTTGACGACATCTGACGGGGCGCGTCTTTTCGGCCGATTTTATCAGGGCGGATCGAAACCCTTTTGTTTATGCCTGCACGGGCTGACAAGAAATTCGCGGGATTTTGAGGATTTTGCGCCGCTGCTGGCTGAGCGCGGACATCCGGTGCTGGCCCTTGATATGCGCGGCCGCGGTGAAAGCGAATATGCGCGTGATCCGGCTCACTATTCTCTCGATACCTATCATCGTGATTGCCTCGGCTGGCTCGATCAATTCCAGATCCGGCGGGCGGTCTGGATTGGTTCATCCATGGGCGGTGGCATTTCAATGATGGCCGGGGCATTGACACCGGAACGTGTGTCGGGGCTCATTCTCAATGATATCGCGCCGGAGGTTGACCCGGAGGGGGTTGCAAATATTCGCAAGATCGCCGGAAAGGGCCAGCCGATCAGAACATGGGCGGACGCCGCACAGCGTTGCCGTGATGTAAACGCGCATGTGCATCCGCTGGAGACCAGCGATGCGTTCTGGCGGGCGTTTGCGCGGCGGACGCACCGGCAGATGGGCCCCGAGTCGTTTCGCTCGGACTATGATCCAGCGGTCCTGGCGTCGATATCCGGCGAGATTTCAACGGAAAAACGATGGAAAGCCTTCGATCTGTTGCAGAAAATCCCCACACTTCTGGTTCGGGGGGCACAATCAGAACTCGTGACACGCGAAATTCTGGAGAGAATGCTGACGCGAAAACCAAATCTTGATTGGGTCGAGGTGCCAGATACGGGTCACACGCCCCTTCTGACCGAATCGGTCGCGTCAGACGCGATAATTAACTGGTTCGTCCGGACCAAATTCTCCCCTTAGGCGAGCCGCGCGATTAATCCACGTCAAATTTGGCGAAAAAGTTAAATTTGCCTTAACCTGAGCCGATTGCCGGTATAGGGTCCAGGCATCGAGTCTTGTCTTTGGGGGAACGCAAAAAATGCTTCGTCGTATTCTACTTTGTGGCAGTGCCGCAGTTTTATCCGTATCGGCCGTTGGTGTAGCTGGCGCTGATGACATGTCCTGGTTCCCTTCGGAACCACCGTCGAGCGCAACGCCGGGTGAATGTTATGCCCGCATCCGTGTCGAGCCGGTTTACGAGCCATATACCGAGACCATCACGTCTTCGGATGCTTATGAAGCCTATGATGTGGCGCCGCCACGCATTGAAGAGCGCATTGAAGAATATGTGCGCCGCGATGCCGGTGTCCGCTATGTCGTGCATCAGCCGGTTTATGAAACTGTCACCGAACAGATCATGGTCCGCCCGGCTTACACCGAATATGTTGTTCGCCCTGCCGTACATGAAACCGTCACCGAGCAGGTCATGGTTCGTGAACCGCGCATGGTGTGGCAACGTGGCCGTGTACCGGGTGCACAAATCACGCGTTACGATCCTGAAACCGGTGAAGTCTGGTGTCTGGTGGAAGAAGCCGGCGAATATCGTACGGTGACACGCAATGTCGTGGTTCAACCTGCGCGCATCGACGAAATCGAGACCCAGGCTGAATACGGCACGATTTCGCGCGAAGTTCTTGTTGAACGTGGTCGCGTCGAGGAAATTCCGATCCCGGCCGAATATGACACGTATTCCGTTCAATACCTGACACAGCCGGCAACCGTTGAAAGCCGCACCGTTCAGGGCCGCACGGAAACCATTACGCGTTATCGTCTGGTCTCCAGCGAGCGCTATGAGTGGCGCATGATGGATTGCGAAGAAATCGAATTGCCGAATTTTGACGCTCCGTCCATCGAGCAACGCCGCACACCGATGTCCTATCAGGACCATTCCGGCGGCGTGGACTTCGACAGCCACAACAATAACTATAATGGTGCTGCTGAAAGCCGCATTCTCGGTCGTCAATAAACCGACCGTACCGGGCTCCAACCCGAACTGAAAAAAGCGCCTCGTCCGACTCTTCGGGCGGGGCGTTTTCTTTGGGCGTATGGCCTAATGTGACGGTGTTATGATGCGAACGCGTGACTGCGAATAACGGCCCTGCCGGTCGACGGCGCGGACGTTGTAGAAACCCGGTCCGGCGGGATTCCAGACGGGCTCTCCGGCTTCATTGGATGTCACCCGTGCACCATCCACATACCAGCGCAGCGGGGTCTCGGCGCGGCCTGCCAGCACATAGGCGCGGCCATCTGCTTCCATCCAGACCTCGGATTCGTCCGGCGGAAATAAAATTTCCGGCGCCGGGTCGCGATTGTAGCGCGCAAGCGGTTCCGGCGTGGTATCATCGAAGCGCCAGATGTCGCGCTCCTCCTGCGATACGGATTGCTGCGGCAATTGATCGAAGACATCAAACAGGATTGGCAAGGCGGCTTCCCGTCCGGTCTGACCGGTGCGTGGGCGGGCGTCGGCGCGGCCAACCCAGATCACCACCGTATATCCACCTCCAACGCCAGCTGCCCAGGCGTCCCGAAATCCCCAGCTTGTGCCGGTTTTAAAAGCGATTGAGGGCGCTGCGCTGGTCAGGCTGGCAGGCGCGCGTCCTGCGGGCTGCGGCGCACCGCGCAGAATGGTCAGAATTTCGGTTGACGATTCTGCGCTGATAATCTGCATGCCCGGCACGTCCTGCCCGATTTCATCTTCCCGCCAGACCAGCGGGCGAACTTCGCCGCTATTGGCGAGCCCTGCGTAAAGCGTGGCGATATCGCGCACGGTCAGCCCGGCCCCGCCGAGCGCAATCGCCAGTCCGGACTGTTCGTTAGCGCCGCCTGAAATCATCGGCGATGCCCCTGCGAATTGAAGGCCCGCAGCAAAACGGCTGGCCCCGACGGCATCGAGCGTTTCGACGGCGGGCACATTCAATGAATGTTGCAAGGCTTCCGTGATCGTGACATCTCCGCGATACATGCGATCGAAATTCTCGGGCATGTAGCTGTC
>BQJI01000038.1 GCA_021604625.1 Hyphobacterium sp. | reverse complement strand
CGTCGATGTGCCTTCACAGGATGTGCCCGGTCCGGCGGCGCAATCATTCTCGCCAGCCAGTGCTACGCCATAACATTGTTCCATATCGTCCATGCCGGACATTTCGGAATCATCAGCACTCGCTGCCGCGGACAGGGAAAGCGCCAGAGCAGATGCGGCGAGTGTGGCGAATTTGGTTTCGGTTTTCATGTCGTCAGACCTCCAGGGGGTTTTTATTGACTGGTTCCGGAATGCGTCCCGGCCAGCGAGATGGAAGCTGACTGTTGGACGGTCTGAATGCCAGTCACGACTTGGCAACTACCCTGACATCGCTGTGACCGGCGCACGAATAACGTGGGGCATGACGTGAACAGCCGACAGGCGATGTCCGGCATCTGCTCAAACATCTGCCGCGTGATTCACCTATTACAGATGCCAGTTCTGGCGATGCCTTCCCGCATTTACGAAGATCAATTTTGTTATGATCATGATCACGAAACCGATCACGTCCTGATGATCCACACCTCGAAAATACCCATTCGTCGCCGATCATTACGGTGCGTTCATGTTATTTTGGCGCTACTTGCGACAAACGTTCGTGATCTCACAGTCACGCAAATGCGAGAATTTCCACGAAAAATGAAACACGAAGTCGCAATCCACTCCAGCCGACGCGGATCAAATCGGCCGGACTGACCTGCTCACTGATCCATGCGCGGCACAAAGTCCTGAAACCGGGAAATGGATCGGCCGAACCTGACGCGCTGGGCCGGCACCTGCAAAGGGGCCGAGGCCGGGCATCGCCCCGCATTTATGAATGATCCAGCCGGACCTGACGCCGCGAAATCATTTTCGGCAACGCATATATTTCCTTCATCTGTGTGAGGAAAATAGTGATTAATTGAACGGCGGGCCGCAAACCAGACTTCACCGCCCGCGGGAAAGCCGCGATAGACGGTCTGACAAAGCGTGGGTGGGATAGAGATCCAGCCCGTCATTTCAAAACCGACGAAGTCCGCGCTGGAACCAACGGCAATTTCCGCCTCTACGAACCAGGTATTGCAGATTTCGAGCGTGCGAACGGGTTCCGCCAATCCATCGGGCCCGGTGGCGGTTTGAGCGCACAGAATCGCATCGCCGTCCGAGAAGTCTTCGCAGGCATAGCGGATGTCGATCCGGCCCCAGCCCGATCTGAAAGGGGAAATCGCCGTGCGCTCAAACCCGACAAGCCGTTCGCTGTCAGAGCAATTGCCTGTCTGTGCGACGCCGAAAAATGTATCTGGCGGGGTGCAAAAAGATTCGTCGACTTGCCCGCCAAACGGCCATCGCCATTCACCGGACACAGCCCCTATCCAGATTTCATTGCCGACAATCTCGCCGAGGCCACCTTCCAGGCACTCGCCAGCAGGAACCTGAAACCAGCCGCGCGCGACGCGCGATGGTGTCGGGTCATTGCGGTAAGCCACTGCAATGCCGATTGCGAAAGGCGCATCATTGCAAGCGACCATCACCACAGGCCGGGCGGCCTGTGCGTTCGCCCCAGCACATGTCGAAATGAGGGCGATGAGAGCCAGAACATGCTTCAACATCAGCGATCATTAACCCACGGTTGCGGAGGCTGCCAGCGAAAATCCGTGGCAGTCTCTATTCGGCGTCGGCGCGCCTCAACAATATCATGTCGCGGCCGACCACATCGATCCGCACGACCTCACCACCAGTTACATAGATATCGTTCAGCGGTATCTGATCGTCCGGCGTGGTGCCGCGGACTTCCAGTCGCAGTGTTTCCTCGAAACGCCCGGCCGGTGTGTCGACCGGTCCGCCGTCAAATGCTGTCACCGTGACTGATGCAACGGCGTTCGGCAGGACGGCATACCAGTCATAGGTGATGGATTCGCCGGGTTCGAGATCGAGGAAAGGCGCGAAGACAAAGGTGGCAGCGCGTGGCATCACGCCATCCGGAAGGTCGATTTCGAGAGGTGATACCTCTTCGCCCTGCATCGGGCGGAGCACGGAGCGTGTGCCGGTTGCGCGGCCGTTTTCAGCGAGTGTTTCAACGGTCAGGATGGCGGTTTCCTGATGCCAAAGGATCAGCGTATCGAGCGGGGCGAAATCGTCGGCCGTCATGGCCGCCGTCATGGATTCGAACACATCGCTCGACACCATCATGGTGCGGTCGAACAATTCGATTCGATCACCGTTGCGGCGCCAGCCGAGGCGCATGAAACCATCTTCCTCGCCTGCGTTGAAACTGCGCAAATTCAGAGCGCCGGTTTCCGGCAATCGGGCTGCCACGTCGGCGCGCCAATCGTCCTGTGCTGCCGCAGTCGTCGTGAGCGTCAATCCTGCAAGCAGCGTCAAGAGTGTTGTTTTCATCTGGTGATCCTTTCTCCCCCGATGCAGCCCGTGTATTCGGCGTGCATTCGGCTAGTCCATTCCCGGATTAATACGGCCCCAATAGGGGATTCACCCACATCAAAGAACGCCCACCGGCGCAAGGCGATGCACGTTTTTGTGATCCATTGAATATGTTTGCCGTCAAATCGATGGGAAATGCAGGACTGACCGGCTTACGCCCTGTTGCCTGCCCGGCATTGCCCGATCCTATTCCTCCGGTGAGGCCGGAAAAGCTTCGAAATGCATGGGTTGACCAAGGACATTGATCCGCACGACCTGCCGTATTCCGGCGGTATCGGTCACGAAAATGTCGTTTTCCGGGCTCTCCCCCCGAAGTTCCAGCCGAATCGTGTCGTATATTGTCGCTCCGGCTTCAATCGTCACAGCCTCTGCTGCGGTGATCGACACGGTTCCGGCATTTCCGCCCATTGACGCAAACCAGTCAAAACTGACGGATTCGCCGACATCAAGCGGTAAAGTCTGCGCGAGCAGAAAGACCGCAGCCCGCATCACCATGCCGTCGGAGATCGGGACATTGATGTCTGCCGACTGAGTGCCGCCATTGGGCTGCATCATGTTGCGTGCGCCGACCATATGACCGTCTAGCGCAGATGCATCGACCGACATGATGGTGTTGCCGTGATGAAAGCGCACAGAGACATTCAACGGTGCCAGCGTTTCGGCGTCGATAGCTCCTTCCATTGTCTCGTAGATTTCCTGTGCACCCCACATCGTCCGGTCGTAAAATTCCAGCGTCCCCTCCGCTTCATTGCGGGTCCAGCCGAGGCGCATGAAACCGTCGGCTTCATCGGCGACGATAAACTGCAGATGGAGCTCGCCGGACGGCGGCAGGGCGGCGACAGCCACGCTGCGCCAATCGTCCTGGGCCATCGCGGCTCCGGGCATGAAAATTGACGCAAACGCAAGCGAAGACAGAAAAGCAGTTTTCATGATTGGCGGCTCCGGGCTGGAATATTATCGGGATACAGGACGGCGGACAGCTTCGTAGAAAAGCACGTCATCGACCCATGTTTCTCCGGCATCGAACGACCAGTCCTGCCGGAAGACGAAACCATTTTCGGTGATGTTCTCAAAACGGGTGATGACGTCGACTTCACGTCCGTCTGGGGCAAGCTGGCTATGGCGCTCGACCGGAACACAGTTTTCCAGTTGCGCCGAGATCGGATGCTCGAAGACGCTGTTGGCCGGCAACCATCGCACCACCCAGGCTTCGGTCGCCGGATTATAGGTGCGGAATGTTATGCCTTTGAAATAATCAGAGGTCTGTTCGTCGATTAGAACATCGCCGTCCATGAGCGTGTAGACATGCCCGGATGCGTCAAACTCGAAGAAATTGCCATTGCCAGCGCGATTGCGCCAATGGATATCCCAATCGCCGTGTTTGAAATCGTAGAGCCGGGCCGGGTCGGCAGAGACGACACCTTCGCAGGCGTCGTCCTGGGCCAGTGCATTTCCGCTGACCGCGAAAACCGCCAGGGCGGATAGTAGATTCAGGACTCGCATTCATCCCCCAGGAGAAATTTGTGCTGATAATTCCTGAATTCTACACGGTCCATCCAATTTTTGCGTGATATTCCGGTAATATTTCTCGCATTGCCGTGAAATCTAGCCGCCGAAGAACATCTGGTACATCAACCGCCCCGGCATGAAGGCAAAGAGGCCCGGCACCAGAAGCGCGCCAAAGAACAATCCGAAGACGGCATTGCGATGCTTGTCGCCGCGCATGGCGCGCGCATGAGTGATGACGCCATACAGGCCGAAAAAAGTCAGCGGCACAAAAATGTGGATGAAGCTGAAGCCGCCCGGATTGATCTGGCGAATGAAAATGGCGGTAAAGGCAACCGTGACCATGAGCGCAGCCCAGACATAGCCGAGCGTTCGATGGGGTATCGTGCCTTTGGGAGCCAGCATCTGCACCGCGCCCAGGCCGAGCGCAGCGATGGCAGCACCGGCATGGATCTGGATGATCAGCGGGGCGCGAAAGAAGGCCGAAAAATCGGGGTTGAAACCAGCGGTCATGTTCCGAAATTCGCGGCCATAGGCGGCCAGCATTCCATCATTGAACAAACCGCCCTGAATGAGCGCAATACCAACGACAACGGCGACCAGGCCAAACCCCAACGCAAAATGACGAACCGCATGCATAATGAACTCCTCTTCCCTTTGAACAAGCGATGAGGCTGGCTTGCGGCCTTCTTCGGTGAGCCAACAGCGGAAGTTCGTAAATGGGCTGTTTCCCGTCGCGAATAGCGCTAGTTTACCGTTCGCGAACCGCGAATGGAGGTGTGATGTCGTGCAGAAATTGTCGAATTGGCTGAAAGCGCACGGCACCGGTTATCTGTTCGTTGCCGGGCTCGGCACATTTCTGGCGATCCTTGGCCCCTATAATACCAGCGGTCTGGGCTGGCCCTGGGTCTGGCTCTACTGGGTCGGCCTGATGATACTCGGCGGCGCATCGGGGAATATCGCCGTGGCGTTGCTCGACCGGTTCGGTCCGAATCTGCCGTCATGGGTCACCTATCCGATCGTCGCTCTACTGGTATCGCTGCCGGTCACAGCTGCCGTGCTGGGCATCCAGGCCGCGATCGGCACACCACAACCGCTGGCTTACTGGCCGGTTGTTTTCTTGCTGGTTTTTGTCATTGCGGCCGGCGTAACGGCCCTGAATTATGTCATGGAACGGCGAAATCCAGCCGCTTCCGAGGTCTCCGCCGGACGCGCACTGACCGACAAATTGCCGGTTCGCCTGCGCACAGCCGACATTCTGGCACTGCAATCGGAAGATCATTATCTGCGGGTGCATACACAACGCGGCGATGCCCTGATCCTGATGCGTCTGGGTGATGCCATGGCCGCACTGGAGAAGCTGGAAGGCGCGCAGACGCACCGCTCCTGGTGGGTGGCAAGAACCGCCATCGAACATGCGGAGAAAGCTGGCGGGCGCGCGGTGTTGACCCTCACCAACAAGATCGAGGCGCCGGTCAGCCGCAATTATTATCCGAAATTGCGGGATCAGGGCTGGATCTAGCGGCGGGCTTTCCGCCAGTCTTCGCGGGACTGGCCCCAGACATCAACCACCATATCAAATCCGGCGACTTCTTCCTGATAGCCCAGGTTTTTCGACCCCAATTTTTTTGCAACGCCCTGCGACCCGGTATTGGCCTCATCAATTAGATGGATAACAGAATCCCAGTCCAGATCGTCAAACGCCCAATCGATAGATCGCGCCGCTGCCTCGCTGGCATAGCCTTTTCCCCATGCCTCCCGCTTTATGGTCCAGCCGACTTCCGGCTGTGGCCAGCCTTGCGGAAACCATGGACCGACCCGACCCAACCATTCCCCAGTTGTCCGGTCTTCAACGGTGAAGAAACCATAGCCGCGAACGGCCCAGTGCCCGATCACGGTGCATAGCGCCCGCCAAACCAGAGCGGGCGGCTGGACGCCGCCGATGTGGCGGGATGTTTCTTCATCGGAAATGGCGGCGACCAGAGGCTCGAAATCGCGTTCTTCAGGTACACGCAAAACCAGCCGTTCGGTTTCTAGACGTGGTCCAAAGCTGGAAATATCAACCGGCATTTCATCCTCCCGCACTGCCTGATCGCGCTGGAATAGAAGCCTGAATTGCAGCTGACAAGGTGCGCCGCCACGCCCTTGCCACATTTGGCTTGAATCTTGCGCTGGAGGGACGTTGACAAGCGCTGGAGCGACCGGACCCTCTTATGGCCCACGAAAACCGTCCCACTATCATACGCCTCGCGGTGTACTGGATCATTGCCGCCGCCATGGCCGGCATTATATCCGGCCTCGCCTTTGCGACAGGCGTTGTCGAATGGGCCTATGAGGAGCTTGAACGGCCTTTCTGGCTGCCACCCGTGATGATTCTCACCTGGCTCTGGATTGCGAAAACCATGTTCATGGCCCTCGCCCTGTGGACGGTTGACCGGTTTGGCCATGGCTGGGAACGCCGGGTGTCGATAGGGCTGCTCATTCTGCTATATCTGGCGTCCGCCGGTTGGTTGACCGGCTTTGTGGTATTGCGCGATGTGACGTTCGGTTTCTATGCGATTCTGGCGAGTTGGGCGGTAACCGCCGCAACGATGTTGATTATCGGTCGCGCACAGAAAGCTGCGTCTTTCATCATGTGGCCAATCTTCGCCTGGACCAGCTTCATGCTGGCGACTTCGTTTGAACTGATGCGCCTGAATTCGAGCCTGCAACTCGCCGGGCTCTAGCACCGCGCCAAACAAAAAGAGCCGTCCGCTGGTTGCAGACAGCCCTCTTCAACCCTCAAATACGCTTTACCCGGTTCAGCCGAGGCTGGGCTCAAGTGCGATACAGGCCTCGACAAGCCCTTTCACGGACTCGACCGAATTATCGAACATGGCCTGTTCTTCGGCATTCAGCTCAATCTCGACAATTTTCTCGGCACCGTCGGATCCGATGACGATGGGTACGCCAACATATATGCCATCAACGCCGAACTGGCCGGTCAGATGCGCGGCGCAAGGCAGGATGCGCTTCTTGTCGCGCAGATATGAGGTCGCCATATCGATGGCGCTCTCGGCCGGCGCATAATAGGCCGAGCCATTGCCCAGCAGTGCCACAATCTCGCCGCCGCCCTTGCGGGTGCGATCAATGATGGCGTCCATTTTTTCCTGCGTCGACCAGCCCATCTTGATGAGATCGGGGACCGGAATACCGGCGACGGTGGAATAGCGCAGCAAGGGAACCATCGTGTCACCATGGCCGCCCATCACGAAGGCCGTCACATCTTCGACTGATACGCCAAACTCTTCGGCAAGGAACCAGCGGAAACGCGCGGAATCGAGCACGCCGGCCATGCCGACAACCTTGTTGTGCGGCAGGCCGGAAAATTCACGAAGCGCCCAGACCATGGCATCCAGCGGATTGGTAATACAGATGACAAAGGCGTTCGGGGCATGTTTTTTGATGCCTTCACCGACCGACTTCATGACTTTCAGATTGATGCCGAGAAGATCGTCGCGGCTCATGCCCGGCTTGCGCGGCACGCCAGCGGTAACGATGCAGACATCCGCCCCGGCGATGGCGGCGTAGTCATCTGCACCTTTCAGCGTCGAATCCTTGCCGAAGACGGTGGAGGCTTCGGCCAGATCGAGCGCCTTGCCCTTGGCAATGCCTTCAGCGATGTCGAACAGAACCACATCTCCCAGCTCTTCACGAGCGGCGATGTGGGCGAGCGTGCCACCAATCATTCCGGAACCAATGAGGGCAATTTTATTTCGGGCCATAAGGCGCTCCTTCGCAAGTGCGGAAATTTGCGAAAGGGTCTAGCCCCGGCGGGGCGTTGCGGCAAGAGGGCGGATTGTCATCGCTGATCGTAGAAGACATCCGAAGCATCCTCGCCGCGTTTCAGTCGCGGTGTTTTACCGGCAAAGCGGCGAAATTCCCGTGTCATGTGGGCCTGATCCGAATAGCCGCACAAAGCCGCGATATCCGACAGGGAAAAGACGCCTGCCCGTATTTGTGCGCGCGCCAAATGGTAGCGGTGGATTTGCATAAACTCCCCCGGCGTCAGGCCGGTATGACGCATGAAATCGCGATCCAGCGTCCGTCGCGAAATCTTCATCCGGGCAGCGAGATCGATCGCGCGCAGTGACGGGCCGTGCTCAAGAATCCGAAGCGCTTCGGTGATCCGATGGGCGTGTGCATCCCCACCAGGCGTGGCCAGCAAATTGGCCTGCGCAATTTCACTGAAGCGCTGCAAATTGCCCCGCGCGGCCTTACCAAGATTGGCGATCAGAATGGGTGATAAAAGCGCGGTCAGGTCGCAGCTGCGGTTTCGCAGTGATTGCGGGTTCTCGATGAGCGCACCGATACCGTGCTGTTTCAGGCGGATCGCCATGACCTTCATTGGGGACGTGCGGCGCAATTGCAAAACCCGTGTCAGCGGTCCGTACACCAATTGACCGGGCTGGCGCACCCAACCGGAAGCGGTTTTCTCCAGCGGTGGCTCGGCCAGATGAAAAATGATCTCGCAGCGCGAATCCGGTGCAATATCGTCTGCGCCTACACCGTTTTCGAGGCGCCAGACGCCCTCGATCAACGCATGGTCAGGTGTGGCAAGAAACTGATAGGCGCTGGTGTCCATATTCTTCAATACCGGGTGCGTGCGGGCCCGTATTGTGTGGGCAAATCGGAGGAATATCCATGTTGAAATCTGTTACTGCTACCGGCCTTGCCCTGTTGATGGTTGGGTGCGCTTCGGCTGCTGATCTGGGATGGATGGAGGGGCATTGGCGCAGCGAGGCGGAAGGCCGCGTGTCCGAAGAGATCTGGACCAGCGGTGAGGGCGGCCTCTATCTGGCGGTTAATCGCACAATCCGCGACGGGCAGGCGCGCGGGTTTGAATTCCTGCGTATTCTGGAAACCTCAGAAGGCGCAGCCTATTGCGCCCAGCCCGGAGACAGCGAAGCGGTCTGTTTCGAGCAAGTGGCCATCAGTGAAAACTCGGTCACGTTCGAAAATCCGGATCACGATTTTCCGCAACGCGTCACCTATGCGCGTGACGGCGAGGCGCTGACGGCAACGATTTCGGATATGTCCGGCGAGCAATCGATGCGTTTTGGCTGGACGCTCTATTCCGGCGACTGATCGGCGAGGAAAAAAACCTCCTCGACGGACGTATCCAGCGTTTTGGCCAATTTAAGCGCCAGCAGGGTCGAGGGGGTAAAGACCCGGTTTTCAACCGTATTGATCGTCTTGCGTGTCACCCCCACCTGCGCGGCCAGTTGGGCCTGGGTCAAACCACAACGGGCGCGGTGTTCTTTCAACCGGTTTCCAAGGACCAGCGCGGACATCACGCTGCCTCTTCGTCCGGTTCATGACTCAGCCTTGCCATCGCGATCAACGGAATGAAGACGCCGAGGATCAGCAGGGTGCGAATGGCGATGACGGCGCTGAATTCGATGAATGTGGCGGCTGCAAGCAGAAGCGCGGCACCGGCAATCATTCCAGCAAATCCGTACATGGTGGCGCGGGCGCGGTTTTGCAGAAACAATTCATCCTGAAGAACCGAACAGGCGCCGGCGCGCTTTACGGCTCGCTGATAGATCAACAATAGCAGCATCGCCCCCGCCCAGGCGACAGCTCCGGCAATGAGAGACATTTGCAGCGCGAACATGCCGACGGGTTCAGACCATGCCGCCGCCTCGGCCAGATCAATGCCCAAAGTCGCGCCTTGCCAGAGCAGGAAGGAAATGCCCGCGAGCATCAAAACCTTGTATCGCCTGCGTTGCAGCCTGCTGATCTCATCCATGACATCCTCCATGTAACGTTTAGGTGATATGATACCTATACGTTACTTAATGGGTCGTCAAGGTTACTTTTGATTTATCGTTTCATTGCCATCAGAACGCCATCGCCAATGGCGGTGAAAGCGATTTCGACACGATCATCCTCACGCAGTTTTGAGGCGATCTGGCGCAGGGCTTCGGTGTCTTCATCACACTTGGCCGGATCAGCGACCGAGCCGGACCACAAGACATTGTCGAAGAGCATGACGCCGCCGGGTCGCAGCAGGCTGAGACCTGCCGTGTAATAATCAGGATAGCCGGATTTATCGGCATCGACGAACATCAGATCGACGCTTTCCGACAAGCCGTCATTGAGAAGGCCAATCAAGCTCTGGCGAGCATCGCCAATGACCGGCTGGATAATATCGGCCACGCCGCCTTCTTTCCAGTAATCCTCGGCAATGCCGATGAAATCATGCGACACATCGCAGGCGAACAGCCGCGCTTCGCGGCCATGTAATTCCTTCATGGTTTCTGCGGTGGCCAGCGCCGAATAGCCGGTGAAGACACCGACTTCGACCGCAGTTTTCGCATTCACCATGCGGGCGATCAACTTCATGAAAGCACCCTGTTCCGGGCTGATCTGCATCATCGCGTCTTCACGCGCATCGGTTTCGATACGGCAGCGTTCCAGCGCTGCAGATTCGGAGCGATTGGCGTTTCGAACATAATTGGTGAGTGTTTCATCGAGACTGATGGAGCGGGACATTCTTATTCTCCGTTTTCCGGCATGACGTCATCATGGGCGGCAGCGAGGTAAATTTCGGATCGCATCTCCATCAAGCGAGACGCGGTGCGTTCAAATTCAAATGCGCCATCACCCGCCGGATAGAGGCCCTCGGGATCAGTCGCAGCGCTCATGATCAGCTTGGTTTTGGCTTCGTAGAGGGCGTCGATCAATGTGACAAAGCGCTTCGCTTCATTGCGTTTGTCGGGTGACAGGCGTGGCACGCCCTCGATCAGCAGGGTGTGAAATTTCGCCGCTAAAGCCAGATAGTCCGCAGCGCCCAGTGGCCGCGCGCATAATTCCTCGAAGGTGAAACGGGCCACGCCGGCGGCTTCACTTGGCACCGGCACAGCGCGGCCATGAACGGTAATCGTACAGGCTTTCGGTTCCGCGCCCTGGGTAAGACGATGCCATGCGGCGTCCAGGGCTGCGTCCGATTCAGGTCCATTTGGCGAATAATAGACGGGAGCCGCCGTCAGCTGTGCAAGACGATGGTCGGCCCCGGACGAAATCTCCATGACGTCCAGCCGGGTTTTCAACTCGCCGATAAAAGGCAGGAAAAGCTGGCGGTTGATGCCATCCTTGTAGAGATCGTCGGGTACACGATTGGAGGTCGCCACGACGACCACACCGATCTCGAAAAGCTGCTCGAACAGGCGACCGAGCAACATGGCATCGGCAATATCGGTGACCTGAAACTCGTCAAAGCAAAGCAAACGCGCCGTTTTGGCGATGTCCTTGGCGACCGGCGGAATGGGATCATTCTGACCCTTCTTGCGCTCATCGCGTTTTCGCCATACGCCGATGCGGGCGTGGGTTTCCTGCATGAATTCGTGGAAGTGAACCCGGCGCTTTGCCGCCACCGGTGCATTGCGGAAAAACATATCCATCAACATGGATTTTCCGCGCCCGACCCCACCCCAGAGATAGAGCCCTTTGGGTGGCGGCGTCTTGTGACGCACCCAGCCATCCCTGATCCGCCATTTCGCCAGCTGCTGGTGCAAATTGGTCAAGGCTTCGGCCGCGGCCATCTGCCCCGCATCCTCGGTCAATGCGCCGCTGGCGATACGGTTCTTCAGGATTTCAACGGGTGTCATGCTGCGACAACAAACACAGCGCCCAGCAGGCCAAAGGCGATCACCGCGGCGGCCAATAATAGAAGCGGACGTTTGATCTCTCGCATGTTCGCGTCATGCCAGCCCAAAGGCACTTATGGCAAGGGCGGGTTACTTTTGACGGTAAAAATCCATTGTCCAGTTGGTCTCCCAAGTCTCTGTGCCGGGAATTTTATAGGCTTGAGTCCAGCGCGCTGCATCTGGCGATGTATTCGACCAGGTGAAGCGCAACGGATAGGCCTCGCCGTCAATGATGTCCTCACCATGGAAAACACCTTCACCGTCTACGAATTTGCCGCGCACCTGTTCGAGCAAGACGACGCCATTGCTGTCCATCCAGTAAATGGTCCAGTCGCCGGTGTCGGCCTCCAGCGTTCGCACGCTCATGCCAGTGAAGCTCTCACCGTTTCGTACGCAGCTCATACGATCAATGCTGACACGGCCATCCATGTGGCTCCAACATTCATAGTCGGCCGCAAATTCGGTCCACAGGTCGCAATCGGCGAACCTCTCGTCAAGCCGCCGATTAGTCACCCACCAGCGACCGACCATCATGTCAAAACTGTCCATCTGGCATTCCTTCCGAAACACCTGCACGCCCACGAGCATATTGCTCAAGATTTGTTCAAGGGCGCAAGGCGGAGGAAAAACACGACCTATGGCATCAGGTCTTCCAGAACGCCCCTGAAAGCTGCCGTCAACGGCCTGGGTCGCCGGGTTTTCGCATCGACCGAGACGTGGACAAAAAAGGCTTCGGCAGCGGGTTGGTTTTCGCCCCTGGCAAACGCCCCCACTTCATACCGCACGGATGAATTGCCGATATGGGCGACGCGCAGGCCGACATCGATCACTTCGGGATAGGCGAGCGAGGCGAAATACTTGCAGCCAGATTCCACCACCAGACCAATCTGTTCGCTGGTAGCGGGATCGAGCACGCCCTTCTCGATCAGATGCCGGTTCACGACGGTGTCGAGCAGCTCGTAATACACGACATTATTCAGATGCCCGTAGACATCATTGTCCTGCCAGCGCGTGGCGATCTCCATGAAGATCGGATAATCCGCGCGCGATGTGCGATCGGGGCTCATACGATTTCCTCATAGAGTTTGACGATGTCGTCATATGTCAGTTCACGCGGATTGTTGGGCAGGAGGCGATCATTGGCCGCCACATCTTCAGCCATACGCGGAATGTCATTGTGCGATATGCCGAGCTGCGACAGGCGGCGTTCTATGCCGGTGGCATCGGCAATACGTTCCATTTCCGCGATCAGGGCCGCAGACGACGCCTCCAGCCCGATATGATCCGCGATTTGCGAATACAGGCCTTCGGCGGCGACCGCGTTGAATTTCAGAACCGGCGGCAGGACGACCGAATTCGACAGGCCGTGCGGTACATGGAAAATCCCGCCCAGCGGATAGGCCATGGCATGGACCGCTCCGACAGGTGAATTGGAAAAAGCCTGCCCGGCGAGCATGGCACCGAGCAGCATATCGCCGCGCGCTTCAAGATTGGTCGGTTCATCGCAGGCGGTCAAAATCGCGCCCTGCAATTTCTTCAGGGCCGCCAGCGCCAGCGCATCGGAGACCGGGTTTTTCGAGCGCTTGTTTGTGAAAGCTTCGATGGCATGGACCATGGCATCAATGCCGGTCGCGGCGGTGGCATGACGCGGCAGGCCCAATGTCAGCTCCGGATCGAGAATCGCCATATCGGCATAGAGCGCGCCCGAGGCAATGCCGCGCTTTGAGGTTGCGCCGGTGGTCAGAACGGCGACATTGGTCACTTCCGAGCCGGTGCCGGCCGTGGTCGGGATCATAATGGTGGGCAGGCCGGACGCCTGCACCTGCTCTACGCCATACATTTCCGACAGGGGTTGATCACCGCCCGCCAGAAGCGCGACGATCTTGGCGGTATCCATGGGCGAACCACCGCCAAAAGCGATGACAGCTTCAGCGCCGAAGTCGCGCGCTTTCGCGGCGGCGTCCAGCACCACGGCTTCGGGCGGATCGGCGACCACCTCGTCAAAGACGAAAACATCAAACCCGTCCGCTTTCAGCGCCGCCAGTGCGTCATCGATCAGACCGGCACCGCGCACGCCTTTATCGGTGACGAAGAAGAGGCGTTTTGCGTCTTTCAGAACAGGCGCGGACAGTTTGGCCAGGCGCTTTGACGCGCCAGCTTCAAAGACGATGTGCGGAACGGTGCGGAAGGAAAAGGCGTGCATGGGCGCGAGACTAGTGGCGACGACCGGAGAGGCAAGCCCCAACCCCTCACCCTCAAAAGCCGCCCATAGTCATGGCCGCCTTTCTCTACCCTCTCCCCTTTGAAGGGGAGAGGGAAGGGCGCGAGATCGCGAAGCGATGAGTGGTCCAGGTGAGGGGTTTCCCCCTAGTCCATCGTTGGAATGACGAATGCCTGATCGCCGATATCGCCGGTGGGCCAGCGCTGGGTTACCGTTTTGATCTTGGTGAAGAAGCGGATGCCCTCCGTGCCGTACTGGTTTGTGTCGGTGAAGGCCGAGCGCTTCCAGCCGCCGAAGGAATGATAGGCCACCGGAACCGGGATCGGCACATTGATGCCAACCATGCCGACCTGGACTTTCGCGGCAAATTCGCGCGCTGCCAGACCGGAGCGGGTGAAGAGGGCGACGCCATTTCCATACTGGTGGTCGCTGGCCAGATGGGCGGCTTCGTCGAGATTTTCGGCGCGCACGACCTGAAGCACGGGGCCGAATATTTCCTCTTCATACGTCTTCATGCCGGGTTTGACATTATCGAACAGGGTCGGGCCGATGAAGAAGCCGTTTTCATGGCCTTGCAGTTTGAAACCGCGACCATCGAGCAGCATGTCTGCGCCTTCTTCCACACCCATGGTGATGTAGTTTTCGACATTCTGCTTATGCGCGGCAGAGACGACCGGGCCGTAATGCGCGTCCGGATCGGTG
>BQJI01000037.1 GCA_021604625.1 Hyphobacterium sp. | reverse complement strand
TAAAAAAGGGCGACCAACGGGCCGCCCTTCAGTTACAGACTCAGAGGGAAATTCAGTCGTTACTGCATGCCAGCCGGATCATTGTCGGAATCCGAATGGTCTTCCATGTCATCATCGCTCAGCGGATAATCCGACGCGTCGTCTTCCTCGAAATTGGCCGCCGCTTCGAAGGCTTCGGCTGTGACGCCCAGCATGACAACCGGGCCATCATCCATCATGGCCGTCGAGAAATAAGCGCGTTCGATCAGCGTTTCATGGCCGCCGATTTCAAGAAAACCGCCATGCTCGACAACAATGGCCTCGACATCGCCATTTTCATCGAGACGGACGCGTTCGACTTCACCCAGATCAACGCCGTCGGATGAGCGCACATCGGCTTCAATCCAGGCGTGATCATCAGTGTAGGGCGCACGATCAAGATCGGCTTCATCCCAGAGGCGAACGATAAATTCGCCCAAAGTCTCGGAGTCGGTTGCATCCTCGGTGTGGACGTACACCGGGCCATCGTTATGGGCGGCGGTGTCATCATCCGTGTGACCATGACCGTCGATACCAAAGGCGGCCGAAGCGGTCGCCAGGGCGGTTGTTGCGATCAGAAATGTTTTCATGACAGTCTCCATATTTCGTCTGGCATTCCCTGTGCCTGAGAAAGAGACGCGTGTGCGACCGAAAAGTTCCCGGCGAACGGATTGTGATTCAGCATCACGCCACGAGTGCATCGAGATTGCGTGTTTCACGCGTGTTTTCAATAATTTGATGCAAATTATCCTGAAGGCTCGGCAAGGCAATCTCGCTGTCATCCACATGATTGGGGACGAGATTGACGCGGAATTTGTGGTTCTCGTAGCGAGCCTCGCGCGGCAAGGTCCAGCGCGTCGGATCACCGGCACCGAGCCGGGCGATCACAGCTGTATCCGCCGTCCGAAAATCCGGTTGGATGGTCGCGACGAGGCCCTGCATTAACCAGTAATAGTCCGGCGTCAGTTCGATCTGGCGATCATGATCATCATTTGTTTGGCCCAGGCCGAAATTGCGGGGCAAATTGATTTGGCCGGGATTCGTTTCCACCCAGTCTGACAGCGCTTCTGCGGTTTGCCGGGCCGGCGGGAGAAAAGCTTGTGCGGCGAAACGCAGGAGCGCGGTCGCGGACTCCGGCACGGTCGACGGATTTCTGTCACCCGACGGGCGTCGCGCAGGCGGCTCCATCATCTGCATAAGCCAGCGTTGGATGCCGGGAAAGCGCACGGCCATATTTGCGGCGACGCCCGCGCCGAACGGCAGCAGCGACAAAGGCGCAGAGAGGGCAATGTCCGCAGATTTCGGATGATCGCCGAACAGGAAACTGCCGCGTTCCAGTCGATGTTCCAAGGCATCGAGGAATGCCGTCATGGTGGCCTGGGTGGTCTCCGGTCGGGTAGGGTCAAAACCGGTCCGCGTCAGGCGATATTCGCTCTGGCGAACCAGACGCTTCACCAGAGCGCCATCATCCTCCTCGCGACCATTGGGCCAGACGGAGTCGCGTAGATCCTGCGCAAACCGGTCGCGGCTGGTGTTCAGGCCAATCGACTGCACGGCCGGCGAAAGCCATTTGACCGAGAACGCTTCGATCAGACGATTGGCGTAGCGCCCCACAGGTGTATCCGGCAGCAAATCGGGTTCGGTGTGACGCTCATTCAGCGCGTCTATAATTGCCGTCTCATTTGAAAGCGTCCGGTTATCGGGCGTGATCAGCAGCGGCAATGTGGCGTGCCGCATACGGGTTTTTACCTCGTCATTCAGGATATTTCTGTCTGCGGCCGTTTCGGTAAAGGCGATATTTTTCCAGATCAGATGCCGCCTCACCCGAACGAAAGCGGCCGACCCTGATACGCCGATCAATCTATAGGCTTTCATGGCCTGTGCCTCCTTCAACTGAATGCGAGACGAGGTCAGTATCCAGATAGATTGACGCCCGGTTCGATGTTTCGATCAGCAGCATCGTCGCCACCAGCGTGGTGATCGCCAGGGTAAGGGCCGTTATCCGGTTTATCGCGTTGGTGCGGGGCATCAGACAAGTCCTCCATTCCCCGAAGTAACGCCGGAACAGACTGCCGGGTTCCCGAAGACCGGACAGCGGCGCCGAATGTTTATAGCCACAGATGGCGCAGGCAGGCGCGATCGGGGTGAGTGAAATGAGGGTGAAATATTGGGAAAAACTGGGATACCCGGCCGCCGGGGTGCTCACAGGGAACAAGTGGGGAGGGAAATCCCCAGCGACCGGATATCAATAAAACGCCTGGGTCGGGAATTGGTTCCCGAAGCGATTACACCGGTGGGCGACCGCGTGCAGCATCACCAACACCGCGAATGATTATGGCGAGTATAGCGACCAGAAACAGGGCTTTGGCGACCCAGGCGGCAATTCCGGCCAATGCAAAAAACCCGAAATAGCCGGCCACAATCGCCAGCAGAACAAACAAAATCATATATCCAAGCATGGGTCTCTCCAGATTTGTGATGAGAGAAACAACCTCTGTCGCGGCGAAATGTTCCGCCGGTCTGCCGGGCTGAACAATTCTTCGGAACAGGATGCGTCGCCGCGCGTTGTTTTCTCCAACGAGTGGAGATTGAACCATGAAAAAGACCGCTGCCCTTTTGACGACCGCGCTGTTTACGGCCGCTTTTTCGGCCTCTGGCGTGGAGACCCCCGAGGTTGGCGCCGGCTATCTCGTCGGCCTCTCCGAACTGGGTCCGAATGAAATCTATGCGCCGACCATCCGCAGCGCATCGCGGCAGGCCAGTGGTTCGATCGATCGCGTTTATTTTGATGAGGACGGGGAGGTTGAAGCCCTGCGCATCAAATGGTCACGCGGGCTGTTGCAATCAGAATTCGAACTCACCCAACCCGTCGAACGGTTTGCGTATGATCCCCGCACCAACACCATTTATGCCGACGCCAATGCTGAACGGCTCGCGAACTGGGCAGCAGAAGACGCAGCGGACGAACAATTCCGCGGCGGAGTCGACATCAATCGTATCTCGCCAGGTCGACTGAATGGCGAACGCGTGCTCGATGAAACCGGTCGTGAAATCGGCCGCGTCGTGAATGTCTCGACCGACACCAACGGTAATATTCAAACTCTCACTTTTGCCCGGCAATCAGGCTGGATCCGGACTCGCATCATTCGCGGCGAAGTCCCGGCCCGGCAGGCGCGCTGGTCGAATGGCGAGCAGGCAGTCCGCCTGATCGCTCAACCGTCAGCCTGATACGGCTGGCATCAACCTGAAAGGAGCACACTCATGCTTGGATGGGCCCTCTTGTTTTTCCTTCTGGCTGTCGCCGCTGCCGTTTTCGGTTTTGGCGGGTTGTCAGCCACCTTTGCCGGCGTAGCGCAAATTCTCTTTGTCGTCTTCGTCGTGCTCTTCCTGGTCTCACTTGTGGTGCGACTGTTTTCCGGACGCGGCCGCGTCTAGCTTACTCAAACTGGAGTACGAAACATGAAACTCAAACTCGCTTTTGGTATTATCCCTGCCGCCGCCCTTCTGCTTGCAGCTTGCGAACAGGATGGCCCGCTTGAAGAAGCCGGTGAAGATCTCGATGAAGCCGTAGAAAACGTGGAAGATGCCGCCGACGGTGATCGCCGCTAGCCTGCCTCCACACGGCAAAGAAAAACCCCGCCGGTCTGGCGGGGTTTTTTATTGGCGACTTCACCTGGATCAATCGGCAGCGTCCTGGATGGTCTCGCCCGCCTCTTCAACATCCTGGCCGGCACCGCGAATGGTGTTGCAGGCCGTCAGCGCGAAAAGCATGGCGGATGCAGCGGCAACATAAAATATCTTCTTCATAGACGTCTCCTTTTTCATTGGCATGAAGATGAAACGCCGGGCCACACAAATTGGTTCCGGTGACAGCGATCAGATCGGAAATCTGAGCGAGACAGTTGTGCCCTTTCCGGGCTCGGATTCTGTGCGAGCTTCGCCTTCAAGCTGAATGGCGAAGGCTTCAAACAGGGATGATCCAACACCTTTATACGTGCTTTCCGGATCGACGCCCGGCCCGTCATCACGGATAGAAACCGACAGGACACGGCCCGTTTCCGCCATCAGTTATAAGGTGCAGATCGACCGACAGCGTCTTGACCCCTGCGTCGGAGTTGAACGCATGCTTGTAGGCATTGGTCATGGCTTCGGTGATAAACATCGAGACCGGGACGGCCTGATCCGTCGTCAGGGTTTCATCAGCCAGATTACTGTTGAAAATAAGGTCTATACCCGATTCATGGCTGGTTGATGCTTCATGGGTCAGACGCGCCAATTCTTCAATGAAGGGTGTGATCTGGATTTTTGTGAGATTCTCGGCCTCATACAAATTCCGGTGAATCATGGCGAGCGCGTTGATCCGGGTCTGCGCTTGCCGCAGCGCATTGCCGGATTGATTGTCCTGCAACTTGCCGAGCTGAAGATTGATCAGGCTGGTGATGATCTGCAGGTTGTTTTTAACGCGGTGATGGACTTCGCGAATGAGCATTTGTTTTTGCTCCAGCGAGGCTTGCAATTCCTCGTCCCGCTCCTGAATGCGTTCCGCCATCCACGCCAGGTTTTCGGAAAACTCGCGAATTTCCAGTGGCGCTTTATGGGTGCGCTGTGGTTTCAGTTCATAGCGTCCGAGGCCGTACAGGCGCGCAAACCGGCTCAGATAGTCTAGCCAGCGCAGGACCAGAAAATCGGAAGCAATCCACACCACCGTGATCGCTAGACCCCACATGATGATCGGCAGGATGATCGAGGCGGTGACATTGATATTGCGCCATGACCAGAGCGGCACACTCGGCTGCGCCAGAAGCACAAACAGATCGTCGCCGAACACGGATGTCAGCGCCATGGTTTGCCGGCTGCCGTCATTGAGCTGCCGGTCAAACACCAGAGTTTCTGTCCCGGCGGCCTGCTGCAGACGCGCTTCGGATATCTGACCGACATTGAGATTTTCGCGCTGGGTAATGACCCGTCCCGAGCGATCAACAAGGCCTGCAATCCGGCGTGTTCCCGGTTGCGCTTCAAGGCCGAGGGCTTCGAGAAACTCAATCCGGACACCAGTCGCAAAGACGCCGGCAAGTTGGCCCTCGGCCAGGAAGGGAACCGCCACGACAAGAACGGATTCCGAACTCAGCGTTCCGGATCGCGAACGGCCAATGCTGAAATCCTCGCCTTCAACGATGTCGTTGAACCATTCAGTATCTGAATAATCCAGAGTGCTTTCCGTGCCGGATCCGGAACACCGGACCCCGCCATTCAGCCCCAGCATGGTGAAATTTGTGTGGGCATCGTCAATCGCGTTGATGGCGGCCAGAAAACGTTCACATTCCGGTCCCGGTCGCTGAACATCCGGCACCAGCAAAATCGTTTGCATCAGGTCACGAATACTGCGGATCAGTGTCATCTGATCATGCGCGAAGAGGTGACTCCGGTCCAGAATGTCCATGCGACGTTCGGCGCTGGTTTCGCGAATGTCGGTTACCACCTGCAGCGTCGACAAGGCAAAAACGGGCAGTAATGCAATGGCCACCAGTCCGATGAGGCGGGCGCGCAGGCCAAACCGGCGCGTCAGGCGATGGTCCTCATCCATGATCGGCGGCAAGGGCATGGGCCTCGGCGATGATTTCATCGGCTGCTGTCATGGCGTCCGCCTTCTGGGCCTGCCGATCACCGCCCCTGGCGCCGTCCATTATTTCAGCCAGCGCAACCCGCGCCCGGTTCACCCGGCTTTTGATCGTGCCAACTGCACAGCCGCAAACATCCGCAGCTTCTTCATAGGAGAACCCGCCAGCGCCAACGAGTATCAGAGCTTCGCGCTGTTCGTCGGGCAAACGGGTCAGAGCATTTTTCAGATCGGACAAATCCATGGCCGCTGTCTGCCCCTCATCCATCGGCAGCATGTTTTCAACGATCTCGGCGCTGGATTCGGACTTGCGCCACAATTTGCGCCGTTCGGAATAAAAATGATTGCGCAATATCTGGAAGACCCAGGCCTTCAGATTCGAACCTTCACGAAAGCTGTCACGCGCCTTCCAGGCCTTGACCAGGCTTTCCTGAGCGAGGTCGTCCGCTTCGACCGGATCTTTGCAAAGACTGTGCGCGAATGCGCGCAAATGTGGCGTCAATTCGCTCAACTGGCTGATGAAGCCGGGGCCGGAAGTTTTGTCGGGGTCTTTAGGCGGACTCATTGTCATCGCCCTCGCCGTTGTCATCCAGCTTTCTCAGCAGATCAACAAACTCATCGGGCAACGGCTCTTTTGCGACATCATCATACATCTCGCGCAACCGGTTACCGATCAGGCCCGCAGTACTCGATGAACGAGATCCGCTGGCCGGACTGCGGGACGGGTTTTTCTTGCCGTCAGATTGCGTCATAATATCCTGCATATCGTCATTACTATCCGTTACTCTTTGTTCGAATTTCCATCCCGATCAGAGCAACAACGTTAGCGACTTTATATTGTTCCAAAAAAAATGCACAGAGTGTGAAGTTTTTGGGACTTGTGAGGAACCAAGTCCGGATCGAGGCGTTCTTTATTCGACGTCGATCCGGAACCAGAGGAAGATACCATGAGCCAAGCCGAACGCATTGCACCGCATCTGCCTTATCTGAGGCGGTTCGGGCGGGCCCTGACCGGATCCCAGAAATCCGGCGATGCCTGTGTCCGCAATACGCTTGAAGCGGTTATCGAGGACAAATCAACCCTCGATCCGGGCATGGACGCCCGCCTGGCACTGTATCGACTTTTCCACGTCGTCTGGTCCACAAGCGTTGCAATGATGGAAGACCAGCCCGCAGATCATGATGCTGCGACCGGTGCCGAGCGCCTGCGGCAGATCACACCGCTGTCGAGAGCCACGCTGCTGTTGACGACCATGGAGGGCTTCAGCGAACGCGAAGCCGCGATCATTCTCAATTCGGAACCCGATCAGATACGCACGCTGGTGCAGGAGGCTCTGCAGGAAATCCAGTCAATGACCCGCACGGATGTCTTCATCATCGAAGATGAGCCCATCATCGCGATTGATCTGAAGAATACGGTGGAATCGCTGGGCCATAATGTCACCGGCATGGCGCGCACCCGGACCGAGGCCGTTGGCAGCGCCATTGAAAAAGCCCCCGGCTTGATTCTGGCAGATATTCAGCTCGCCGATGACAGTTCAGGCATCGATGCCGTGAATGATATTCTGGAAGCTCACCAATGCCCGGTCATTTTCATCACGGCGTTTCCGGAACGCCTTTTGACGGGCGAGCGGCCGGAGCCGACCTATCTCATCACCAAGCCGTTCCGACCTGAAACGGTCAAGGCCGCAATTGGTCAGGCGCTCTTCTTCGCCTGACCCGATTGCGGAGTCTCTCTATAATACCAGAGTGGAAATATGGCGCGCCATACGGGCCGCCATTGCAGGTTGCCTGGCGATAAGAAAGTTGAGCGCGGCCAGCGCACTCACCGCCCCGATCGGATTGGCCCGCACCGCGCTTTTAACCATCGCCGTGGGTGACGACATGTCCGGTTTCGGATTGCGGCGGGCCAGAATGTGATCCGTGACCAGCGCCATGATGGCGATCGCTGCCAGCAATACCGCGACCGAAAGTGCGGCAATGATCGGATTGTAATATTCGGCGACAGCCAGGAACATCGCGGCCAGCCCGAAAGCCAGCGCGATGATTCCCGACAAAACCGCCGTTATGATCAGAGCGGGGCGCATGGCGATCAGCGCCGCATCAGCGTGGCTGCAACAAAGCCGGCACCAAGAGCGGCGGCGCAGGCCAGAAGTGGATTTTCCCGGATGTATTCCTTCGACCGGTCGATCGCTTCCTCGCCCTGCTCCAGCGCTTTTTCGCGAGTCGAATTGACGACGTCCACGCCGGCATCTTTCTCCGCTTTCGCAAAACTCCCTATATGCTGCAATAATTCGTCCACATCGTCGCGCAGGGACTGGATATCGGCAGATATATCGCTGGCGGCATCGGATGCCGCGGACTTCGCTGATTTCGCACGTTGGGTCGCTGCTTTCTTCGTCGTCGCCATCATCTATCTCCTCTTGATTGCGTTACCCAATTAACGCGCCGGTGCCTGCAAGGTTTCATGTCGGTGACAGTAACGCCGGTGCAGCGTCATCCAGGCTTATTTCAAATGGTCCGGGGAATTGGCTTCACGTTCATAGGTTCGAGGGTCGGTCAGGCCGATGATTTTCGTCGCGCGCGCCGGAAGCACGCTGCCGGCTTTTCCCAGTATCGTATTCAGGAGTCGGGACCGCTGCCGGGCACGCATCACGGCGCGTCTAAAAGTTCGATCCACGGTCGAGAACAGGGCGATTCCGCCCGCCAGAACCGGCGCTCCGAATGGCAGCGGCGTAAAGGTTAAAACCGCACCCGTCGCGGTCAGAATGCCGGCAGTCGTCAGGGCGCGCAGGCGCTGAAGGCGTGTCTTGCGACGCTTTTGCTGACGGAGGCGTTTGAACAATCCCATACAGATTAAAGGGGCTGTCGTCTGATTTCGTTCCCGAGATCGCCGGGAACCAATGAGCAGGCCTGACGTTATCCTTGCGACCATCCAAATTCGTCAAAGGGAGCAATTGACATGAACCCGTCTACTCAACCAAATAACGAGGCATCCATGGATATCATCCGCATCATTCTGGCCATTCTCTTGCCGCCGCTCGGCGTTTTTCTCCAGGTCGGCCTTACCGTTCACTTCTGGATCAATCTGATTTTGACCCTGCTCGGCTATATCCCCGGTATCATTCACGCCGTCTGGATTATTCTGCGCCGCTAAACACTCCGATGATCAACACAAAACGCCCCGCCGACCTGGCGGGGCATTTTTTTATGGGCATACTTTTGATAGAACCTACCAGGTGAGTTGATAGGCCATGCCGACAAAATGACTATCTTCAGACCACGTCCGTTCGCCGGTAATCGCTGTCCGTTCCTGCCGGACATACCCCCATGTGACGAAGCCGCCATGGTCAAATTCGGTTGCCAGTCCTGCATAGCCATCGGCGACAGAGATTGAACCGCCGCGATACAGCAAGGCGGTGGTGCTGGCGCCGGGGCTGAATTCAAGACGTTCATTGTCAAATCCGGCAACAAACCTCCAGCCGGTGAACTCGTGCGGGGTGGGCCCATCTGGAGAAACGGTGATCGCCAGCCCTAAGGATTGGGCATCGATGGCATCGCGGCTCTCAAGCGATCGGAGGAAACGATGCGTCGCGCCAAGCGGGCCGGTTTCGACCCGTGATCGACTGAAGTCCCAACGCTGGCCAGCCGTATTAATCCGGCTTTCGTCCAGAATTGAGATCTCGGTGCTGAGAGATAAATCCCGAAAATCGCCTGTCGCAACCGGCTCGGATTGAATCACCAACCCCAATATCAGGACTGAAAAACTCATCGGCCATTGCTCTTCGACGCGATGCGTCGGAATTCAGCGATAGGTCGCGAAACTGCTTCGGATTGCGAATAGCGTTTCATGCCTCACCCTCTTGAAGAGTGAAACGCGCCAATCTGTCCCAGGTTCCCATTCCGGTTGGCGTTTGCACGCCGACCATCCGGATATTTGCCGCGCCGGGCGGAACGGAAGCAAATGAAATGGTGGAGCTAGACGGAATCGAACCGACGACCTCTTGCATGCCATGCAAGCGCTCTCCCAACTGAGCTATAGCCCCGAAATTTGGTCGCATCGTTTGGGTCGATGCGAGGCGCGGAAACTAGTCAAAGCCCCCACGCCGATCAAGCGCCATTAGCGCCTAGACATCATCATCGTCGTCTTCGTCTTCGATTTTGAAGTCATCATCATCGTCTTCGTCATCGAGCAGAACATCGTCATCATCGTCCTCATCGTCGAGGTCGAGATCGGCGTCAGCGTCGATATCGATGGCATCATCATCGTCATCATCGCTATCGTCGTCATCGTCTTCTGCATCAGATAGCGAGACAACAGCGTCAGCGTCGAGTTCAGCGACGTCGTCCGCCTCTTCCTCGTCGTCTTCGCTCGCTTTCTCGGCCTTGTCGTCCTTCTCGGTCGACTTCTCCGGGCGAGGCGCTTTTGTAACGGGCGGTATTACGGCTTCAGGCGTAAATTCGTGGTCGCATTTCGGACAATGCGCCGGATTTTTGTTCAGGTCGTAGAATTTAGACCCGCACTCCGGACAAACTTGCTTTTCACCGAGATCGGTTTTGGCCATGACGATCCCCTGGACAGATGTTTTCGGCGCGCGTCGTTGCCACGATAGACGCCGCCTGTCAAAAGCCTATGTCTGCTGATCCGGAAAAAGTTCATTTCACCTATGACATCATTGCCGCACCCTTCACGCCAGGCGGCGTTTTCACAACGCCGTAACTCGTTACGGGGGCACATTTTTGCCCCTGGCGACAAATCGATTTCCCATCGCGCCCTCATTCTGGCATCGCTTGCCGCTGGCGAAAGCCGGATCAACGGCCTGCTCGAATCCGGCGACGTTCTGGCGACGCTTGAGGCGATTCGAAAACTGGGCGCGACCGTCCGTGCAGACGGAACAGCCGAATATCGGGTGACGGGTACCTCCGGCCAATTCAGTCATCCGGCCACCGATCTGGATTTCGGCAATTCCGGCACTGGCGCCCGGCTGATGATGGGCGCCGTGGCCGGGGCCGGGGCAAATGCGCGCTTCATCGGAGATGCCAGCCTTTCATCCCGCCCCATGGCCCGCATCACTGATCCGCTTTCTCGCATGGGTGCGCGCTGCGAGACCGGAACCGGGCGATTGCCGGTCGTGCTGACCGCCGCGTCGTTGATCGGGATTGACGAGACGCCGCTGATTGCATCTGCACAGGTCAAATCGGCGATCCTGCTCGCGGGGCTGGGTGCACAAGGCGAAACCATCGTCCGGGAAAACCGCCTGACCCGCGATCACACCGAAACCATGCTGAAATTGTTCGGCGCAGAAATCAGAGTCATCGCCTCCAGTCCAGGCCGGGTCGTGCACCTGCCCGGGCCTCAAACACTCACCGCTTGCGATATTGTCGTTCCGGGGGATCCGTCTTCGGCGGCCTTTGCCAGCGTCGCGGCGCTGATCATTCCGGATTCCGACATCACCCTCCGCAATGTCATGACCAATCCGGCGCGTTTCGGACTATATGCGGTGTTGAAGCGTATGGGCGCTGACCTGCTTGTTACGCCAACGGGGCACGCGGCCGGTGAAGCCATTGCCGATATCCGTGTCCAGTCGGGCGCGCTTGAGGCGATTGATCTGGAACCGGACATCGCTGCGACCATGATTGATGAATATCCGGTTCTCGCAGTGGCCTGTGCCTTTGCAAATGGCACATCACGCTTGCGCGGGCTGGCCGAATTGCGCGCCAAGGAAAGCGATCGCCTTGCTGCAACCTGCGCTCTTCTGAGCGCCAATGGCGTGTCCGTGCGGATCGACGAGGATGATCTGATCATTGAAGGCGGCAAGGTGCCCGGAGGCGGCCATGTTGCCACGCATGAGGATCATCGCATCGCCATGTCGGCACTGGTCATGGGGCTGGCGTCAAACGAGGCTGTAACCATTGATGACATTAATATGATTGCGACCAGCTATCCCGGCTTCATTGCCGATATGACGGCGCTGGGCGCCGTGATAGAGGTGGGCGCATGATCATTGCGGTAGATGGCACATTGGCGTCCGGAAAAGGCACGGTCTCGCGCGGCATCGCGAAACACTTCGGGCTGCCGCATCTCGATACCGGCGCGCTCTACCGGGCTGTCGCCGTCGATGTGTTGAAGGCCGACCACGACCCGCTCAATGCTGAACAGGCCGCGACGGCAGCCCGGAATCTGGACATATCAGCGATCGATCAGGATGCCATCCGCACCGCAGAGGCCGGCGCCGCCGCCTCGGTAGTGGCGGTGCAGACAGCCGTCCGCGAAGCCTTGTTTGACGTTCAGCGCCGATTTGCCGAACAGCCAGCCGGTGCTGTCCTCGATGGCCGCGATATCGGCACAGTGGTGTGTCCCGATGCTGATGTTAAATTCTATATCGACGCGGACCCGCATGTTCGGGCGACTCGCAGGTGGCGCGAACTGGTCGAGCGCGGTGATACGGTTCAACTCGAAGACATCGAGCGCCAGCTGGTTGAGCGCGACGCCCGGGATTCCTCACGCGAAGCCGCGCCACTGATGCGCGCGGAAGATGCCATCTTGCTGGATACGACTCATTTGAGTATAGACGCGACGCTTGCCGAGGCCGTCCGCATTATTTCCAACAAGACGGGCGCAACGCCAGGCACCTAGCCGGATCTATCCGTGATCAGGCCCGCAGTATGAAGGACTCTCCTTCTTCTGGCGCCCGAGAACCGGTCGGGTTCAATTATCAACCCCGCCTTTCATGGCGGCACAACGCGTATGAAATTGGCCCATTGCGGCAAGACCGCCGGAGACAACCGGCTGGCCGGAATATCGTTTCATACCGGAGTTCACTTCCAACCATGTCCGATACCCAAACCCAAACCCCGTCACGCGATGACTTCGCCAGTATGCTCGAAGCCAGCTTTGCGGGTCAGGACCTTGCAGAAGGTTCTGTTATCAAGGGCCGCGTTACCGCGGTCGAAAACGATTTCGTCACCGTCGATGTTGGTCTCAAGACCGAAGGCCGTATCCCCGTTCGTGAATTCACGGGCCCGGGCTCTGCTGCGCCTGCTGTTGGCGATGATGTCGAGGTTTATCTGGAGCGCATCGAAAATGCGCTCGGCGACGCCGTAATCTCGCGCGACAAAGCCCGCCGCGAAGAAAGCTGGGATCGCCTCGAGAAAGCCTTCGACAAGAAAGAGCCGGTCAATGGCGCGCTTGTTGGCCGTGTCAAAGGTGGTTTCACTGTCGATCTGGGCGGCGCTTCGGCCTTCCTGCCAGGATCACAGGTCGATATCCGTCCGGTCCGCGATGTGGGCCCGTTGATGAATATCGAGCAGCCTTTCGCCATTCTGAAAATGGATCGCCCGCGCGGCAATATCGTTGTTTCTCGCCGGGCCGTTCTGGAAGAATCTCGTGCCGAACAGCGTGCAGAACTCGTTGGCCAGCTGGCCGAGGGTGAAGCCCGCGAAGGTATCGTCAAGAACATCACCGATTACGGTGCATTCGTCGATCTCGGCGGAATTGACGGCCTCCTTCACGTCACCGACATGTCCTGGAGCCGCGTCGGTCACCCGTCGGAAGTTGTCGAGGTTGGCGCAACCGTCAATGTCCAGATCATTCGCATCAACCCGGAAACCCAGCGTATCTCGCTTGGCATGAAGCAGCTGATGTCCGATCCGTGGGAAGGCATTGCCGCGAAATACCCGGTCAACGCCACCTTCAAGGGCCGCGTCACCAATATCGCCGAATACGGTGCTTTCGTGGAACTGGAAGCCGGCGTCGAAGGTCTGGTTCACGTCTCCGAAATGTCCTGGACCAAGAAAAACGTCCACCCGGGCAAAATCGTTTCCACCTCTGAAGAAGTGGACGTCATGGTGCTCGACGTCGATTCCGACAAGCGTCGCATTTCGCTCGGCATCAAGCAGACCCAACGCAATCCATGGGATGTGCTGGCCGAGAAACACCCGATCGGTTCGACCGTTGAAGGCGAAGTCAAGAACATCACCGAATTCGGTCTCTTCGTCGGCATTGATGATGAAATCGACGGCATGGTTCACCTGTCCGACATCGACTGGAACAAATCCGGCGATGAAGCGGTCAAGGACTTCAACAAGGGCGATGTGGTGCATGCCAAAGTCCTCGATATTGATATCGAGAAAGAGCGCGTATCGCTCGGCATCAAGCAATTGGCCAGCGATCCGATGGACGAAGGCGGTTATCGCCGCAACGAAACCATCACCGTGACGGTCAGCGAAATCACCTCCGGTGGTATCGAAGTGACGTTCGGCGACGACAACAATATGAAGTCGTTCATCCGCAAGTCCGACCTGTCGCGTGATCGTGACGAGCAACGCCCCGAGCGTTTCACTGTCGGCGCCAAGCTCGACGCCCGCGTCACCAATATCGACAAGAGCTCGCGTCGCGTTTCGCTATCCATCAAGGCATTGGAAATCGCCGAGGAAAAAGAAGCCGTGCAGCAATATGGTTCGTCGGACTCCGGCGCATCGCTGGGCGACATTCTCGGCGCTGCATTGAAGGATGCGACACCGGCAGAAGCTGCCGAAGCCAAGAAGCCCGCCGCAAAGAAAGCCGCGCCCAAAAAAGCTGCGGCCAAGGAAGAATCGGCGGATTCAGGTGAAAACTTTGACAAGATGACCAAGGCACAGCTGGTTGAATACGCTGAAGCCAATGGCATCGAAATCGTGAAATCGGCGAAAGTCGCTGAAGTTCGCGACGTCGTGAAAGCGGCTGCCGGAAAGTAATCCGGACGCTAAATCACGGAAATATGAGGCCGGGCGCGATGCGTCCGGCCTTTTTCTTGATATATATCATTGACTCATGGGCTTAGCCTGACGCAACTTGGCGTCCGCAAAAGCCGCGCGGAGAGAAGCCCATGATCAAATCGGAACTCATTGCCAAACTCGCGGAAGATAATCCGAACCTGTTCCAGCGCGATGTAGAGCGCGTTGTGAACGCGATTTTTGACGAGATTGGCGATGCGCTGGCCCGGGGTGACCGGGTCGAATTACGGGGCTTCGGCGCTTTT
>BQJI01000036.1 GCA_021604625.1 Hyphobacterium sp. | reverse complement strand
GGAAATGATCCGCTTGCGCGCGATCATGCGGCGCGCGCTTTCGCAATTATCGAAACCCGTGACGTACCGCCTCAGACGCGGGCCTATGTCCATGACGCTCTGGCACTGGCGGCTTTTCAGGCGAATGACCTCGATGAAGCGCGCCGTCAGGCGGAAGCGGCGCTGCGGCTGTATACGCAGGCAGAGCTGGTTGCGAGTATGGCGGAGCAACAATTGCGGTTGGCGACACTGGCCTTTGGACGAAATGAAACCAGTGTCGGATGTGGTTATCTGGGTGAAGCCGAGATAAATTATGGCCGGGCCGGGTTTGTCGCAGAGGCCAATCGTCTGGTCGACCGGCGGGGCGAGGAAGGGTGCCCACCGCGTGCAGGAGGCAATCCCGAGGATTGAGCGTTCTGGTTCCTAGATATAATTTCAGCCCGGTCAGCGTCCAGATCTTGCAATCAAATTGTATACAATATACAAAATTAGGCATGGCAGAATTAACCCGAGAGACCGCCAGTACTGCGGTTCGCGTTCAGATTCGCTCGTTGATTACGAGTGGTAAATTCGCAGCCGGCGATCGGTTGGATGAAGCACGTTTAGCGAAAACGTTTGGGGTTTCTCGCACCCCACTTCGAGAGGCGCTGGCATCGCTAGAAAGGGATGGTCTGGTTGAACGACAGCCATACAAAGGTTGTACGGTCGTAGACATTGACGAAAAGAAACTCGCGCAAATTTACCCCGTAATTGGCACGCTGGAAGGCTTGGCCCTCCGGACTATCAAAAACTATCCAGCCTCGATGATTGCGAAGCTTGAAAAATTAAATCTCCAGATGGCGTCAAAAACACTGACGCCCAGAAATCGATATAAACTGGATCGCAAATGGCACGAAACGCTCGTCTCCCCCTGCACAAATTCATTCCTGATTGACGAGCTTCAGCGGCTTCTTTCCCTTTCCGCCAGATTTGATGCAGGCAAGGAGCGTGGCCTCGCCAAAGTCGAACGCTCAACACGCCAGCATGCCGTCATCGCGCAAGCGCTCTTGGATGCCGATCCGATTCATGCTGCCAAACTCATTGAGGATCACCGGGCCGAGGGCGTCGAAATCATCGCCGAATGGCGACGAGCCCGACTTTAATTAGAGTTGATTTCAAAGCATGAGCCACGCTATGACTCCTTTCATACAACCCATCCGCAGCTATGGTCTCGTGCTTCTTCTGGCGATCATTGTTGCGTCTTGTGCGAATCTGCTTCCGCGTCAGGCTCGGGAAAACCAATTCTCCGACTTGGAGGGATACTATGTTGCCGGCCCTCTTGCTGTCACCGAAGTCGTGGCTGTCGAAGGTTTTGTAGCCGTCAGACCGCCTCAATGGGGTGGGCGTCCCTATTTTGCACCTTCCATCGACAATCGGTTCGTCATGACCCTGCCACATACCGACACTGACCGGTGGGTCGAGTTTTCGCGCGACCTGGATGGAAGCGGCACCAGCCTTCGGTTCAATGAATTGCACTCATCATTCGACGGAATCGAATTTATCCGACTACAGGATGGCGACCACACCCCGGCCCAGTTTTTCTTTGATCGCCACCCAGAGCTGGCGGCTCAAACGGCACTACGAAATCCCCAGATCACCGTCGAGCAGCTGTACGAATTCACCGCGCAGCAATTTATCAGATACCCAAGTCGGCGAGACGATTCCATTCGCTTTATGGAAATTCTTCGCGATCAATATCCGGACCACGTTGGTTTTACAGCGTTGCTGGGTCTTGCGCTTGTGTCTGTCGGCGATCGGGTCGGCGCGCTAGAGCATTCACAAGCTGCACTGCAAGCCGAGCCCGACAACGATTTGGCCCGGGAGACAATCCGGCGCCTGACAATGGTCGATCCTGCGCCCGGGGAAGGCTATCGCGCCGTTCTGCCGTTTCGTTTGTCAGCGGCCCATGCTCGCCCCACAGCTAGCGAGATCCGCAATGTTCGCAATATCTGGCCGACGCGAAACCTTGAGCCCGCATTCGTCAATATAGAAAGCGAATACACCACTGAAATTTCCGGCATTGAATACAGGATTCAGATTATCCGGCACGAATTAAATGGGGAAACTCATTACGGCGCCGCCTTCATCCCCGCCTTTTCCCGAGGGTTATTGCCAGTTATCATCGATGCGCGTGGTGTAAACCCAGACTATTCGCCCATGAATATTGACGACGGCACGCAGCTGATGCGGGCAATGGGAGATGCAGAAAATCACTACATCTTTTTAGTGCCTGCCATGAATGGGCACACGCTTGAAGCCGGTGGGGTGGATTATGTTTCGACAGGGGATCCATCCGATGCATGGGACGGTGCCACCGACGCAACGATAGGTTTTCTAAATGCGGCGCTGTCCACTATTTCGAACGCAGACCAGCAAAAAATTGCTGCTTTCGGTCACAGCCGAGGCAGCACGGTTGCATTATTGGCGGGCATCCGCGACCCACGAATCAGCCTTGTGCTCAGCGTCTCCGGCCCGGTTGATCATTTTCAGGCAATGAATTCGTATTTAGGTTGGACGTCAGCCGAGCTACTGGCCGATTCAATGTCAGATGGTTTGCCCCCGACACTGGAGGAAGAAGGAGGTCAGGACTTTGATCACTTTTTTGATCGTGTATTGACGGACGGCGAAACTCTTGCCGAGGTGCGCCTAAGGCTATTGGCGTCATCACCGCTCTATTTCGCAGACAACTTACCAGAAACACACGTTTTTTTCGGGGCAGACGATCGCAGTGTTCCGGTTGAAAATGCAAGACTTCTACGTGAAGCTATGGAAAACAACGGCTTGATGGAAGCGGGATCAACCCTGCGCCTCTATCCGGATTTAGGCCATGACACCGACAGCCTCCACAGTTGGCGTGATTCACGGAACTATCTTGAAGCATGGGCGGACATGACCCCAAGCGAACACTAGGAGCAAATTTCCCAGGGACCCATGTCCAGATGGAAGTGGTCCGCATGTGCGGCGTTGTATTCAGGGCCAAGAACGCCTGTGAACAGACGGCAGGACCGATCCCGGATTTCTGTGAGGAAGGCCGCATCGCGACCGCCATTATCCCAGCGATGAACACCAACAACGCGCCCGTCCGATAGTCGGAAGCCCGAAATATCAATCGCATTGGCACCGGCATGTTGCGACCATCGACCTGCTTGAGATGCGTTTTCTCGCCGGCAATTATATGTGCCGTAATGCAGGATTTCCTCAACCTCCGCATCCAGGTGCCGGGCCGCAGCCGGCGCGACAATTTCCCGCTCCCAGATGTAGAGCGCAGCCGCCAGCGCACAGGACGCCACGGGTGGTTCAGGATCGGCATAATCCAGATTTGAAGTCGAAACCTGCACGCCGGCCTGCCAGCGACATTCCGGTGTTGATGAACGGGACGCCACTTCGGCATAGCTCATATTCGAACCGTCCAGTGCCGCAAAACACGCTTGCGGATCCTCCCGCAAAGCTCTGATTTGCTCCGACGTAAACAACCGAATGGGCTCCTCCAGATCGGCTTCGCCCCAGGCTTTGGCGCCATCCGGCATCTGTTCGATATAGAAAAAGACGCCGAGAATCCCGATCAGGGCGAAAAGCACTATCGAGCCACGTAGCGCAATATGCATCGCTAGGGGCGCCCCCGCCCAACTGTCTTTGGCGGGTCGCTTACGGCCGGAAGGGTGATTTTCCATCGTCATCTTGAGCCGTCTAAAGCCCAGAAGTTTGTCCATTTTCGGGCAACGCCAAACCGTAGATCAAGCTGTCGCGCACCCCGATATGTGTATTCCAATTACACTTGAGGCGACCCTCATAGGTTAATCCCAGAGCTTCAATCAGTTTGATCGACGAAGAATTATCGGGATCGACATCGGCCCAGATGCGACGGAAACGGCGGACATGCTTTGCGTGATCAATCATTTTCGCAGCAGCCTCATAGGCATAGCCATTACCCTGCGCATCGGGCCGGAACATGAAGCCGATCTCGACCTGATTGTCTTCCTTGTCCATCAGGATTACCCAGCCCATCGCCAGGTCGGGCGATTCCTTGAGACAGACGGCCCAGCATTGGCAGCCATCCCCGTGCGCATTCCACGCCAGATAATCATAGACTTCACGCACTGACGTCATCGGCCCTCGTGACCAGAAGCGCATATTGGCCTCATCAGAAACCGCCGGGAATAGCGCCTCTGCGTCATCCTGCCGAACACCGCGCATGACCAGGCGATCAGTTTCATAGATTGGCACCGGGTGCGCTGCACCGCGTTCAGCGAGTTCATCATCGGTCAGGGTCAGGACAATTTCGGGCAGGCGCTCATCTATGCAGTCACGCATGACCTTGAAGCAATCCATCTGGCCGAAATCATGTGTGTCCCAGCACGCCTGACGTACCTCTTCTGATGGCCACCGGGCATAGGACCAGAACAATCCATCTTCGCCCTTGTGCAATCGCGCACCATATGAGGCGCATTTTTTGTGAATCAGGCGCGTTCCTTCCGACCAGGCAGCGCGAAAATCGCCTTCCCGCTCCGGCTTTAGTTTCCAGCGATAAAGAACCGCCGAGGTCACGTCGTTTTTCGCGCGCTCGCCCGCATCCGTTCGCTTTCCGATTTCAGCTGTCCGCAGGCGGCGAAAATATCGCGTCCGCGCGGCGTGCGGATCGGTGAGGCATAGCCCGCGCGATTCACGATGTCCGCAAACGTCTCGATCGTTTCCCAGTCCGAACACTCATACGGGCTATCCGGCCACGGATTGAACGGAATCAGATTGATTTTCGAAGGGACACCCTTGAGCAATTGTACCAGAGCGCGGGCTTCGGCAGGCGTATCATTCACGCCTTTGAGCATAACGTATTCGAACGTTACCCGGTTGGAATTGTTCAATCCCGGATAGGCTTTGATCGCCTCCATGAGTTCGGCAATCGGGAATTTCTTGTTCAGCGGCACCAACACATCGCGCAATTCGTCATTTGTTGCGTGCAGCGAAATGGCCAACATGGCGCATGTGCGTTCCCCGAGTTCTACAATTTTTGGCACAACACCCGATGTTGAAACGGTCATTCGGCGACGACCAATTGCCACGCCGTCACCGTCTGACAGGATGTCGATCGAGTCCGACACCGCATCCAGATTATAGAGCGGTTCACCCATGCCCATGAAGACAATATTGGTAATCTTGCGGTTGTCTGCCGAGGTTGGCCATTCGTCCAGATCATCGCGTGCGATAATCACTTGCGCCGCAATCTCCTGAGCCGTCAGGTTTCGCACCAGTTTCTGCGTGCCGGTGTGGCAGAAGGTGCAATTGAGCGTGCAACCAACCTGGCTGGAAACGCAGAGCGCGCCGGATTTACCGACGTCGGGAATGTAGACCGTTTCACATTCAACACCGGGTGCGAGCCGGATCAGGTATTTGCGTGTGCCATCGACTGAAACCAGACGTTCGACGATTTCCGGGCGAGACAGTGTATATGTTTCTGCCAGAACCGATCGCTGGCCTTTGGCAATATTGGTCATGGCCTCGAAATCGGTCACGCCGTGATGATGTACCCATCGCCAAACCTGTTCGGCACGCATTTTTGCCTTGCGATCTTCAACCCCTGCAGCTTTCATCGCATCCAGCATTTGTGGCCGTGTCAGCCCAACCAGAGAGGTCGGGCCAGCCTGCGGCTTGGCAGAGGGGTCGTATATATTGAGCGCTGCGGTCATGGGAGCGCGGACATACTGCATCTTGGATATAAAAGCGAGAGGGTGGAAATTCGGAGTGGCGGACGTCTGAGCCGGGCGCCAATCAGCAGAGCGCGTCAACGCGCTGCAGCGCCGCCGTCACGCCTTGCAGGGAAAACAGATAGGCCGTGGCTGTTCCGCGCTGGCTGGTCGCCTCAATTCGCATCTCTGCGCCTCGCCGCATCTGGCGGATCAGATCATTTTCGTCTTCGAGATTTTCCAGAAATCCGTCCTGCCCGGCGGCGAACATTTGAAAACGACTTGACCCGACGCGTGCCCGGGGCGGTGTTTCGGGACGTAAAGCATATCCAGAAACAAACCGGGGTTGCTCGCTGGCGGCACCATTCGCCCAGGTCGAGACCACAAAAAAGACTTCACCATGATCTACATTTGATGGTGTCATTTCCACAGGCCGACTTGCGGCATAACAGACGATCCCGTTATCGGTTTCGACCGAGAAAGCTATCCAGTCCCCATACGCACCGCGGTTTTGCGCTTCCTGGGTCAGGCCCGCACTCGGGAAAATGAAGAAAGCTGCAGCAAGGGAAATAAAAACACGCATTTGAATTGAGGCTCCGGTAGATGAAGAGACATATCATCCCTGCAATGCGGCACTTTATGGGCAGTTAATGACCCACTGACTTTTCGCTGCTGCTATTGGGCGAAGCAGAGCACTCTATAAATTGTCGCGGCGTTTGGCGATCCATTCATCAACTGCATCCAGCCCGGGGCCACCGGGCATGACAGGCCGCTCAGGATGCCCGCCATGGCATAGCGTCCTATCATATAGCGTAATCGCTGCAGCGACCGAGACATTGACGCAAAATTTGGTAGGAATACGGACGATATGGTCGCACCTGGCTTGCATTTCCTCAGACAGCGACCCGCGTTCGCGGCCAAGGACATAGGCGGCAGCGCGCGGATGACGAAAGCTGGGAAGGTCCACAGCATCGTCCGTTAATTCGATTCCGACCAGCGCGCATTTTTCCGGGAGGCGCATTTCGGAAATATTGTCCCATCCGAAATACGGAACATTCTTTAGCGACCGGGATGTATCCGAC
This sequence comes from Hyphobacterium sp., assembly GCA_021604625.1. Classification (GTDB taxonomy): domain Bacteria; phylum Pseudomonadota; class Alphaproteobacteria; order Caulobacterales; family Maricaulaceae; genus Hyphobacterium. The sequence goes on along the minus strand of BQJI01000036.1, from coordinate 8,244 downwards.
TCAAAGACAGCTCTTGCCTTGTGATGGGCGTTGACCGTGAACGCAAAACTTGCACCAAAGGCATGCGCCGTTCGCAAAATAGCGCCAAGGTTCATGGCCTTGGAAATTTCCTCAGCACCAATCCCGAAATAGCCGCGCAACGGACGAATGGGCCGCGTCACGTTAATTCCTGGACGCCGGCAAAAATACGGCCGTCAGCATGGAGAACGGCACACTTCATGCCTTCGGAGTTAAAGGGGTGCGCCACGCGGCCATCACGGCCTACAGCAATGATGCCGCCATCGCCGCCCAGCCTTTTGACATCTTTCAACGCCCACCGTGCCGCCTCGTCAGGGCTTTCATGAAGGTATCGAATTCGAGCGGCAGCTGTTCCTGCCGCCAGTGACCGGATGAAAAACTCGCCCTGTCCTGTACAGGAAATTGCGACATCCTGATCGGCCCAAGTGCCGGACCCGACCAGCGGACAATCACCGACCCGCCCGGGTGTTTTATTCAATGTGCCGCCTGTCGATGTTGCCGCGGCCAGGTGGCCCTCGCGATCCAGTGCGACGCAGCCCACCGTTCCCGTTGCATAGGCGCGTCCATCAGGGACGGCGGCCGGGACGTAGTAAGCGCCGGGATCATCAACCGCTTCCAGATTTTCGCGCTCGGCAAGGCGATTCGCGCCCCACCCTGCCAACATTACATGCGGAGTGGTTTCCATCACTTTTCTGGCGGCCCGGACGGGGGATACAAATCCTTCCATCGCCGCGACCGCGCCCGCATTTCGTGTATTGCCATCCATGATGGCCGCATCGAGCTCGTAGCGATTGTCCGAGTTCGGAGACGACCCCTTTCCGGCGACATAGAGGCCGCTGACTTCTAGTTCATAGACGACGGTTTCGACAACATCGAGCGCGGTCGCACCATCCCAGAGCATTTGCTTGCCCAGCTCCGCGAGTCCTCGCAAATGCGCAATCTCGCGATCATACGCCTTTTTTGCGAGTATACCGGCTCCACCGTGGAGAACCATAGCGATAGGTCTGGAGGTCATTGCACGAATCCTTGTGCGGTCTGATTGCGACCATTTAGCACCCGAATGGACTACATCAAAACGACTGAACGCCGTTCACTTCGAACTTTAGGCGCGCTATGCCCTCTTCAGGACAAGTTTTGTTTCAAGGGGTGTTCCATGAAAATCACAAATGACACAGCCGCGATTGTTACTGGCGGCGCTTCCGGGCTCGGCGAAGGTACAGCGCGGCGTCTGGCCGCCGAAGGCGCAAAAGTTGCGCTGTTCGACCTCAATGCGGAACGCGGCGAAGCCGTGGCGGCAGAACTGGGCGGCGTGTTCTGCCAGGTCAATGTCGCAGATGCTGCAAGCGTAGAAGTCGGGTTTGCCAAGGCGCGGGCGGCGCATGGTCAGGAACGCATTATGGTGAATTGTGCCGGGATCGGTTGGGCCGAAAAAACGGCGCGGCGCGCCTCGTCCGGCGACATCATGCGTCACCAACTCGACAAGTTCGCGCTGGTTGTGAACATCAATCTGATCGGCTCATTCAATTGCGCGGCGATTGCTGCGGAAGGCATGCTGAGTCAGGATCCGGACGCTGGCGGAGAGCGCGGCATCATCGTCAATACCGCATCTGTTGCCGCACAGGATGGCCAGATTGGTCAAGTTGCGTATTCCGCTTCAAAAGGCGGTATTTACGGCATGACCTTGCCAATGGCCCGCGACCTTGCCCGAGAAGGCGTGCGCGTAAACACGATTCTGCCAGGCTTTTTTGAAACGCCGATCTATCAGCAAATGCCGCCGGAGGTAAAAGTCAATCTGGCGTCCCATCTTCAATTCCCGCAACGCTTCGGAACACCAGGAGAGTATGCTGATCTTGTCGCCTTTATGGTTACCAACGGCTACATCAATGCCGAATGTGTCCGCCTCGATGCGGGCGCTCGCATGCCGCCCAAATAACGGCCCCCCATCTTGTATCAAGTCAGCCGCGCCCGGACGGGTGCGGCTTTTTTGTAACGCAACTGCGGCGCATCGTCGCCGTAACTGCAAATCATTTGCATGTGGGATGGACTCAGAAAATACGCACCGTTTAAATGCACATCATTCGCAACTGCTTCTCTAGAGGTCCCCTTCATGCGTTCTGTTCTTCTCGCCAGCGCAGCCGCCTGCGCCCTTTCTGCACCGGTTCTGGCTCAACAAAATGAAAACGCGGTGCAATCCGCACCGACCGCCCGAGACGTCATTGTTGTGATCGGACTTTCAGGAGATCCGACTGATGTGCCGGGGTCTGCAGAAGTTTTGACGGCCGCCGATCTGGATGTTCAGGATTATTCAGATATCAACCGCTCCCTGCGTGCCGTTCCCGGCGTCAACATGCAGGAAGAAGACGGCTATGGTTTGCGACCGAACATCGGTTTGCGCGGTACCGGCCTGGACCGCTCGGCCAATATCACGCTTATGGAAGACGGAATCCTGATTGCGCCTGCGCCTTATTCCGCCCCCTCCGCCTACTATTTCCCGCACACCGGTCGAATGGCAGGTATTGAAATCATCAAGGGCGCCGCCGGCGTTCGTTATGGCCCCCGCACGCAAGGCGGGTCGCTCAATCTTCTCTCTACACCGGTTCCCAACGAGACGCTGGCCGGGCAACTTGACTTCTGGGTCGGAGATGAAGAGCAACGCCGCGTACATGCCACTATCGGTGGCATGCGGGACATTAACCAGACGACACAAATTGGCGGGTTGCTTGAGGCCTACACCAACACCGCAGCGGGCTTCAAGAACATCGACGGACCTTCGGGCCGCGATAGCGGTTTTGATATCGAGGATTATGTCGCCCGGATTCGTCTGGAAACGCAGACCGGAAATATTGGCCACGCTTTTGAGCTTCGCGCGCAATATTCTGATGAAGTATCGAATGAAACCTATCTGGGGCTGACCGAGGCCGATTTTGCTGCAACGCCATTCCGGCGATACGCCGCCAGCGCACTTGACCAGATGAATGCCGAACACTCGCTTTGGTCTTTCAGCCATACCGCGAATTTCGGAAATGATCTGACGTTGGGCTCTGTTCTGTATCGCACGGATTTTGCGCGAGACTGGTATAAACTCGACCGTGTGGACCCGGACGGCGTCGGTCCTATGGGAGCCGCCAGTATATCCAGCATTCTTGCCGACCCGGTCAGCAATGCCGCGGCGCTGGCCATATTACAGGGTACGCCCGGACTGGTTTCCGCCGATAATGCAATGCGGCTCAAACACAATAACCGCGCCTATTATGCGCAGGGATTCCAGACCGAACTCGCGGGCTCAACCGAGCTTGGCGGGATGGCACATGACTGGCATGTGGGTGTGCGCTTCCACTATGATCAAATGGATCGTTTCCAGTGGGCCAATCACTACCGTATGGACAATGGAAGTCTGGTCGAAACCAATCGCGGAATTCCAGGAACAGATTCAAACCGCATCGATTCTGCAACGGCATTTGCGTTCTTCGTGCAGGACGAAATCGTAACGGGACGGTGGACGTTTGTTCCGGGAGTCCGATTCGAGCGAGTTGAGCTGAAGCGCGAGAACTGGGGCGGCGGCGATACGGCCCGCCTCGCGGCACCGACAGTGACAGAAAACACGATCGACGCGGTTATCCCGGGTGTAGGTGTCCGTTATGATGTGAACACAAACTGGTCGCTCTTCGGCGGCGTCCATCGCGGTTTTGCTCCACCCTCGCCGGGTTCTGCCACACAGGAGCCCGAAGACGCAATCAATACGGAATTCGGTGCACGTTGGGGCCAGGACTGGTGGTCCGCCGAGGGCGTGGTGTTTTTCAATGCCTATGAAAATCTGTTGGGCTCATGCACAAACTCCACCGGTGGCGGCTGCACGATCGGGGCTCAATTCGACGGCGGCGAGGTGAATGTTGTCGGTTTGGAATTTGCTGCCGAGGCCGATTTCGGCGATGCTCTGGATCTGGACGTTTCTATTCCGGTGCGCCTTGCCTTGACGCATACGCAAACCGAATTCCAGAATTCGTTCAATTCCGCGTTCGAGCCATGGGGCACGGTTCTTGCCGGAGATGAGCTTCCCTATATTCCCGAAAACCAGATCTATGGAGCTTTGGGCCTAGATGCCGGACAATTCGGTGGCCAGCTCGCTCTGACCTGGGTGGATGATGTCCGCGCCGTTGCCGGGCAAGGCGCAATCCCCGCAAATCAATTGATTGAATCACATTTTGTCGCTGACGCGTCGGCATGGTGGGCTTTCAGCGATGGATTGCGTGGGCGTGTGTCAGTTCGCAACCTGACAGATGAAGTCTATGCCGTTGCGCGGCGCCCGGCAGGGCTTCGCCCGGGGGCGCCGCGCGCCGTCCTGTTCGGGCTTTCAGCTGACTTCTAGGCAGACTTCAGGGAGCTGGTCGAACGTGTGCGTTTGGCGAGCCGCAGGCCCGAAAACTGCCAGCGAGAATCCGCAGGAAAAAAGTTTCTGTAGGTCGCGCGAATATGATTGCGCTCTGTGGCGCAAGAGCCGCCACGCAAGACCTGTTGGCCGGACATGAATTTACCGTTGTATTCGCCAACCGCACCGTCGGGCGGATGGTAGCCCGGATAAGCTTCATACCCACTCGACGTCCACTCCCAGACATCGCCGAAAACCGATTCCGGTTTTCCGGACCCCGCCAAGGCACCCGGGTGAATTTTGCCATTATCACCAAGCATGATGCCTTCCGCAGGGTGATGGCGCGCCAGTATTTCCAGTTCGGCTTCTGTTGGAAGACGTTCGCCCTTCCATTCAGCATAGGCCGCTGCTTCATACGCGCTGATATGACAAACCGGAAAACCGGGCACCAGAGGGGCAAGTCCATGGAGCGTATACTCCTGCCATTGCCCGTCCGAATTGCGCCAATAAAGGGGATGCCGAACGGAATGATCGTTCAGCCAGACCCACCCATCGGATAACCAGAGCCTTGGATCCTCATAGCCACCCTCAGCAACAAATTCGAGAAACTCGCCATTGGAAACGGGACGGGCGCAAATCTCGAAATCTTCCAGCCAGCGCTTGTGCCGTGGCAATTCATTGTCGAATACAAAATCTGCATGATTGGCACCGATTTCCACAAGTCCGCCCGCCATCGCCAGATATGGACTGTCTCCGGGCATGGCTGCGGCCTCCAGATCCGTGCCAAACGCCGCAGCTGGATCCGGCGCCTGTGACAACACATGCTTGATATCCGTCAGCAACAATTCCTGATGCTGGCGCTCGTGTTGCTGGCCCAGTTCCAGCAATGGCGCGATACCTCCCCACTCGCTGGCGGGCGCGGTTTCGATCAACATAGCCACGGACCGTTCAACATGCGCCCGGTATTCCAGAATTTCAGATACAGTCGGGCGCGACAACAGCCCCCGTTCGGACCGCGGCCATTGAGCACCGACCTGCTCATAGTAGGAATTGAAGAGATAGCCAAAGCCGGGATTGAAAGTCTGATAGGATGACAGGAATCGCTGTGCGATGAAGGTTTCGAAAAACCAGGTCACATGAGCGAGATGCCACTTTGTCGGACTGACGTCCGGCATGGTCTGGACCTGCATGTCTTCTACGGACAATCCCTCAATCAATCGAAGCGTATCTGAACGAACTTGGCGAAAACGATCCAGACAGACGTCCCGGTCATCATAAGCTGGGCGATAGGACAGCGCGGGATGGGTCATAGGTATGGGCTCCGAACCTTCCAGATAGCCTAGACAGACCATGGCCAATTTTCCAGTCGTGGATGCTTGACGCCCCTTCATGAACAGTTTGTAATGAAATTGCCGTCTGGGGAGGGGGCCACAATGAGAATAATTATTGGAACAGGGCTGATCGCCTTGTTGGTCGTCGGCATCATCGCTTGCCCGGCTCAGGTCCAGCAACAAGCACGCGACGTGGCCACAATTCCGCCAGAAGTACAGGCAGAAATGTCGCGTCAGTTGAGCGTATTCACTGCCGTCATGGAAGGTGAGCGACCGGACCTTCAACCTCGCGACTCACAATAAAGAGAACCGAATTACGATGCGGTAACATGCTGGCAAGAACCAGTTCAAGGACTCGATTCTAGCTTCCCCTTGTAGAGGGGAAAAATGCACCGTTCATTGGTCGTAATTGATGACGTTATGGATAATGCCCGCGATTTTCGTGAGGCAGCGCTGTCGCTTGACTTTCCGTCTGCGCCGAAAACAGCTCTCTATCCAGGGCGCAATTCACTGCAACAGATTAACCTCGAGGGGTTTCAGGATCAAATCGAACAGATGGTCGGCGAAAAGCTTGTATCCGCCGGGGGCGACAGCTTTGCGCGTTTTCGGCTCAGCCTTGAAGGCGAAGAGGGAAAAGGCGGTGTTCATGTCGACCCTTGCCACTGGACGTGCGTGTATTATCTGACGCCGGACGAGCTTTGCCAAGGCGGGACGGATTTTTACCGCCATAAATCCAGCGGTCTCGAACATGCGCCTCACGCCTCAGAAGACCTGAAGCGAGTTGGTGCGAAATCCTATTCCGATTACGTGAACACAAAAGCTTTTCCCGACACGCGAAACCCGGATGCCTGGGAGCACGTCATGCATGTACCGATGAAATTCAACCGGATGATACTGTTCAGGCCCTGGTTTTTTCATGATGCGGGGCCGGGCTTCGGCAAAGATATTCGCGACGGCCGTTTGGTTTACTTGCTATTCTTCTTCGGCGCCGAAGCACTGGAGCGTGAACGACGCGAATTGTCCCACGCCGTTCACGCCTGAAAGTCAGTCAACGAACGGGTCTGAAAACCTTGGATCAGTCAGCAATTGATTGTCAGTCAGCGTGTGCAGGAAGGCTTCCAGCGCTTGCGCTTCAGCGGCGGTCAGATTCAAGCGCTGCGGCTGGCCTTGTCCTTGACGCAGCCGCGGGTCGAGATTCGGACTGGCAATCACACCGGAATTATAGTGTTCGATAACCTCGGCCAGGGTTGAAAAACGCCCGTCATGCATGAAATGAGTCCGAACACCGACATTTCTCAATGACGGCGATTTGAACTCACCCAAGCCGTTTCCGGCATCGGCAGCGTCATCATTTGCCGCATCAAGACCGATATTATGAACGTCATCACTGACATGGGCGAGCGTGTTATGGCATGCTGCACAGCCGAGGTTTTGAATATTCGACCCATTTACCGGCATGAAGAGTTGCACGCCCAAATACTCCTGCTCGGTCAGCTGGTTTTGAAAATCGGCCGATCCAACCGCACCTTCCGCCCGCGCTGCATCGAAACGTGAATTATAGGACGTCATCGAGCGCACAAATTGCGCCATCGCTCTGGCCATACGGTCGGAAGTAACCTCGGGATCTCCGAACGCCGCCGTAAACAAATCATCATAGAAGTCTTCAGCGGCAATTTTTGAAACGGCCTCTTGCAGAGTGAGACCCATTTCAACATCGCTTTGAATGGGTTGCAGGGTCTGGTCTTCCAGCGTATCGGCGCGTTCGTCCCAGAAGAAATGCCCGTTGGCATAAAAACGGGCATTGGACAGGCCAGGCGAATGACGTCCGGTTAACTCTCCGTCAAAGCCGAATGAAAATTGCACGGGATCTGAAAAGCCTGTGGTTTGAGAATGGCAGCTCGCGCAGGACGTCGTGTTGTTGGCCGAAAGCCTGCGGTCATAAAAAAGTACACGGCCGAGCGCTGCTCCCGGGTTGGTAATATGATTGTCGATAGGCGTATTGTCGGCACCGGCAACCGGCCCGTTCAGGTAATAATTCGGTAAATCAACATCCGCATCGGCATAGAGATAAGAAATTTGGGGTAAAACCGGTTCGCTCATTAATGTGCGGACGGCTACCGATGTTGAACCCCGCAGCGCGCCTGACTCGGTAAATTGAACCAGAATTCGGTTGTTCGCCGGATCGAATGCAACGGGCAATTCTTCCCGCACAAATACAGCAAAACTTGCCGAAGCATTGGCATCAATGAAAAAGTCCATCGCTGCTGCTGCGGGTGTCAGGCAAGCGCCCGTAGCCGGGTTGGTCTCGCAGATTAATGGCGTAACTCGAATACCGTCATGACTGAGAACCGGCGTCGCAGTCAGATTGGCGGCTGATCCGACATTGCTGATCGCGACAACAAAAGCGCCATTCTTTTGCCGGTCTATCGTTTCCACGATACCGGGCAATGAATTGAGGCCGACGGCTGATCCGGTATCCGAAATCGCGACGATGTCAGCGCCAGGCGTTGTCGAGGCGGAAAGCCAGAA
>BQJI01000035.1 GCA_021604625.1 Hyphobacterium sp. | reverse complement strand
CGCGGATCTGGTTTCGGTCGTGCAACGGTCATTGACCGGGCAATCGTCTTGTGGATTGGCGTGGGGCATTGGCCAACCAGCGACCAATGGCGTCATTGGTGCCAGCGCCCTGCCTTATGGTTATTCGGTTGTGGCAGACTGGATTAAAGACACCGATACGCCGGTCGGATCTTATTCCTTCTGTAGCGACGTAACATTTGCACATGAGATCGGTCACAATATGGGCTTTGCCCACAATGTGGAGGATGCGGGCGGCGCGCCAACCGGTGGCGTCCGGACCTACGCACATGGTCACCGCGTTGATTGTGATTTTGGAACCATCATGGCCTATTCATCGGGCGGCATTGCCTGTCCACCGGGTTCGCCGCGTGGTGTGGGTGAAGAGCTTGAGGCCATGTATTTCTCTAATCCTGACATCAGCTTGTGCCCCGGTGGTGCTGCTTGCGGCATCGCAGCTCCGGCTGAGGAAAGTTTTGTTGGCGGCATAGATGCGCCGGCGACAAGTGATCCAGCAGACAATGCACGGGCTGCGCGTGAGGAGAGCCTCAATGTTGTCGATTTCCGCGCTGTGGCACCGCGTGTTGTATCGTCGGTATTACCAATCACCCGAACGGTTATAAATGGCACCAGCGCGACGGCGTTTGCGTCTGTTATTAATCCCGCAGCTAATGGAACAACCGCAACGGCCTGCGGATTACGCTTGGCTGGCGCAAGTGGCGCGGAATTCTCGTATCAGACGACGACACCGGCGAATGCCCTTTCGGGAACTGCAAATACCCCCGCTAGTATCGCTTCCGGTGGCACACAAAACTTCGTTTTCTCGGTGACCAGCGCCTCGACATTTGAAGACGGCGTGGACACGCCGGGTTTCTACCCGTCCGTGAACAATGAAACGGAACTCTTCATCGAAGCCTTCTGCACCAATCGCCGTTCGGCGGAATACCGGTTGGGGCTGAATTCCCTGACCTTCCGTTCCACAGCAGCAGCACCGACCGATATTATCGCGCTGGCGGCGTCGGGCGATCCTGGCCGTGTCAACGTGCCAACCACCGGTTCGTTTGTTGGTGTGTTTGCCGTGGCCATCTCCAATGTCGGTGTGTCCGGCTCTGTTGTAGCAAGCGCCGATACAGGGTCACAAACGCTCGCGGTTGCGGACATTGAAATCTGTCAAACCGACCCCGGAACGGGCGCCTGCACAACGCCGCGTGCGGCGACGCAGACCTTGACGGTCGGACCTGGCGGCACGGCCACCTATGGTGTCTTCGTGAGGGGAACAGGGGCCGCGATAGCGAACGATCCAGCAACCAACCGGGTGTTCGTCCGCTTTGCGGTCGGAGGCGAGGCAGTGGGCGCAACCAGCGTCGCTGTCCGTACGCCCTAGCAGTCTGCTTTGAACGAAAAAGCCCGGCTCTTTGGCCGGGCTTTTTTGTTTTTATGGCGGAGGGGGAGGGATTCGAACCCCCGGAACCTCGCGGCTCAACGGTTTTCAAGACCGCCGCAATCGACCACTCTGCCACCCCTCCGCGGATGACACGCCCTCTTAGCTTCGGTCTGCCACCAAAGGCAACAACGGAATGCTTACAATTGTTTCAATCTTTTTCGCTAAACTCGCGCCCAGGTATTGGTGCGCGGGAGAGGTGCTGTGCAGAAATCAGCCCGGACTTCAGTTATGATCATGGCGCTTATCTGCAGCGCTGTATTAGGCGCATGTTCGTCATCGTCCTACATCGTGCGCGGAATTGATGTTCAGCCGACATCAGGCGGCCGCACGGTGTCGGGCGGTTCATCGAGCGGTTCCGCAACCGCCTGGACTGGCGGGAGCGGGGAACAGAAAGTCGGACGCCCCTATACAATCGCCGGACGAACCTATGTCCCGGCACGCGATGATGATTATGACGAAATCGGTATTTCGTCCTGGTATGGACCGAATTTTCATGGGCTGCCGACAGCAAATGGCGAGACGTTTGATCAAAATGCGTTGAGCGCGGCGCATACGACTTTGCCAATCCCGAGCATGATTGAAGTTACGAATCTTGAAAACGGACAAACGGCGGTCTTGCGTCTTAATGATCGCGGTCCGTTTGCCGACGACCGGATACTGGATGTCAGCCGGGCAGCCGCCATCCAGCTTGGATTTCAGCAACAAGGGCTCGCGAGGGTCCGCGTTCGATATCTCGGCCCTCCCGAAGGCGTGGCTCCGGCCGGCACGGTGGCACCGTCGCGGATTTATGCATCGAATAATCCCGATACGCGCTACCGCGTTCAGGCAGGTGCTTTCTCTCGCCGCGAGAATGCCGAAGCCCTGCGTCGCCGCCTGGCGTCTGCGGGCGATGTTCGGGTTGAAAATGCCCGTTCTGCGGGTCGGCGTATCTACCGGGTTTTCGTCGGGAATGGTCTGGTACGATCCGAAGCGGACACGGTGAGTCGCAGCTTGTCCCGCTATGGCGTGCATGATGCTCGGGTGGTGGCTTCGAACTGATAGCAGACTTGCGATAAACGTCGCCGCGCGGTTCAATCAGGCCAATCAACTGGCTGTCTGATTCCGTGATGGAGATCCGCTCGTGCGCGCTTTCATAACCTTTTGCCTGATTGCTTTTGCGCCGATGACGCAAGCACAGGATTTTCAGACTTCGGCCAGCCATGCCGTAATCCTCGACTACGACACGGGTGAAATTCTGTTCAATCAGAACGGCTCCGAAGCGATGCCACCGGCATCCATGTCAAAATTGATGACATTGCTGATGGCATTCGAGGCCATTGATCGCGGCGCACTATCGCTGGACGATGAATTGCCGGTATCGGAACACGCTTGGCGCACTGGCGGAGCGGCGTCCGGGTCTTCCACCATGTTTCTGGAAATCAATTCCCGCGTCAGCGTCGAGAACCTGTTACGCGGTATTATTATTCAATCCGGAAATGACGCCTGCATTGTGATCGCCGAAGCCTTGTCCGGCTCCGAAAGCGCGTTCGCTGCAGACATGACAACCCGCGCCAGAGAACTGGGACTGACATCGGCCAGTTTTGCCAATTCAACCGGCTGGCCACATCCCGATCAGCGCATCAGCGCCGCTGACCTTGCACGGTTGGCAGCCATCCTGATCCGGGATCACAGCGATCTCTATGAAATTTTCGCCGAGCGTGAATTCACCTATAACGGTATCCGTCAGTTCAACCGCAACCCGTTATTGCCGGTCATGAGTGCGGTTGATGGTCTGAAAACAGGCCATACGGAGGAAAGCGGATACGGGCTGGTGGCTTCCGGCGTGCGAGACGGTGTTCGGCGGATCATTGCCTATAACGGTATGGAGAGTGAGCGCGCCCGGGCCAATGAAGGTGAGCGCCTGATGCGCGCCGCCCTTGCCGATTTCACTGTAGTTCATCTTGCTGATGCTGGCGATGTCGTGGGTGACGCCGATGTCTATCTGGGACAGGCCGAAACGGTCTCCTTGCGACTGGCCGAGACCGCTCAGCTGGGGATGCACGTTCGTGCGCGCGATGATTTACAGGCTGTCATTGTGTATGACGGGCCCGTGAGCGCACCGATTACAGAAGGCGATGTCATCGCCCGGCTGGAAGTGGCTGCACCGGGTGCAGAAACACGGGTTTATGATCTGGAAGCCTCTGAAAACGTTGAGCGTAAAGGCCTCATTGGTCGCGCACTCGCCGGGCTGGGCAGCCTGTTCGGCCTGAACTGATGGGGCGGGGTCTATTCGTAACACTGGAAGGCGGCGAGGGGGCCGGTAAATCGACACTGGCCCGGACGCTTCAGTCCTCTCTGAAAACAGACGGCTATGAGGTCGTTATGACGCGGGAACCGGGTGGCACACCCGGGGCGGAGCAAATACGCGAACTTCTGGTTAAAGGCGACGCGGAACGTTGGTCGGCGATGACTGAAGCGCTGCTTTTCTATGCGGCACGCGTGGACCATGTGGAGAAAGTTATTCGCCCGGGCGTGGATCGCGGCGCCATCATTATTTCCGATCGTTTTGCCGACTCGACCATGGCCTATCAAGGCGCGGCGGGCGGTATAGAATTTTCTCGCCTTCATGCATTGCACCAGCTCGTTCTTGGTGATTTCAAGCCGGATTTGACGTTATTGGTTGATATTCCGCCGGAAACGGGTCTGGCGCGGACGCGTGACCGGCTCGGCCTTGAAGTCCGGTTCGAATCCAAAGCGCTGGCATTTCATGAGCGATTGCGAGCGAGCTACAAAGCGTTGGCGGCAGAAAGCCCCGAACGCTTTTTGATTCTTGACGGTTTGCACGATCCTGATGAACTGGCGTCAATCGCTTTGAAAGCCATTCAAGATCGGATTGATCATGACTGACATCGATCAATTGCCCGATTGCGAACTCGGTTGTGCCGCGCCGCGCGAAATTGCGAACCTGTTCGGCCATGATGCGGCAATTGGACAGTTCGACACGGCGCGACATTCCGGACGGCTTCATCACGCCTGGATGATCACGGGGCCCAAGGGCGTCGGGAAAGCCAGCTTTGCCTACAAGGCCGCCATTTCCTTGCTCACCGGGAACCAGAGCGACCAGGTGGCGCGCCAGAAAGTGCACGCCCAGGCGCATCCGAATTTGCTGACGATCCGCCGGCCATGGGACGATAAAAAAAAGCGATGGCGTGGCGAAATCACCATTGATGAAGTGAGGCGCGTTCCGGATTTCTTTTCACGAAGCGCAGGTGAAGCGGGATGGCGAATCGCGATCATCGATTCCATGGATGAGGTGAACCGCAACGCTGCAAATGCCTTGCTGAAAACGCTTGAAGAACCACCGGACCGCGGCCTGCTGTTTCTGGTGACCCATTCTCCGGGCCGGTTGTTACCGACCATCCGTTCGCGTTGCCGGCAGCTAGATTTGCGAGCCCCTTCGATCGCAGAGACTGCTGGCTGGCTGGAGGCAGTCCATGACGTCGATGCAGGCGACGCCCGGGCGGCATCGGATCTGGCAGCGGGCGCACCGGGCAGGGCATTATCATTGATACAATCCGGTGCCGTTGCGCTGGAACAGGATGTTCGCGGAATGATGGACCGATTGCCGAATTGGGATGGTCGCGCCTCGCGGCGGCTGGCCGCAAAAATATCAACCAAGGCTCGCTCCAAATTGCGACCGCATTTGTATGCGTCCCTGATCCGCAACACCGCGCGCCTCGCAAAATTGGCAATATCCGATGGACGCCCTCCAGAACCCTGGCTGGATGCCTGGCGGAATATCCAGACGCTGGAGTCGGAAGCCGATCACGTCTACCTGGATGCCAAGCAGACCGCGCTGGCCGCCTTCTCGCAGATCGAAGCGGCCGCCCGAGCGACTCGGTAATACCCATGTTAATCGACAGTCATACAAATCTGCACGGCGAACCCTATGTGGACGATCTGGCCGACGTGTTAGCGCGTGCTCGCGAAGCCGGTGTGACCGGCATGGTCGCGATCTGTTGCAAGCTGTCTGATTTTGAAGCTGTGTCAGCCATCGCAGAGGCGCATGACAATATCTGGTGCACGATCGGTGCGCACCCGCATCATGCCAAGGACCAGCCGGATATTACCGCAGATGAGCTTGTCGAAATTGCCCAACATCCGAAAGTCATCGGGATAGGTGAAACGGGTCTTGACTTTCACTATGGATACAGTCCGAAAGACGAACAATTTCGAAGCCTTGCTGCGCATGCTGAAGCCGCACGTCGAACTGAACTGCCACTTATTCTGCATACGCGGGACGCCGACGATGAAATGGCCGAATTTCTTGAAGCAGAGATGGTGCAGGGAGTTTTTCGTGCACTTTTACACTGCTATACGGGCGGTGCGAAATTGGCGCAAAGGGCAGCGAAACTTGATGCCTATTTTGCGGCATCGGGAATTATAACGTTCAAAAAAGCGGATGAAGTGCGCGCGGTGTTTCGCGACGATATTCCAAATGACCGGATCATTATCGAGACGGATTGTCCTTATCTTGCGCCCATGCCGCATCGCGGGCGACGCAATGAACCTGCGTTTCTGCCTGACGTGCTTAAAGGTGTTTGCGAAACAGTAGGTTGGACAGAAGACGAAGGTGCCGCACAAACAACGGAGGCATTTTTCCGTCTGTTTTCCAAGGCGGAGCGGCCGGAATGACGTCGCAACCGGTCTGGCAAGTGACGATACTGGGCTCAGGTTCATCAGGCGGTGTGCCACGGCCTGACGGCGACTGGGGCGCTTGCGATCCGAAAAACCCGAAAAACCGCCGTCGCCGGTGCAGCCTTCTCGTCGAATACGCAGACACGCGCGCCATGTTCGATCGCGGTGATGTGACAGTTGCCGTTGTTGATACATCGCCGGATTTTCGCGAACAGATGCTGTCTGCGGGCGTCAAGCGCATCGATGCGGTCATCTATACGCATGATCATGCGGATCAGACCCACGGTATTGATGATTTGCGGCCCTATGTTCTTCGCGCTCGCAAGCGCATGCCAGTATGGATGATTGCAAGTACACGTGAAAGCCTGACATCCCGCTTTGCCTATATATTCAATTCGCGGCAGGGATCGGCCTATCCATCCATTATGGACGCGCATGATGTTCCGACAAATGGCGATTTGTTTCATGTCGAGGGTTCTGGCGGTGAAATGCCGGTCCAGGCGATGGAACTTGAACATGGAGGCATTATCGCAGCGGGCTACCGGTTTGGTCCATTTGCATATTCGCCGGATGTCAGCGCTGTTCCGGACTCAGCTTTTTCTGTTTTGCGCGATGTTCCGGTCTGGATTGTCGATGCGCTACGCGAAACGCCGCATCCAACGCATGCCAGCGTATCTGACGCGCTGTCGTGGTTGAAACGCGCGGATGCCGGGCGAGGCGTGCTCACCAATCTCCACGTCGATCTTGATTATGTCTCCCTCGGAAAGAAGCTTCCCGAGGGTGTTGAGCCGGCTTTTGATGGTATGGTGTTGGAACATACTCAATCGACGTGAGCCGCCTTGATAGTTTAATGATATGAGCATGATGCAATATGTCTCATAATATACATTATGCGCATATAATAGATTGGGAGAAGGCAGGTTAAACCATGACGAACGAAACTCCCCTTCAGAAATTGCGCGCAATCATGGAACGACTTCGCGACCCGAACACTGGCTGTCCCTGGGATATTGAACAAACCTTCGAGACTGTTGCGCCCTATACGATCGAAGAAGCGTATGAGGTGGATGATGCCATACGCCGCGGTGATATGGACGATCTCAAGAACGAACTCGGAGATCTGTTATTGCAGGTCGTGTTTCATTCCCGCATGGCCGAGGAAGCCGGCCTGTTTGACCTTGATGACGTGGCGGAAGCCATTTCCAGCAAGATGGTAAGCCGCCATCCGCATGTGTTTGCCAATAAGTCCTATGATGATGCGGAGGCGCAAACGCTAGACTGGGAGCGGCTGAAAGCGGCCGAGCGCAAACAGAAAACCGGATCGGATGGGTTGCTGGATGATGTCCCCCTCGCCTTGCCTGGCCTGAAACGCGCCCACAAGCTTCAAAAGCGCGCTGCAACAGTAGGATTTGACTGGCCTGACCCGGCCCGCGTGCTCGAAAAAGTAGATGAAGAGACTGCAGAAGTCCGCGAGGCCATCGACACGGGTGATCGTGATAAAATTGAAGATGAAATCGGTGATTTATTATTTGTTTGCGCAAATTTAGCAAGAAAAACTAAAGTAGACAGTGAAGCGGCGTTGCGCCGCGCCAACGCTAAATTTGAACGGCGTTTCCGCTATATCGAAGCAACGCTGAAAGCCCGAAATGAGGACATCGCCACCACCCATCTCGATGAGATGGAGGCGCTTTGGAATGAGGCCAAATTACAGGAATAGCCTAGCTGGCATCCTCAAAATTTGGCGCAAGGTCTGGAAATTGTGACGCGAACCGCCCCGCTACGACGGGTGAAAGGCGCGCGTGGGCGGTGGTGACACCCCGCTTGTCGACGGATTCGGATATAACGGCCCCATGCTCGTGAAGCCAGGCGATGGCCCGCTGATCTTTTGGCTGTGCCTGTACTTTCAGCATAACCGATTTATCTGCCATGACGCGATCGATGGCATGGAGCAGCCGATCAATGCCCTCGCCTGTCTGTGCCGACAACGCTACCGCGCAGACCGAATCCTCGCTCTTGCGTGGGAGGTCAGAAATTGTTTCAACGTCGAGCGAAGCTTCATTCTTCCAGAGATCTATCTTGTTGAAGACTTCTATCACAGGCTGATCATGTTCTGCGCCTGCGTCTATGGCATCCAGTATCGCTTCCACTTCTCGGCGGCGGGTTTCGAAATCGTCAGCGGATACATCCAATACATGGACAATGATATCGGCCTCGCGAACTTCTTCCAGCGTAGCGCGAAAAGCCGCGACCAGTTCGGTCGGCAGATCTATGATAAAACCGACCGTATCCGATAAAAGAAGTTGCGTTCCGTCCGGTGTCTTGAAACCGCGAACGGTTGTGTCCAGCGTTGCAAACGGCATGTCTTTGGCGAACACTTTGGCGCCGGTAATCCGGTTGAACAGGGTTGATTTTCCCGCATTGGTGTAACCGACGATCGCCACCATTGGATAAGGCGCGACCTGGCGAGATTTTCGATGCAATGCGCGCGTGCGTCGAACCTCTTCCAGTTCACGTCGGAGACGGCCCATCTTGTCTGCCAACATTCGCCTGTCGGCCTCAATCTGGGTTTCGCCCGGCCCGCCCATAAAGCCCTGCCCGCCTCGCTGTCTTTCGAGGTGAGTCCAGGTGCGTACCAGACGTGATCGTTCATATTCCAGCCGGGCCAGCTCGACTTGTAAACGGCCTTCTTTCGTGCGGGCTCTGAGACCAAAAATCTCCAAAATCAAGCCGGTCCGGTCAATGACTTTGACGTTCCAGGCTTTTTCCAGATTGCGTTGCTGTACAGGTGACAAGGCTGCATCGACAATAACGATATCGGCTTCGAGGCTGCGGATATGCGTAGCCATTTCGTCCAGCTTGCCCTTGCCAAAAAACCGACCGGGATCGATTTTACGCACCGGCGCAAAACTGGATTCTATTACGTCCAGCCCAAGTGCTTCGGCGAGCCCGGTCGCCTCTTCAAGACGTGCATCATCCTCAGAATTATCAACGCCGGTTCTGGCGCGAACGACAATGGCTCTGTCGGCAGGTGTTCCGGTTTCGATCAAGCGTCGCCGCCTTCATCATCCTGCTGTTCGGCTTCAAACAATGCGACGGGTGCTGATGGCATTATGGTTGATATTGCATGCTTGTAGACCAGTTGGGACTGACCATCGCGGCGCAGAAGCAGGCAGAAATTATCAAACCAGGTCACAACACCCTGGAGTTTCACACCATTGACCAGAAAAATTGTCAGCGGTGTTTTGGTTTTGCGTACGGAATTTAGAAATACGTCTTGCAGATTGTTGCTTTTGCGTTCGCCAGACATCGGCCTGCTCCATTTTTCTTGTTATTCGACTTGAACAGCTCTGCTAACCTACAAGGCGTTCGAGCCGGTGCGCAACCAGCCAGACTGGATCGCGAACCGGACGCCCCCGAGACCGCATTGGTGTGGTTGCAACATATGCTTCGCGCAGCTGCAAGGAAAACGTTCCGGGATGACCGTTGCCAATCGGTTTTCCGTCAATTTCGACGACGGGCGTCAGATATGCCGATGCGGATGTGACAAAAGCTTCACGGGCGCACAAGGCCTCCTCTCTGGAGAAGGCCCGCTCCTCAAACGGAATGCCACGCGATTCGGCGAGTTCGAAGAGTGTCCTGCGGGTAATGCCGTTCAGGATGTCGGTATTTGCCGGTCTGGTGACCAACACTCCGTTAGTCGTCATGATCCACGCATTTGATGACGCCCCCTCAGTGATAAAGCCGTCGGGATCTACCAACCAGCATTCGCTTGCCCCCGCTTCGCTTGCCGCTTGCTTGGCCAGAACATTGGGAAGAAGAGAGATTGATTTTATATCGCGTCGGCCCCAACGGATGTCTGGCTGCGTGATGACGCTGATGCCCTTTTCGGCGCGCGTTTCGGCTGTGATCGCATTGGTTGATTTTGCGGTGATCATAATTCCGGGTCGTACATTCGCAGCCGGAAATGCGTGATCCCGCCGCGCCTGACCACGTGATACCTGCAAGTATATCAAGCCATTGCGCAGTTTGTTTAATGCCACCATCCGGTGCAAAATGACAGTGAGTGCAGCCGGGGCCATTGGTATGCGGATTTTCAATTCACCCAGCGAGCGTGCCAATCGCCGGAGATGCCCGTCGAAATCCATCAACTCACCATTTCTTACCCCCCAGACCTCATACACCGCGTCCGAAAACTGGTTGCCGCGATCCTCGATATGAATTCGTGCATCGGTATGGCGGATATACTGACCATTTACGTAAGCAAAGCGCGACATTCGCTTAAAACCTTCTGAAAATTGCCGCTATGGCTGCCAGCCCTGCCAATACTTCCAGACGTCCCAGAACCATCAGGACGATTGTAAATATTTGCGATGGCGTCGAAAACTGGGCCCACGATCGCTCTGGTGACAATTGATCATGCAGCGGGCCAGCATTGGATATCGAGGTTGTTGCCGCGCTCCAGGCACTCTCAAAGGGCTCTCCAAGCAATGTCAGACCGACCACAGCAATGGCGACCAGGCCGATATATCCCAGAACGGTTGTCCAGAGGGCGAGCATCGCATCATTATCGGTGCTGCGTCCGCGATGTATAACCCGCACAATGCTGGAGGGATGAGCCATCCGGGCCAGTTCGGCCAATGCTGATCGAGACAGAATTACAAGGCGGGAAACTTTCAGGCCGCCCGATGTCGACGCCACCGCCCCGCCAATCATTGCGGCCAGAACAGCCGCCAGCGGCACGTGGCCCGCAGAATTTGATGCCGTAAACCCCGCTGTTGACACGATAAAGATTGAATCGGCAATGGCAGAGAACGGGCCAGCAGAGCCCGCTGTCGCCAGCATAAACAGTAAGGCCAGACCGATAATCACGCCGATCATAGCGACGCTTTCCGTCTCTAGCTCAATGTCATGCCAGGTCACCAGAGAGCGCAGGAATGCAATATTAGTAGCACCCGCCAACGTAATGACTGCGAGACACATGATAGCGAGCGGCGGAACCTGTCCTGACAAGGGACCCGATGACACCGTATATCCGCTGGTCGATAGCGCTGAAAGGCTCAGGCAAAGCGCTTCAAATGCCGGAACACTGGCGATCATCAAGGCCAGAAAGCTGATGGCTGCGAGGCCTCCGTATATAACAGCGATGCGACGTGCCGCGACATGAAGGTTTGAGAAAATATTCTCCCGGTCATAGGTCAGAAGGATGGATTTCCTGAGCTCCAGACCGCTCTTGTCGAAGGCTGCCAACACGCCGGCGGCCGTCAGGAGTGTCAGATATCCGCCCACAAATCCGACAAGGCAACGCCAGAAAATCAATGCGTCGGGCACGTTCTCAGGCGGTAAAATAATAGCCCCGGTGGTCGTCAGCGCGGAATAGGCTTCGAAAACCGCTTCGACATATGTCAGGCCGGGCGTCAGCAAGACGAAAGGGACGATCAGGAAAGGCGGTGTCAGGGCCCATAATGCCAGTACATAGGCCGAGGCCTCACTTGCTCGCGCTATCAGCTTCACGCCGGCGGATGCTGACCAGATCAACCCGCCGGCAAAACCCAGCAATGCTGCAGTTATGAGGAATGCTTGTGCCGCGACCCACGCCTGAAATATAAGCGTGAATAGCGATACCAGTAATATGATGAGTGCCAGCCCTGCCCACGTTTGGCCCAAGGGCCGGAGAAAACCGAGAGATTGCATAGCGTTCTAGAAATAATCCAGGCTGACGCGGAAGAGACGTTCGACTTTGGAAACCGCTGCCGAGTCTGCAAACAACAGCATGCGATCCCCTTCCTTCACGATTGCGCTCTCGCCGGGCATGAAAATCTTTCCACCCTGAACAAGCGCGCCCACCGTCACATTGTCGGGCAGGTCCAACTCGTCGATTGATTTGCCCAATAGGGGCGAGGTGGCCAGGACAACACCTTCCAGGGCTTCAGCCAGACCGTTTGCTATGGATTGCAGGCCGGTAATGCGTCCTCGGCGAATGTGTTGGAGAATGGTCGATATCGTAATGGTTCTGGGGTCGATGAAGGCATCGACATTGAGAGGTTCTCTCAACGGCTCAAAAGCCTGTTCATTGACCAGACAAATGGCGCTGCCTGCGCCTTCTTTTTTTGCCATCACGGCACTGAGCAAATTGACCTTGTCATCATTCGTCACGCACACGACCAGCTCGGCGCGGTCCGCGCCCGCTTCGCGCAAGAGCTCCGGCGTCAGTCCATCACCGTGCAGAACAACGGTCTTATTCAGCTGATCGGCGGCAAGTTCGGCCCGTTTCTTGTTCGCCTCGATGAGGCGAACTTTGACCTTGCCGAGGCGTTCCAGTGCCCGCGCAACATAGACGCCAATATTTCCGGCACCGATAATCACGACGCGGCGAACCTTGTCGGCTTTCTGCCCAAAAATCTGCAAGGCACGATCCAGCATTGCCGGTTCGATCGAAATGTAGATGTCATCCCCGGCGAGAAGGGGGTCCGATACAGTTGGAATAAACAGTTTGCCTTCGCGGTCCACACCACAGAGGGACAGGCGAAGGTCTGGGAAAATCTCCCGAATTTGTTCAATTGAAGAGCCGGCCACGGGACTCTCCTCATCCATGCGTATACCCAATAGCTGAACCCGACCGCCGGCAAACAATGCCGTTGAAAACGCCCCGGGCGTTTCGACGCGTTGCAAGATAGCGCGACCGACTTCAAGCTCCGGTGAAATAACCACATCAACCGGCATGTTTCCGGTTGAAAAAAGGCCGCGCCAAGCCTGATCCAGATAGGCTTGCGCCCTCACCCTTGCAATTCGCATGGGGGTCTGGAAAAGCGAATGTGCCACCTGACAGGCAATCATGTTGGTTTCGTCGGAATGGGTGACAGCAACAATCAGCTCGGCGTCCGCGGCACCGGCTCGTTCCAACGCTTCAGGATGCGATCCATGGCCCACAATTCCGCGCACATCGAGATCGGTGGTTATCTGGGAAATCAGCTCCGTCGACCAGTCGACAACGGTTACCGAATTGCCTTCGCGAGATAGCGCTTTGGCAATTCCGTATCCAACGCGCCCTGCCCCACAAACGACAGCCTTCATGGCGTCACCCTCATTCCTCGGCTGGCTCGCCATCCGAGCGAGCTTCAGAGGTATTTACCCCTAAAGACTTAAGCTTGCGATGCAAGGCGGAGCGCTCCATTCCGATAAATGCTGCGGTCCGGGAAATATTGCCTCCGAACCGATTTATTTGTGATTTCAAATACTCACGTTCGAATTTTTCTCTGGCATCGCGCAACGGCAACGCAATCATTCGCTCGGCGTCGAAGCCAGTATCATCGGTTTCACGACCGGCGACTTCCGACGGCAAAGAATCGAGTGTGATCGGACCATCTGTATTTCCGGACGTCAAAATCAGCAAACGTTCCACATTGTTACGCAACTGACGAACATTGCCGGGCCAGTCATGGGCCTGCAAGGCTGCCATGGCGTCTTCGCCAATCTTGCGTTTGGTCAGGCCGGAATAACTGGTAATGCGCGTCAGAAAGTGCTCGACGAGCAACGGAATGTCCTCTCGGCGTTCTGCCAGTCCTGGCACTTCTACCGGCACCACAGCGAGGCGGTGATACAGGTCTTCGCGAAACAGTCCGTTGGAAATATGTTCGCGCAAATTCCGCGAAGACGAGGAAATCACGCGTACATTGATACGAACATCGACACCACCGCCAAGGCGACGGAAACTTGAATCAACCAGCATTCGTAGCAATTTATTCTGGGTAGCGATCGGCATGTCGCCGATTTCGTCGAAGAACAGCGTCCCGCCATGGGCGCGTTCCAGCAAACCAATCTGGGACACCAAACCCTGATCTGTTTCGACGCCGAACAATTCTTCCTCCACGCGATCAGCTTCCATTCCGGCCGCGTTCACAGCGATGAATGGAGCTTTCGCACGAGGGGAACTGGAATGAATCAAGCGGGCCACGACTTCCTTGCCACAACCAGCGGGGCCTGCAATCAGGACACGACTATTGGTGGGGCCAACGCGATCAATCAGCTGCTTGAGATGGGAAATCGCACCGGATTTTCCGACCAGTTCGGGTTCGCCAGGACCACGTGCGCGCAATTCGGCATTTTCCCGACGTAGCTCGCTGGCTTCCATGGCGCGCTCGATTGTCAGAATCAGCTTGTCGCTCTTGAAGGGCTTTTCGATAAAATCATAGGCGCCCTTGCGGATGGCAGCGACAGCGGTTTCGATTGTGCCATGACCGGAAATGACGATGACCGGCAATTCCGGATCCACCTTTTTCATTTCATCGAGCAATTCGATGCCGTCCAGACGGCTGCCCTGAAGCCAGACATCCAGAATCACCAGTGATGGCTTTCGGGTCCGGATCGCAGCCAGCGCGTCGTCGGCGTTTGCTGCTTCCCGCGCCTGATAGCCCTCATCTTCCAGCAATCCGGCAACCAGATCGCGAATGTCTTCTTCGTCATCTACAATGAGAATGTCGTTGGCCATGTCTCACACCTGAGCGTTTTTTGTTTGTGTAGCGATATTCGGGCCAGTTCGGCCAGAAAGTGGAAATTTCATTCGAACAACGGCGCCGATTCCATCTTCAGGCTGATCGAGTTCGAGGCGGCCCCTATGATCTTCCATCACCCGTTTGACGATCGCCAGACCAAGACCGGTGCCTTTTTCGCGCGTCGTCATATAGGGCTCCGTCAAACGTTCCCGATTGGCGAGCGGCCAGCCCAAACCATTGTCCCTGATCGTGATTTCGGCGAAACCATCAGTATCAACCAGTGAAACGGAGATCTGACCCACGGCATTTTTGGCCGTTTCACTTTCCATTCGGGTGGCGACGCTCTCCGAGGCATTCTTGACGATATTGGTCAGTGCCTGAGCGGCCAGCCTGTCATCGCAGTCCGCAAATACGTCCT
>BQJI01000034.1 GCA_021604625.1 Hyphobacterium sp. | reverse complement strand
CGCATCCGTGTGAAGTCGGGTAAAACGCAAATCGTCCAGATCATGGCCGAGACGTCCGACGGGACCATGAATGTCGAGGATTGCGCCAAGCTTTCGCGCGGCCTGTCCGATGTTCTCGAAGACGAAGATCCGATCCGCGGTGAATATACGCTGGAAGTGTCGTCTCCGGGCATTGACCGCCCGCTGACCTTGCCTGCTCATTTCGAGCGCTGGACGGGATTTCGGACCAAGATCGAGCTTGATCGCCTGGTCGAAGGACAAAAAAGATTTACAGGGCTGTTGGCCGGTTTCGAAGATGGAAACGTGCTGATTGATCTGCCGAAAGAAGACGAAACCGCACTCATTCCATTTGAATGGGTGGCCGAAGCCAAACTCGTCCTGACCGACGATTTGATCAAAGCTGACCTGGCGGCGCGCGGTGCGCCATCCGGCTCGGATGAAACAAGTGGAGACACGCCATGAATATCGGCGTCAGTGCAAACAAAACCGAAATGCTCGCCATTGCCCGGGCTGTTGCGCACGAGAAATCAATTGATGAGCGCATTGTTATCGAGGCGATCGAAGAGGCCATCGAAAAAGCGGCTCGCTCGCGCTATGGTGCCGAGCTCGATATTCGCGCCACTATCGATCCGAAAACTGGTGAAATGTCATTGATGCGCCACACGACGGTCGTGGAAGAGGTTGAAAACGAAGCTCAGGAAATGAGCCTGACAGACGCCAAGAAACTCGAAGCCGACGCCGAGATTGGCACTGTTTTCTCCGAAGAATTGCCCCCGAT
This sequence comes from Hyphobacterium sp., assembly GCA_021604625.1. Classification (GTDB taxonomy): domain Bacteria; phylum Pseudomonadota; class Alphaproteobacteria; order Caulobacterales; family Maricaulaceae; genus Hyphobacterium. The sequence continues at coordinate 14,385 of BQJI01000034.1, read as the reverse complement.
CGAATTTGGCCGCGTCGCCTCGATGACTGCGAAGCAGGTCATCACCCAAAAAGTGCGTGACGCCGAGCGTGAGCGTCAATTCGAGGAATACAAGGACCGTGCCGGCGAGATCGTCAATGGTATTGTCAAGCGGGTCGAATACGGAAACGTCTTCATCGAGCTGGGTCGTGCCGAGGGCATTATTCGCCGCAATGACGGCATTCCGCGCGAAAACCTTAAAAATGGGGATCGTGTCCGCGCCTACATTTATGATGTGCGCCGCGAAACCCGTGGACCTCAAATCTTCCTGTCGCGGGCGCACCCGGACTTCATGGCGGCCCTGTTCTCGCAGGAAGTGCCAGAAGTATACGAGGGCATTATCGAAATTCCGGCAGTTGCACGCGATCCTGGCTCGCGGGCCAAGATTGCGGTGATCTCCAATGATGGCTCCATCGATCCGGTCGGCGCATGCGTGGGTATGCGCGGGTCGCGCGTGCAGGCGGTTGTGTCTGAACTTGCGGGCGAGAAAATCGACATCATTCCATGGAATAATGACCCGGCGACCTTCATCGTGAATGCGCTGCAACCGGCTGAAGTGGCAAAAGTCGTTCTCGACGAGGAAGATCAACGGATTGAAGTTGTGGTCCCGGACGACCAACTTTCGCTGGCGATTGGTCGCCGCGGGCAAAATGTTCGTCTGGCTTCGCAACTGACAGGTTGGTCGATTGATATTCTGACCGAGCAGGAAGAATCCGAACGCCGCCAGAAGGAATTTGCCGAGCGTACGGCTGTCTTCATGGACGCTTTGGACGTAGACGAAGTGATCGCCCAACTGATGGCAACCGAAGGCTTTGTCAGCGTTGAAGAGCTGGCCTATGTCGAGCTTCCTGAAATCGCGGCCATTGAGGGCTTTGACGACGATACCGCCGTTGAAATCCAGACCCGCGCCAAGGAATATCTCGACAAGATCGCATCCGAACAGGACGCCAAGCGCACCGAGCTGGGTGTTGAAGATGCGCTTCTGGAAATCGAGGGTGTAGACCTGCCCATGGCCGTTCAACTTGGCAAGAATGACGTCAAGACGGCAGATGAACTCGCCGGACTGACGCCGGATGATTTGCGGGGCTGGTTCGAAACCAAGGATGGCGAGCGCGTTCGCGAAGCCGGCATTCTGGAAGATTTGGAAATGTCGCAGGAAGACGCTGAAATGCTGATCCTGAAAGCGCGCGTCGCGGCAGGCTGGATTTCCGAAGATGACTTGCCTCAGCCAGAGGTCGAGGAAGTGTCAGAGGGCGAGAATGCCGAGAGCGAAGTTGATATTGCAGATATGGACCTGGACGCGCTGGAAGCCGAAGCGGCTGCACTGGGTGTGGATCTGGATGCTGCAGTTGACGGAGACGAAGAGGCGAAAGACTGAGCAAAAGTACTGATATGCGAGAGCGTCGCTGCATCTCCACAGGCACAAGCGGGCCGGAAAGCGATCTGATCCGTTTTGTGTCTGACCCCGACGGGAATGTTGTGGTTGATGTCGCGGCGAAATTGCCAGGTCGGGGGGCCTGGGTCAGTGCCGAGCGAAAAATGCTGGAGCTTGCAATCAGCAAGGGAAAGCTGGCCCGGGCCCTGAAAGGGTCAATTGTGCCGGCGGACCTGATTGAAACTGTGGAGGCGATGCTGGCAAAACGCGCCTTGTCCCTGCTCGGGCTGGCTCGCAAGGGTGGTGCGCTTTCGACGGGTATGGACGCGGTCAGAATCGCGTTGAAAGCGGAACGCCCGGCGTGGCGAATTGAAGCGGCGGACGGCGCTGATGACGGGCGAGGCAAACTCGACCGTTTGGCCAAAGCCGCCTGGGGCGATATTTCTGTTGCAGGATGTTTTTCCGCAGCGGACATAGGCCAGGCTGTCGGCCGTGACAGCGTGGTCCATGCGGTACTTGCCAAAGGCTCGCAAGCTCGGGCTTTTGGCGATGTAATGCACCGGCTTTCGGGCTTCCGGATCATCGATCCGAAGGCGACTGCAGGTGAGGGTGGTTGAATCCGGCCTGAAGGTGGCTAGTTTAGCGGGCCTTCAAGCCTTGATGACTTGAAAACGGGACGTTGGCCTATCGGCCGCCGACGAGCCTCCCGGAGTATGGCCGTGTTGAAAGGTTCGCATGAGCGACAGTGACGATCGTAATCAGGGTGGTTCAGGCCGCCGACCTCTTTCGCTAAATCGCGGGGGGTCAGGCACTGTGCAGCAGAGTTTTGCGCGCGGCCGCTCCAAGTCTGTGGTGGTCGAAAAGAAACGCAAACGTATTGTGACACCGCAATCTGGCGGTGCGCCGACGCCTGCCGGAAAGCCACCCGCCAAACCGAACCAGCGGAAAGGTGAATCCGCGCAGGCGGCAAGAGCGCGGGAATTGGGCCTTTCCGAAGAAGAATTGGTGGCCCGCCAGCGGGCGGTGCAACGCGCGCGCGCTGAAGCGGCCCAGAAAGCGGAACAGCGGGAAGTCGCTGAGGCGGAACGCTCGCAACGTGCCCAGGAAGAAAAACTGGCGCTGGAAAACAAGCATCGGCGCGAAGCCGAGGAAGTTGCCGAGGCTGAACGCCGCAAAGCTGAAGCCGAGGCTGAAGCTGCTGCAGCGGCGGCGGCTCCTGCAAAGGGGGACCCGGACGACGTTGCGCCAGCACGCAAGGAAGCGCCGAAACCCAAGGACAAGGATCGCTCCAAGGACCGACGCGATAATGACGCGGATTCCATGCTCGAAGCGATGGGCGGCCGTGTCAAAAAGAAAGGCGCTCCAGGCCCTGGCCGGACGCCGCCAGAGAAAAGTCGCGCCAAGGCCGATCAAGGTCGGCGCTCCGGCAAGCTGACAATTCAGAACATTCTTGATGGCGATGAAGATCGTCAGCGGTCTCTGGCGTCTGTACGCCGGGCGCGGGAACGCGAAAAACAACGCCGCCAGGAGGGTGGCGATCGCGACAAGATCCAGCGTGAAGTTGTTTTGCCCGAGGCCATTACTGTTCAGGAACTGGCCGTCCGTATGGCCGAACGCGCTGCCGATGTTGTGAAATATCTCATGAAGCAGGGACAGATGGTTCGCGTGAATGATGTGCTGGACCTGGATACGGCCGAGTTGATCATTGAAGATTTTGGCCATATCGCGAAGCGTGTTTCCGAATCCGATGTCGAAGAAGGCTTTATCGCTGACGACGATTCAGATGATTCAAAAAAACCGCGCCCGCCTGTTGTTGCCGTTATGGGTCATGTCGATCACGGCAAGACGTCCCTGCTGGATGCTTTGCGCGAGACCGATGTAGCCGCAGGCGAGGCTGGCGGAATTACGCAGCATATCGGTGCCTATCAGGTAAAATTGAAATCAGGCGACAAGATCACCTTCCTGGATACGCCCGGACACGCGGCGTTCTCGGCCATGCGGTCGCGCGGTGCGCAAGCAACGGATATCGTGATTCTGGTGGTGGCCGCTGATGACGGGGTGATGCCGCAAACCATCGAAGCGATCAAACATGCTCAGGCGGCAGGTGCGCCAATCATTGTGGCCGTCAACAAGATGGACCGCGAAGGTGCCAATCCGCAAAAAGTGCTGACCGATCTGCTTCAGCATGAGGTGATTGTCGAAAGCATGGGCGGCGAAACCCAGGCGATTGAAGTGTCGGCGTTGAAGAAAACCGGGCTTCAGGAACTGACCGACGCCATTACCATGCAGGCGGAACTCCTGGAGCTCACTGCCAATCCGGATCGCGAAGCGGACGGCGTGGTGGTTGAAAGCCAGGTGGAACAAGGCCGTGGTTCGGTGGCGACTGTTCTGGTGAAACGCGGCACGCTCAAGCGCGGTGATATTGTTGTTGCCGGCGCGCAATGGGGCCGTGTTCGCGCCATGATTGACGAGCGCAATCAGCAGCTCAAGGCGCTTGGGCCATCGCAACCGGCCGAGATTCTCGGATTGGACGGCGCCCCGGAGCCGGGTGAAATGTTTGCTGTCGTTGATGGCGAAGCCCGCGCCCGCGAACTGGTGGAATATCGCCAGCGTCAAAAACGCAATTCATCTGTCGCAGCGGGCGCCAGCGGCGCGTCGCTTGAACAGATGCTGGCGCGTCTCAAATCCAGTGACATTCAGGAAATGCCGCTTGTGGTGAAGGCCGATGTTCAGGGGTCTGCGGAAGCGATTGCGCAATCTCTGGAAAAAATCGGCAATGACGAGGTCAAGGCGCGGGTCATTCACGGTGCCGCCGGTGGTGTCAATGAATCCGATATTCTTCTGGCCAAATCATCCGGCGCACCTGTCTTTGCGTTCAATGTGCGGGCGAACAAGCAAGCGCGCGAGATGGCCGAGGCAGAAGGTGTCGAGATCCGGTATTATTCCGTCATCTACAATATTCTGGATGACGTGAAAGGCACGCTGGAAGGCATGCTGGCCCCTGAAAAACGCGAAACCTTTATCGGCTACGCGGAAATTCTGGAAGTTTTCAATATCTCGAAGGCCGGCAAAGTCGCCGGTTGCCGTGTGACGGAAGGCGTCGTGAAACGCGGCTCCGGTGTGCGCCTGTTGCGCGATGACACGGTGATCCATGAAGGCATGCTGAAAACCCTGAAGCGCTTCAAGGACGAAGTTCCGGAAGTCAAATCGGGTACGGAATGTGGTATGGCATTCGAGAATTATGAGGACCTTCAAAAAGGCGACCTCATCGAGTGCTTCGAGGTCGAAGAAGTCGAGCGCAAGCTTTAGGTAGAAAAGCCCGGCGCCATCGCCGGGCTTTTTTCATTCCACCGGCACCAATCCCTGTTCGGCACCTTCATAGTCGGCAAAATCAAATTGCTCGACGACAAGCCCGTCGCGCATGTGAATGACGGTGGTTTGAGCGGCTGACCAACGAAAAACCATGCCGTCCTGATCGGTCGGATAAGTGGCGTTCACCCGCCCCATGAAAACGTAACGATCATTACTTTCGAACACGGTGTCCCATTCGAAATTGAGTCCGATCGGATTGTATTGGGTCGCGAACTCCTGCAGTGCGATCATGATGGGGTCGCGACCATGATGTAGCAGGCCTGTTTCGCCCAGACCCGTTGCGGTCGGGTCAGAAAAGACTACGTCCTCCGCCATATATGGTGCCATGGCCTCAAATTCGGCTGCGGAGTAGTGGGCCATATAGGTATCGACAATGGCGCGCGTTTCCGCGTCGGCGTCCTGAGCGAAAGCGCTCGCGGACGCCACCAGCGCGAAGACGGTTGCAAAAAAGATCATTCTCATGACGGCCTCCAGCCCTACTGGTTGTCGATGCGCGTGGCGCCATCGAAATCGGTATAATCCCGGTGTTCAACAAGATGGCCATTCTCGACCGTAACGATTGAAATAATGGGGTAGTTGAATCGCGCGCCGTTCTGATAGGTCACCAACACGCTGCCATCATAAACGACGCGGCCCGGTGATTCATAAACGCGATTGAATGTGTATTCAGCCTCGTCCAGACCCCAGCTCGATATTCCGGCGATAATTGAGTCCGCACCGGTCCAGTTGATAGGGTCGCCAAACCCTTCCCGGCCGAAGGAGGTCGGATCAATGAAGGTCGAGGCCTCCGTCAGTAGAGTGCGCGCGACGTCGAAGTCCTGCGCTTGATAAGCGGCAAGCCAGGCATCGGCCGTTTGGCGGGCCGGCGTCACCTCTTGGGCAAAGGAATTGCTGCCGAATGTCGCGATGCAGAAAAATACCGCTGCTTGAATCAGTTTCATTGGAATCTCCTCATTGAATTTCATTTAGCTCTGCAGTTCCTGTTCGATAAAATCACAAAACTGCGAGTTTCCTGTCCAAGCTGACAGGCTTGCTTTCAATGACGGCAAGCGCTAGACCGCGCGGCCCTCAAGAAAACGAGCGTTCCGGTTCGACTCCGGGCCTTCGAGAAGGAAATATCATGACCCGCCATGGTTCGCCCCAAGCAGGCGCCAAAATGCCGTCACAGCGCCAACTGCGCGCTGGTGAATTGATCCGTCACGCGCTGGTGGAGACGTTGCAGCGCGAAGAATTGCGCGATGCCGATCTTGCCGGCGTTGATGTGACCGTGACTGAAGTGCGGGTGTCGCCGGATCTGAAAGCGGCCCGGGTGTATGTGGCGCCGCTGGGTCAGGGCGATAAAGCCGTTGTCGCCAAAGCGATGAACCGGTGCGCGAGCTTTCTGCGTGGACGGCTGGGTCGGCAGATTGAAATGAAGTTCACGCCCGAACTTCGCTTTATTGCCGATGACCGCTTCGATCAGGCCAGCCGGATTGATGACCTCCTCGCCAGTCCATCGGTCAAGCGGGATCTGGATCCGGGACTTGCCGATGAGGATGATGCCTGATGGGGCGCAGGAAGCGCGGGCAGGACATTCACGGCTGGGTCTTGCTGGATAAACCCCTCGATATCACTTCTACGCAGGCCGTCTCGGCAGTCAGGCGTCTGTTCGATGCAAGGAAAGCCGGACACGCCGGCACACTCGACCCCCTGGCCACGGGCATGCTTCCCATTGCGCTGGGCGAGGCGACAAAAACCGTTCCCTTCGCCCAGGATGCCGACAAAACCTACAGATTCACGATCCGTTGGGGTGCTTCAACCGATACGATTGATGCCGAGGGCAAGGTGATTGCAACTTCGGAGACCCGCCCGAAAATCGAAAGTATCGAAGCGCTGCTTCCCGAATTTGTCGGACAGATCGGTCAGATACCGCCACAGTATTCAGCGATCAAGATTGATGGTGAACGGGCCTATGATCTGGCCCGCGCGGGTGAAACCGTGGAGATCGCAGCACGGACGGTGCGGATTGAACGCCTTGAAATCATTGGTACACCCTCACCTGACGAAACAGTCTTTGAAATGGATTGCGGCAAGGGCACCTATGTGCGGGCGCTGGCCCGCGATCTGGCCGATCGATTGGGCGTTGAGGGTCATATTTCTGCGCTCCGCCGGACGGCAGTTGGTGTGTTTGTCGAAGTCGCTGCCATATCGCTGGACGCGTTGGCAGATTTGGCCCATAAGGGCCGCGCTTTTGAGGGGCTTGCCCCGGTTGAGACCGCGCTGGACGACATCCCGGCGCTGGCCATAACCGAGGAGGAAGTTTTTCAAATCAGGCAAGGGCGATCCATTGTCCTGCTCCCGCGGATTGCGCAGGAGCTCCGTGCCTGCAGACGCCCTCGCGATATTTCCGGCAAAGACGGGTCGCGCCTGGCGGTTGCTATGTGCGGCGGACAGGCGGTGGCTCTTGGCGAGGCTCAGGCGGGTAAATTTCAGCCAACCCGGGTCTTTAATCACAACGTTTAACGCCCTGGTTTGGGGCAAAGAAAGGAAACCCGATGTCGATTACGCAAGAGCGCAAAAGCGCGCTCGTCACCGAGTTTGGTCAAGCGAAAGCCGATACTGGCTCTCCAGAGGTACAAATCGCGATCCTGACAGAACGGATCAAAAACCTCACCGAACACTTCAAAACCCATAAGAAGGACAATCACTCCCGTCGCGGCCTTCTTAAAATGGTGTCTCAGCGCCGCCGTCTTCTTGACTATCTGAAGGGCAAGGAAGTTGCCCGCTATCAGGCCGTCATCGAGAAGCTTGGCTTGCGCCGCTAGACCACTAATTCCCGCGACAGGGATGAAAGCACGTACGAGATGTTTGAAATTCACAAAGAAACAATTGACTGGGGCGGCCGTGAGCTGACCCTCGAAACCGGTAAGGTCGCCCGTCAAGCTGACGGCGCCGTGATGGTCTCACTCGGTGAGACCACGGTTCTTGCCACCGCCGTTGGCGTCAGAAATGTGAAGCCGGGAGCCGATTTTTTCCCGCTTACCGTCAACTATCAGGAAAAATACTTCGCTGCCGGCAAAATCCCCGGTGGCTTCTTCAAGCGTGAAGGCCGTCCGACCGAAAAAGAAACGCTGACGTCACGCCTGATTGACCGCCCGATCCGCCCGCTCTTCCCGAAAGGCTTCAAGAACGAAGTCCAGGTGATGCTGACGGTGCTATCGCATGACATGGAAAACGATCCCGATATTGTCGGCCTTGTCGGTGCGTCTGCAGCGCTCTGCATTTCAGGTCTGCCCTTCATGGGTCCGATCGGCGCTGCGCGCGTGGGTTATATTGATGGTGAATATGTTCTGAACCCGCTTGTCGACGACATGGCAGACAGTGCGCTTGATCTGATTGTCGCCGGTACTGGCGATGCCGTGATGATGGTGGAATCGGAAGCCAAAGAGCTTTCCGAAGAAGTCATGCTCGGCGCTGTGATGTTTGGTCACGAGCAATTCCAGCCGGTGATTGATGCGATCATCCGCCTTGCCGAGAAATCTGCCAAGGAACCTTGGGATTTTGCGCCCGAAGATCATTCCGATCTGGAAGCAAAAGTTCGCAAGCTGGTTGAAGCCGATCTGGCAGCCGCCTATACGATCACCGACAAAACCGAACGCTACACCGCTATCGGTGCGGCAAAGACCAAAGCCAAGGACGCGCTCGCTCAAAGCGACGACAATCCTGATGGTGCACCCGCCAATGTTCTGGCCGATGTGCTTAAAGGTGTTGAATCCTCGATTGTTCGCGGTGGCATCATCAAGACCGGTAAACGGATTGATGGTCGCGAGCTGGATCAGGTTCGTACAATCGTTGCCGAAGCCGGCATCCTGCCACGTACACACGGTTCCGCGCTTTTCACCCGTGGTGAAACGCAGGGTCTCGTGGTTGCGACGCTGGGAACCGGTGAAGACGAGCAGTTTATTGATGCGCTGACCGGGACGTATAAGGAGCGCTTCATGCTCCATTATAACTTCCCGCCGTATTCGGTCGGTGAAACAAGCTTCCGTCTGGCTCCGGGTCGCCGTGAAATCGGCCACGGTAAGCTGGCATGGCGGGCGGTGAATGCCGTTCTGCCTGAAGCGGAAGATTTCCCATACACCATTCGCCTGGTTTCCGAGATCACTGAGTCCAACGGCTCATCCTCGATGGCGACGGTCTGTGGTGCATCGCTTGCCATGATGGATGCCGGTGTGCCGATTACACGGCCGGTTTCCGGTATCGCAATGGGTCTGATCAAGGATCCGGATGGCATCGCTGTGCTTTCCGATATCCTGGGTGATGAAGATCATCTTGGTGATATGGACTTCAAGGTTGCCGGTACATCCGAAGGCGTGACATCGCTGCAGATGGACATCAAGATCGCCGGTATCGATGAAGCGATCATGAAAACCGCTCTGGAGCAGGCCAAAGGCGGCCGGATGCACATTCTCGAAAAGATGAATGATGCGCTCGGCACGGCCCGCGAAGAAGTCGGTGAATATGCACCGCGCATCGAAACGATTACCATTCCGACGGATAAAATCCGGGACGTGATCGGAACCGGTGGCAAGGTGATCCGCGAGATTGTGGAAGTCACAGGTGCCAAGGTCGATGTGAATGATGACGGCGTGATCAAGGTCTCGTCCCCGGATGGAAAATCCATTCGCGCGGCACTGGACTGGATTCATGGGCTGACGGCTGAACCTGAAGTCGGCACCATCTACAAGGGCAAGGTTGTCAAAGTCATGGACTTCGGCGCTTTCGTGAACTTCTTCGGCCCGAAAGACGGCCTGGTTCATGTGTCCCAGATGAAAAATGAGCGTGTTGGCCATCCCAAGGACGTCGTCGGCGAAGGTGACGAAGTCTATGTGAAGCTGATGGGCTTTGACGATCGCGGCAAGGTTCGCCTGTCGATGAAAGTCGTCGATCAGGAAACAGGTGAGGAAATCACCAAGCCGGAGTCGGGTGAAGAAGAGGAATAATCCTCTCAAGCCTTTGCTTAAAAATCAGCCCCGCCGGAGAGATCCGGCGGGGCTTTTTTGTTAAACGAATGCATGACGATATCGACGTGATACTGGAATCAGTACGCCGAGGCCATCCAGTTTGATCTGGCAACCTTGAGCGTTTGCAGAGATCGTTTTGATCCGATGTCTATTGATCGCCCAAGACCTGTGCACCTGGCAGGCTCCCAATGGTCCCAGCGTGCCCAAGGCTTGCCCAAACGTCGACCGAATCAGGCGAATAACTACGCCTTTTTCGGAGATTAGAAAAAGGGCGCAATAGTTCTGTTGAGCCTGAATGGCGATGAATTTGTCGGCCATTACACGAATGTCGCTGCCCGTTTCGGACACGAGTAAAACCGTCGCAGACGTGTTGTAGGTATTGTTGACGGATGGCGCGGAAAGTCGATTGTTGAGCTCGCGAGCGTCTGCGAGGGATTGCCGCAACAGGTGGTTTTGTGTCCAAATGACCTCAAGCCAGGCTGGCAGGCTCGCTGCGGAAACCGTGACAACTGGAAAAATCAGAAAATGTCCGGCGTGGACAGAAATCAGACCCTCAGCGCGCAGAATAGCAAGCAGGCTGAGTGCGATCAAAGCAACATAAACGAGATAAAGGGCGATTTCCCGACCCACTGTCCAAGATGATTCTGCGAATGACAGGCGCGCGACAAAGCGAACGAGTCCTGCAATGGAAAAACTCGTTGCCGCCAGAATTACGATGACTGGCAATCGGAAAACAAGAGATGGATAGGCGGCGATTTCTGGCCGCGCCCAAGCAAAAATTAACGCAACGACGAACGTCACCACTAGAAGCCGCAACAGGGAGCGTGGAAAAGCTCTGATCAGAGGGTAGGGCTGATCAAATAACCGTCGTACTGCCGTCACCCAATTCTTGTTCATCCCGTTTATCTACCATTCGTCCCAATTTTGATGACAATCACGATACCCCGCATCAAACCTCCGACGTCAACCAAAGGAGGACATAATGCGAAGAATTGTAATTGGGCTTTATGGATTTGGGCTGATCCAAATCATTATGCTGTCAGCATACCATTTCTATCTGCCGACACAGACACAGTGGCAACTGCAAGTACAGGGCGCACCGCTAATGATGAGCTGGTCACTTTTCCTGCTCAATTACGGTTGGAGTTTGATGGCGTTTATTTTTGCTTCTCTCCTGTTTTCCTGCCTGATGACGCCGTCCAGGGAAACGCAGACGAAGCAATACGTGGCGGGGTCCTTCTTGCTGTATTGGTTGGTTCATACAATGCGAATATTTTTCGTTCCGGCGCCGGTCCCTGAATCGATGGGTTGGATAAATCAGATTATTCAGGGGTTCTCAGTTCAAATTGTGATTCTGATGGCTCTGGGTGTGATTGTGTTTCGACCCCAAAATGCTCGCTAGTCTTGGACTAGTGACTGATACATACCTGAATGCGCAGACCAGGCTGGGGAACCATCGGTCAAAAAACCCGCCAGAGTGATCTGGCAGGGTTTTTCGTTAGACGAACATGATTTGAAGCTAATCGTCATCATCCGTTGACGGTACGGCCACTGCGTGAAAGCCGGCATCGACGTGCAGGGTTTCACCCGTGCAGGAATGACCGAGGTCCGAGAGCAGGTAGAGCGCGGCACCGGCGACTCCTTCCATGCGTGTGTCTTCCTTCATCATCGACCACTCGCGGCCTGTACGCATCAGCGCCTTGCCGCCGGAAATGCCGGCCATGGCGAGCGTCCGCATCGGGCCAGCGGAAAGGGCATTGACGCGAATGCCTTCAGGCCCGAGATCGCGCGCCATATAGCGCGTCGAGGCTTCGAGGGCGGCCTTGGCAACGCCCATGACATTATAGGATGGCACGACCCGTTCTGAGCCGAGATAGGTCAGCGTGACCATGGAGCCACCATCTTTCATGAGGTGCGAAGCGCGCTTGCCGGCATCCACAAAAGAGAAAGCGGAAATTTCCATGGCGCGGCGCCAACCTTCGCGCGTGGTGTTCTCGGTGAAGGAGCCAACAAGCTCGTCCTTGCCCGCAAACGCGATAGCGTGAACGAGGAAATCCATCTTGCCCCATTTTTTTTCGATGGCCGCAAAACACGCATCCATCGATGCATCATCGGTCACGTCTGCGGACAACATGAAAGGTTCGCCGCCAAGGCTTTCGATGAGCGGACGAACGCGCTTTTCCAGCGCTTCACCCTGATAGGAGAAGGCCAGCTCTGCGCCCTGTGCGGCGAGTTGCTGGGCAATGCCCCAGGCAATCGAGTTTTTGTTGGCGACACCCATGATGAGGCCGCGCTTGCCCTTCATCAGATTACCGGTCGGGAAAATCGTATCAGTCATGGGAAGACCTCTTTTCTGGGTTAGACCTTGGTAACGACCACCGTACCATTCGTGCCGCCAAATCCGAAGGAGTTGGACATGGCCGTGTTGATGCTGGCGTCACGCGCTTCGGTGACAATCGGCAGATTCAATGCCGCGATATCCGGGTCCATGTCGAAGACGTTGATAGATGGCGCAACGAAATTGTTCTGCATCATCAGAAGCGTATAGACGAGCTCGTGCGCCCCTGCTGCGCCAAGCGAATGGCCGGTCATGGATTTGGTTGCAGAAATCATCGGTGCAGAGTCGCCAAAAACGGCCTTTACCGCTTTCATTTCGGCAATATCGCCGACAGGCGTCGCTGTGGCATGCGGATTGAGATAATCAATGTCTCTTCCGGACGTTTCCATGGCCAGCTTCATGGCCCGCTCTGCACCCTCACCCGAAGGTGCGACCATGTCGTACCCGTCGGAAGTGGCACCATATCCGGTGATTTCGGCGAGGATCGGCGCGCCGCGTTTCTTGGCACGCTCATACTCCTCAAGCACGACGACGCCAGCGCCTGCTCCGGCAACAAATCCGTCGCGATCCTTGTCGAAGGCGCGCGAAGCCTGTTCCGGCGTGTCGTTATATTTCGTCGACATGGCGCCCATGGCGTCAAACAGGTTGGACAAGGCCCAGTGGATTTCCTCGCACCCGCCGGCAAACATGACGTCCTGCTTGCCCCACTGGATCTGTTCCGCGGCGGCACCGATACAGTGAAGCGATGTCGTACAGGCTGAGGTAATGGAATAATTCACGCCCAGGATTTTGAAGGGCGTTGCAAGCGTCGCGGATGCGGTTGAACTCATCGCTTTTGGCACAGCGAAGGGGCCGATACGGCGTGGGCCTTTTTCGCGGGTAATGTCGGCGGCCTGAACGATGGTTCCGGCGGACGGTCCGCCCGAGCCCATGATGATGCCGGTGCGCGGGTTGGAAATGTCATCTTTATCGATGCCGGCGGCGGCAATCGCCTGTTCCATCGCCATGTAGCACCAGCCCGCGCCTTCGCTCATAAATCGATAAACGCGCTTGTCGACATGCGCTGCAGGATCAATGGTCGGTTTGCCGCCCACCTGACATTTGAAATTATGATCGGCAAAATCCTGCCGAAAGCCAATTCCACTCTTGCCCGCTTGCAGCGAAGCGGTGACTTCCCCGGCATTATTTCCGATCGGTGAAATAACGCCCAGCCCGGTGATCACAACACGACGCATATATGAACTCCTGTTTTCGGCGCTCAACCCTGTCGGGCGAGATCTTCCGGTTTGAACAGGCCGACCTTCAGGTCCTTGGCCTTGTAGATTTCTTTATCGTCGGCGAATAACCGCGCATCGGCAACGCCGAGCACCAGCCCGCGTTTGACGATTTTCTTCATGTCGATCTGATAGCGTACTACACTCACATCGGGCGTGACCTGGCCGACAAATTTGACTTCACCACATCCGATGGCCCGCCCCTTGCCGGGATTGCCGGCCCAGACCAGGAAAAAACCCACCATTTGCCACATGGCATCCAGACCAAGACAACCTGGCATAACCGGGTCGCCCTTGAAGTGGCATTCAAAAAACCATTTGTCCGCCGTAATATCGAGTTCGGCAACAATCTCGCCCTTGCCATACTCGCCACCTTCTTCGGAAATATGCGTGATGCGATCCATCATCAGCATGGGCGGTGCTGGAAGTTGGCCATTGCCCGGGCCGAAGAGTTCGCCGCTGGCTGAGCGCAGCAGGTCTTCATAAGAAAGTGCGTGGAGACGTTCTGTCATATTCGATCCCAATCAGTGACGGCTCGCTAAATCGGTTCAGACGGGAATTAAGCCGTCTGAAAACCGTCGTTTTCAGCGTTCAGCGGTATCATGGGGTGGCGCGTCGCTCAAGACAGCGAGGCTGTCCAAATCAGGATCAGTCAATCCAAGGTCTGATGGCATCAACCCCCAGATTGCCTCGGCACGAACCCAGCCGTGATGCCCTTGTGCCTCAAGCCGGCACCAGCCGTCGGCGCAGCGTTCCAGATCGAGAATGACGCCGGGCTCTGCTACGGCTTCTACATTGGCGTCCTCATCCGGTCGAATCCGGAGCTGGGCACCATTGCGAACGAATACGGTGCGTCGCCCCGAAAGCAGAGACTGGTGCATCCAGGTGACTTCGCCATCCGGGTCTTCGACACGGCGCCAGCCAGGCGCTTCAGCAGTCACCTGCAGCGGCAAACCCTGACGGGTATAACGCCAGGCAATCTGATGGTCCTGACTCGGGCCTTCA
>BQJI01000033.1 GCA_021604625.1 Hyphobacterium sp. | reverse complement strand
CGCGCCCTACGTGCTGGTTGGCGCCATGCAGGTGGCGCTGATGCTGCTCGCGGCGCGCTATCTCTTCGGCGTGCCGTTTCTTGGCGGCGCGTTTGCTTTCACCGTCGCCGTTGCGATTTTCATTCTCGTCAACCTCTCGCTTGGCTTCCTTTTCTCCACATTGGCGCGCACTCAGATGCAGGCCATGCAGATGACATTCTTCGTTTTCCTGCCCTCCATCCTGCTCTCCGGTTTCATGTTCCCCTTTGCCGGAATGCCAGCCTGGGCCCGGATGATGGGAGAGGTCATCCCGACAACGCATTTCATTCGCGCCGTGCGATCGATTATGCTGAAAGGCGCGGACCTGTCCGACGTCAGGCCGGATTTGTGGCCCTTGATGCTCATCTTTCTTGTGATCGCTACGCTCGCCCTGACGCGCTATCGCCGGACACTGGATTAAGCGATATCGACGCCTCCGTCGTGGAAAACCGCATTGAAAAGTGGCGTTTTGCGTCATTGCGGGTCAAAATCACCAAACATCAGCCAGAGAAACCGCCATGCCCCGACTGATCCTTGTTCGCCATGCCAGAGCCGTCGACCGGATGGACGCCGATGATGATTTCGAGCGCGGCCTGACCCCGGATGGACGCGACACTATTCGCAAGACGGCTGAACAATTGCGCGACGCCGGTATCGCGGTCGATCTGGTTCTGGTCTCACCGGCGCAACGCACCATGCAGTCTTTTGTCGCCATGCGCGAGGCCTTGGGGAATCCGGCTTTTGAAGACCCTATGACGCTCTATCACGCCTCACCGGAAATGCTGTTTCGCGCCGCTCTGGAAACTTTCGAACGCGCCGACAACCTGATGATTGTCGGACATAATCCGGGCATTGGTGCATTGGCGCAATCGCTGGCGGAACGCGCTGGAAAAGATGCCGACATGCCGGATGGTTTCCCGACATCTGTGGCGGTCGTCTTTCAGACAGATAGTGTTCTCGACCAGATTTCAGTGGAACACATCATTCAGCCCGATGGGTAAATTGAACGCCTCGATTCGCCTTTAGATTGAATTTCTGTTAAAGTTATCCACAACAAACATCGGGGTGGACGATGGATGGGCAGGAATTCCCGGCAAGCGCGCTTGCCGGACGCTATATGCGCGCTGTCGAACGGCTCACGCCGCACAGACTCGCACCAATCTGGGCTGACCGTGCAGCAAACGGGTTATTCCGTGACACGCCGCATTTATCAGCAAGAGCGTGCATTACCCCTGGACAGAAGTTTATCGCGCTTGCGCTCATCGCCGTCGTCACCACGGCGCTGTTTTGGTCTGCCGCAACAACTTGGGTCGTCATTCAGATCTGCGCGGCCATTTTCTTCTTTGCACTTATTGTATTCCGCTTGATCGCCGCCATTATGCCGCAACGCTGGGCCGTGTTCCGATCTTTGGCAGATGCCGATCTGCCAATCATCACAATTCTCGCGCCCGTCTACCAGGAAGCCGCCATTCTCGATCAGCTGATCCGCGCATTGAGCCAGATCGATTACCCGGAACAATTATTGGACATCAAGATCATTATGGAAGTGGATGATCGCCAAACCATTCAGGCTGCGCGGCAGTTGGTGTTCGACAGCCGTTTTGAAATCGTCATCGTTCCGGAGGGCCACCCGCGCACCAAGCCGCGCGCCTTGAACTTTGCCCTCGAATTTGCTCGCGGTGAAATTGTCACCGTCTATGATGCCGAAGATGTACCGCATCCAGGTCAATTGCGCGCTGCCGCCGAAGCCTTTGCTGCAGCTGACGATCAAGTCGCCTGCCTGCAAGCGCCACTGAACTGGTATAATCACACGTGCAATTGGCTCACACGACAATTTGCGCTGGAATATGCCGTTCAGTTCCACGCGATACTGCCGCTATTGGCGCGCCTTCACCTGCCTTTGCCTCTGGGCGGGACCAGTAATCATTTCCGCCGAGCTGCATTGATGGCAGCCGGCGGCTGGGATGCCTACAATGTCACCGAGGATGCCGATCTCGGATTTCGTCTCGCCGCCCTCGGCTTTCGCAGCGATGTCATTGAACCGCCGACCATGGAAGAAGCGCCGGAGAAGATTACGCCCTGGATCCGGCAAAGGACACGATGGTTGAAGGGCTATATTCAGACGCTTGCGGTGCAATTGCGGCAGCCCGCGCGATTGACGCCGGGTCTGCTTTTCAGCCTTTCGATGACCATAAGTGCAGCAGCTGTATCGGCCATTTTGCATGGCCCAATAGTTGTACTTCTGATCCTGCTTGCGACAATCGGAGGCGTGAACGCGCATTTGCCCGCTTTAGGATTGTTGGGAATGGCCTACGCGGTGACGATTTTATGCGGAAGTGTTGCAATAGGCCGGGCTGGCCTGCAATCGCGATTGATGGATGTTTTACGAATGCCGCTCTACTGGCCGCTTCAGACATTTGCTGCCATTCTTGCACTGTTGGAATTGCACATTCGGCCCTATTTCTGGGCCAAGACCGAACACGGATTCACCAAGGCAGCGGAAACAGAATGTCACTCACCCTCACCCTCATTCTGTTCACCACCGCACTCGCAGGTTTTGCCTGGTCGGCCTGGCAGACCCGCAAGGAACCCGATCCGGCAAAAGGCCCGCGCCTGATTCCGTGGACATTGCTGGCCATCACATTCGGATTTCTGATTTTGATATTTGCCGCCCACTTGCTATCGTTTGTGGGCATTGAAACAGGCGGGCGAACCGGCATCTGACCGTCCATCATTTCGCCACACCTGAACGGTAATTCACTTGAACTGTCCGCAACTGCATCATATTCGACGGTTAAGGCCGTCGACCGACGTTATTCCTGAAAAGATCGAGGCATTTTAATGAATAGATGGTGGATTGCGGCAGGCGTCGCAGGGCTGATCGCAATTACGGCAATTTGGTATGTGTTCGGTCGGAGCGCTCCGGTTGGCGCGCTGACGATTGAGTCCGAAGTCGTGGAAATAGCCGACATTCGCCGCGCAGTAGCCGCCACCGGCGCTGTCCGCGCGCGTGTGACGGTCGAGGTCGGCTCGCAATTGTCCGGACAGATCGCCGAGTTGACCGTGGACTTCAACTCACCGGTAGAGGCCGGGCAAATCATCGCCCGCATCGATCCGCAATCCTATGAAACCCGCGTGCGCGAAGCCGAAGCTTCTGTCGCAACCGCACAAGCGCAAGTCTCCCTTCAACGCGCCGGTCTTCAGCGCGTCGATGCCAATTTGGCTGTTGCAGAGGACGAATTCGAACGCGTGGAATCGCTTCATGATCGAGGAATTGCCAGCAATGCGGCTTTTGAAACCGCGGAAGCCGCGCTCGAATCGGCCCGCTCGGAGCGCGCTGTCGCCCTCGCGCAGATCGCGAACGCGCAGGCCACACTGCAACAACGCGAAGCCACATTGAATGGTGCCCAGATTGATCTCGACCGCACCATTATCCGCGCCCCGATTGACGGGGTTGTTATCAATCGCGCGGTTGATGTCGGCCAGACGGTTGCCGCCAGCATGTCCGCACCGGTTCTGTTCACCATCGCGCAGGATCTATCCGTCGTGCAGATCGATGCGCAGGTTGATGAAAGCGATATCGGGCAGGTCCGGCCGAGCCAGACGGCCAGCTTTACCGTCGATGCGTTTCCGGGCCACAATTATGACGGCGAAGTCGATCAGGTCAGACTGGCGGCCACCAATGAATCCAACGTCGTCACCTACACCGTTGTGATTACCGCGAACAATCCCGGCCAGAGATTATTGCCGGGCATGACGGCCAATATCGACATCGTCACAGGCGAACGCGAAGGCGTGCTCGCCGTTCCCAACTCTGCCTTGCGCTTCCGACCGTCTGGCGATCTGGAAGCCCTGGCAAGACCCGCAGAAACGCCACAACAGCGCAGCGAAGGCGACCGACGCGGCGGCCCTGGTGGAGGTGGCGGTATGCTGGACCGGCTCGCCGAACAACTGGATCTGACGGACAGCCAGCGCGCGGACGCCCAACAAGCCATTCGCGCGGCATTCGGCCAGATGCAGGCGCGCGCGCAATCGAGCGGGCAACGCCCGGACCGCAATGCCATCAACCAGTTGATGGCCACTGCCTTGCGGGGGGTTCTGAGCGCGGAGCAAATGACGCTATTCCAGCAAATGCAGGCTGAAAATGCGGAAACCCGTCCGGCCAGCGTCTGGGTGGAAACCGCCGATGGTGCGCTCGAGGAACGTCGCATCCGCATCGGCGTCAGCGATGGCCGCCACACCGAAGTCGTCGGCGGCGATCTGGAGGCAGGCGATGCCGTGGTAACGCGGGCCCGAATGTCAGAAGGATGAGCCCCGCCCTGATCCAGTGCCGTGATCTGACGCGCGTCTACAAGATGGGCGACAATGAGGTGCATGCGCTGCGGGGCGTTTCAACCCGCATCGCCAAGGGTGATTATGTCGCCATCATGGGGCCATCGGGCTCGGGCAAATCCACATTCATGAACATGATTGGCGCATTGGATCGCCCGACATCCGGCACACTGGAAATTGACGGCGAACGCCTTGATTCCATGAAGCCGGACGAACTGGCTGCTTTCCGCGGACGCCGCGTCGGTTTTGTATTCCAGCAATTCAACCTGCTCCCGCGCACCACAGCCACCCAGAATGCCGCCCTGCCGCTCCTCTATGGCGGCGTACCCGGCCAGGAGCGTGCCAGACGCGCCGAAGCCCGGCTGCAACAGGTCGGACTGGGCGAGCGAATGGATCACCACCCGGCGCAATTGTCCGGCGGTCAACAGCAACGGGTCGCGATTGCACGGGCTCTGGTCAATGACCCGGCCATCCTGCTGGCAGATGAACCGACCGGCGCGCTCGATTCACAGACCTCCGAAGAAATCCTGCAAATTTTCGATCAGTTGAATCGCGATGGTATGACCATCATTCTGGTTACGCATGAAGCCGAAGTCGCGGAACATGCCAAACGCCAGATCGTGTTCCGGGATGGTGAAATTGTGGAGGACCGCACATGAATCTCCTGTCTGCGATCCGCGTGGCATTGATTTCCCTTCGAGTGAACGCCTTGCGCACAGTACTGGCCATGCTCGGCGTCATCATCGGTGTTGCGGCGGTCATCGTCATGGTGTCGGTAACGGCCGGTGCCAAACAGGCGGTCGAGGAGCAGATCGCCAGCTTCGGGGCCAATCTGCTGATCATCCGCCCTGGCTCCAGCGCTTTTCGGGGACGACGCGGCGGTGCGGGAACGGCAACATTCATGAATGATGCCGATGTGAACGCCATCGCCGACGAGATTGACGGTGTCGCCGCCGTGTCCGGCGAAATGTCCGGCAATGCAACCTTCGTTGTAGACGGCGTCAACTGGACGACCCGAATTCAGGGCGTCCATGCCGCCTATTTCGAAACCCGCGACTGGTTTGTCGAAAGCGGCCGTGAATTCTATCCGGAGGAGGTACAGTCCGGCGCGCGCGTCACCATGATCGGGCAAACGCTGGCGCGCGAACTTTTCGGGGCATCCGACCCGATCGGCCAGACCATACGCGTCGGGTCCACCCCGATGGAAATCATCGGTGTAATGACGTTAAAAGGCCAGTCGAGCTGGGGGCAGGATCAGGACGATGTCGCCTTTGCCCCGATCACCACGGTTCGCGACCGCATTCTCGGCTATGATCTGGGCGTTCGAGACCCGGTTTTCACCATCTATGCCGAAACCAATAGCGGCGAAAATCCGGATAATGTGACCGCCGACATCGAGGATCTGATGCGCGTTCGCCGGAATATACAGCCGGGCGCGGACGACGATTTTACGGTTCGCAATCTGGGCGAATTCATCCGCGCGCGGAACGAGACCGAGAACCAGCTTGGCGTGCTGTTGGCCGCGGCAGCAGCTATTTCGCTGCTCGTCGGCGGCATTGGCATCATGAATATCATGCTGGTTTCCGTCACGGAGCGAACCCGGGAAATCGGCCTTCGTCTGGCAGTCGGCGCCAAGCGCGCCGACATTCGCAACCAGTTTCTGATCGAAAGCGTCACCTTGTGTTTCACCGGCGGGTTGATCGGCATGGGAATTGGTGTGTTGGGTGCAATCTACATTGCATCGCTGGGCGAATTTCCGGTCCAGATACAGCCCACAATCGCGCTGATCGCGATTGGATCATCTGCCTTTGTCGGCGTTTTCTTTGGATTTTACCCGGCACATAGGGCATCAAGACTGGATCCGATCGAGGCATTACGCTTCGAATAGCCGGCACCAGGAGCGACGCATGATCCATAGACGCCAGATTCTTGTCGGCCTCGCCGCAAGTGCCATTCTCCCGGCAAAGGTCAACGCTCAGGGCGCGGCCCCCGGCGTCCGTTCCATGCTGGTAACGGCCACCCGCGCCGCCACACGGCGATTGGGCCAGCATGACGGTTTCTTCGGTGACCGCATTGTCCGTATCCCCCTGCCCGGCCTGCTCGGTTCAGCCCAGGACCGGCTCCAGCCCATTGGTCTCTCCGGTCCGCTTGACGATCTGGAATTGCGCATGAACCGGTCTGCAGAAGCCGTGATGCCGACCGCGCGCGATCTGGTTGTCAACGCCATCCGGTCGATGACGATTTCTGACGGGCTGAATATTTTACGCGGCAGCGATACCGCGGCCACCCAGTATTTGAGGTCGCGCACCCAGTCAGCGCTGACCGGCCTTCTGCGACCACCAATGGAAGATACGCTCGCATCCTCAGGCGCTTATGGCGCGCTCGATGGCGCGGCGGAACTGGTGGATCAGCGCAGCGGAATAGGTCGTTTCTTCAGTCGCGGGCGCTCGGCGCGCTCCACGGCACGGGACTATCGCGGCGAAATTACCGATTTTGCAGTTGAAAAAGCGCTCGATGGGGTCTTCCATTATGTCGGGGAAGAAGAACGGGGCATCCGCCAGAATCCGGCGGGACGCACACGCGACATTCTTCGCGGCCTGTTCGGCCAGTAAACGGGAGAGATCATGGCGCGTATTCTGGTAACCGGAATCAGTGGCTTCATCGCCAAACATGTGGCGCTGCAGCTTTTACAAGGCGGACACGACGTCATCGGCACGGTCCGCAGTGCCGACAAGGGCGAACAGGTCAAACAGACACTGGCGCGGCATGGCGCGGACGTATCCCGGCTCAGTTTCTTGGAAGCTGATCTGATGCGCGATGACGGCTGGGCCGACGCAGTGGCGGGATGCGATTACGTACAGCATCTGGCATCGCCCTTTCCGCTGGAACAGCCGGAGGATCGCGAAGGTCTTGTTCCGGCCGCACGCGATGGGGTGTTGCGTGTTGTTGGTGCCGCGCTGGACGCTGGCGTCAAGCGGGTGGTGGTAACGTCTTCGCTCGCCGCCGTGATGTATCATCCCGATTTCAAGGGCAAGTTCGAGGCCGGGCCGGAAGACTGGTCGGACCCTGACTGGAAAGCCATTTCGCCCTACATTGTTTCCAAGACGCGGGCCGAGATGGCGCTTTGGGAGGCGCTGGAAGCGCGCGGCGCGCGCGACCGGGCGAGTGTGATCAATCCGGGTCTGGTGCTCGGACCGGCGCTCGACGAACGGTTCGGCACATCTCTGTCAGTTGTGGAGATGCTGTTGAAGGGCGCCTATCCAGCCTTGCCGCCGCTCTGCTTCCCGACCGTCGACGTCCGCGATCTGGCAGCCCTGCATGTCGCGGCAATGGATTCGCCCAACACCGCCGGGCTTCGGTTGCTTGCCGGCGCCGACACACTGTCCATGAAAGAAATCGCAATGGTTCTGAAAGAGGCCTTCCCGGCCTTCACCAAGAAAATTCCAACGAAAGAAATGCCGGCGTGGCTGGTCCGCTTCCTCGCCAATTTTGACAAGACGCTGAAATCGATCTCTGCCGATCTGGGGCGTCGGCGTATCGCCAAAACGGCCTATGTCACGGAAAAGACCGGCATTGCGTTCCGTCCGGCGCGCGAAGCTGTCGAAGCCGCGGCGGAATCACTGATTGCCTACGGAATTGTTGCCCCGCCAAACTAGCCAGCCGACATGGCATTATATAGCGTACGCAAACCATCGACGGCGACCATGACGCCGACCGAAATGACGATTCCGGAAAAGACATAGTTCAGTGCGCGCTTGCGCCCGGCCAGAGCTTTGGACGCCCAGCTTCCGGCAATACCGCCGAGCACACCACCCAGAATAAACAAAATTGCAATTCGCCAGGCGATTAGGCCGGAGACCGCATAACTCGCCGCAGTCGCGGACCCGAAGGCTGTCACCGATACCAGAGACGACCCGATCGCGTTCAGAAGCGGCATGGCGGTCGCCACGATCAATCCAGGTACAATCAGAAATCCGCCGCCAATTCCGAAAAACCCCGACAGGCCGCCGACGATAAAACCGGATGCCGCCAGACGCGGTGCCAGCTTCCAGGTCAGCTTCACGTCCCCGTCACCACCCTGTCGGCTGCGCAACATCAACAGACCGACCACGATCATCAAGACGCCGAACAGGCCCAGCAATAACTCGCCATCGACGCGCTTGCCAATCGCGGCCCCGGCGGCTGCGCCAAAAACACCGGCCGCCGCGAACACCATGGCGCATTGCCATTTCACATTTCCGGCCCGCGCATGGGTCAACAGGTTGAGCAACGCGCTGACGGCAACCGCCAGAGCGCCTGTTCCGATGGCCAGATGCGGGCTTCCAATGCGCACGACATAAACCAGCAGCGGAACCGCCAGAATCGATCCGCCGCCGCCAATCAGGCCGAGGATGAAGCCGACCAGACTGCCGGAAAAGACCGACAAGACATCCTGAAGCAAGTGCGGATCACCCACCGGATATGGCCTGCATGATCAGCCCGGTAATGTAGGCACCATACGTGCCCACAATATAGCCCAGCACCGCCAGCAAGACGCCCACAGGTGCCAGCGCCGGATGGAAAGCCGCCGCTACGACCGGAGCTGATGCCGCGCCGCCGATATTGGCCTGGCTGCCCACAGCCATGAAGAACATCGGCGCGCGGATCAGAACTGCCATGGTGATCAGCAGAACAGCATGAATGGCCACCCAGAACAGGCCGATCAGGAAATATTCCGGATTGTCAAAAATCGCCGTGATATCCATTCGCATGCCGATGGCAGCCACAAGAATATAGATAAATACCCGACCGATTTTCATCGCCCCGGCCGCTTGCAGATTACGCAAACGGGTGAAGGACAACCCGACACCCAAAGTGGTCGCCACCACAATCAGCCAGAAAAATCCGCTGGTCAGGCTGTAGCGTGCCAGCCCCGGATAGGTTTCGGCAATCCACGGTGCCAGACTATCCGCCACAATATGAGCCAGTGCGACGGCACCAAAGCCGATCGCCAGAATATACATCAGATCTGTGAGCTGCGGCGGACGCGCGGTTTTCTGTTCGAACTCCTCGGCCTTGACCCGCAAATGATCAATCGCGGAAACGTCCGATTTCAGGCGCTTGTCGATACCGGAGGGGTTGGCCGCAATATAAAGAAGGATCGCCATCCAGATATTGGCGACGATTACATCCACCGCTATCCAGGCGGAGAACACAGATGCGTCCACCTCGAAAATTTCAAAGATAGCGGTCTGGTTCGCTCCGCCGCCAATCCAGCTTCCCGCCACAGTGGCCATGCCACGCCAGACGGCGGCGGGGCTGTCGGCGCCGTCAATCAGGCCCGGATCGATCATGGACGCCACCATCAACGCCAAAGGCCCGCCAATCATCACCCCCAACGTGCCGGTGAAAAACATGATCAGCGCCTTGGGCCCGAGCCGGAACGTCGCCGGCAAGTCCGCCGATAACGTCAACAGCACCAGCGCCGCCGGCAAAAGATAGCGCGACGCGACAAAATAAATGCTCGATTGCTCAGGGTCGAAAAACCCGAATGTCGTAAACAGGGACGGGACGAAATAGCACAGCAGGAGCGGTGGAAATATCCGGTAGAAAATTTTGAAAAAGCCGCGCTCGAACGACGATGTCCAGAATACCCCGCCCAGGATAAGGGCCAGAATGCCAAAGACAATGGCATCATTCGTAATCAGCGCGCCCGAATTTTCCATATTGCTCTTATCCCTGTTTCAATAAATCAGCTACGGCCAAGCAAGTCTTTCAAATATCGCTGATATTCTGTTTTCGGGCTGTCATCGACCAGGTCTTCCAGACCCTCGCGATCAATAAAGCCCATGCGAAACGCTATTTCTTCCGGGCAGGCGACTTTCAGACCCGTACGCTCCTCGACCACTTTGATAAACTGTCCGGCCTCGAACAGGTCGGCATGAGTACCGCCGTCCAGCCAGGCAACGCCGCGCCCGATGGTTTTCACATGCAGATCACCGCGATCCATATAGGCGCGATTAACGTCCGTGATTTCCAACTCGCCGCGTGCCGAAGGTTTCAGATTCCAGGCAATGTCCAGCACATCGGAATCGTAAAAATAAATGCCGGGCACCGCCAGTTTCGACTTCGGTTTTTTGGGCTTTTCCTCCAGCGATATCGCGCGCCCGTCTGGCCCGAGCTCGACCACGCCGAACGCGCCAGGATCCGCAACTTCATAGCCGAAAATCGTCGCACCCGACGTCTGTTTTGCAGCTTCCTGAATCCGTTTCGACAGGCCATCGCCGTAGAAAATATTGTCGCCAAGGATCAGTGCAATATTGTGTCCCTGCAACTCGTTCGCAGCTACGCGAAAACCCTCGGCAATCCCGCCAGGCTGGTTCTGGGCCACATATTCAAACGTCAGCCCCCATTTCTTGCCATCCCCCAATAGCGACTGGATTTGCGGGATGGATTCAGGAGTCGAGACGATGACGAAATCCCGCACGCCGCCCAGCATCAGCGTCGTCAGCGGATAATAGATCATCGGTTTATCGAAAACCGGGAGCAAATGCTTGTTAACGGCATGGGTCAACGGATACAGGCGACTGCCTGTACCGCCCGCCAGTATCAGACCCTTCCAGCTTGTCGTCATCGGGACGTCCTTTGCTTTTGTTCGAGCCCTAAACGCGCAACTTCCGCTGCATCGCGTGACAGCCAGTCCGGATGCGCAAGATACCAGTCGACCGTTTCAGACAGACCGGAGTCAAGTGTCGCCGACGGGACCCATCCCAGCTCGGACTGCGCCCGCTGGCTGTTAACGGCATATCTCAGATCATGGCCGGGGCGGTCCGTGACAAATCGAATCTGGCTTTCAAAAGGGTTTTCGCCCGTGCGTCTGGCATCCAGCAAGCGGCAAAGCGAGCGCACAAGATCGATATTCGTCCGCTCGGCATCGCCGCCAAAATTATACTTGCGTCCGACAATGCCCGCATCCGCCGCCCGGATCATTCCGGCGACATGATCGGCGACATAGAGCCAGTCGCGGACATTTTCGCCCTTGCCGTAAACCGGGATTTGCCCGCCAGCCAGCGCTGTTCGTATAACCGTCGGGATCAATTTTTCAGGATGCTGGAACGGACCATAATTATTCGAGCAATTGGTGATGATCACCGGCAGGCCATAGGTCTCTACCCAGGCGCGCGCCAGATGATCTGCGCCAGCTTTCGAAGCCGCATAGGGGCTGTTGGGCGCATACGGCGTCTCCTCGACAAAGGCCGGGTCCGACGCCGTCAGACTGCCATAAACCTCGTCCGTCGAAACGTGAATGAAGCGAAACCCGTCCTTTGCGGCGCCTTCAAGTGTGCGCCAGAAGGCCAGCGCGGCATCCAGCATGACCGAGGTGCCGACAAGATTGGTGCGCACAAAAATTCCCGGCCCGTCGATCGATCGATCGACATGGCTCTCGGCAGCAAGATGAAAAACGCGGTCGGGTTCGAAGCCGGAAAACGCCGCATTGACGCTGTCGGCATCTGCAATATCGATCTGGCGAAATGTATAGCGCGGATCGGAGGCAATCGACGCAACGGAACGGGCGTCACCGGCATAGGTCATGGCATCCAGATTCAGGACATCATGGCCATTGCGGATCAGGTTTCGGACCAGTTCCGATCCTATAAAACCACAGCCCCCGGTCACCAGAATTCGCATATTCCGACTTTCCCCCAATCGCCATTCTCAGAAAACAGTGTGTCAGTCTAAACGCAACCGCGCTCTGCACCACGAAAAAGGCCCGGCGAAGAACACCGGGCCTGATTCAGGTGGTTATGAGGATGCCTCTACCAGATGCTGACCCGTTCCTCGGGCGGCAGATAAAGCTCATCGTCCTCGGAAACGCTGAACGCCTCATACCAGGCATCCATGTTGCGAACGACGCCATTGGCGCGATACTGGTTCGGGCTGTGAACCCCCGACAGCAAACGATTGCGCATCGAGTCTTCCGTCCGCATGCCACGCCAGACTTGCGCCCACGCCATGAAGAAGCGTTGATCGCCGGAATAGCCGTCGAGAACCGGTGCTTCGCCGCCCGCATGATCGTCCAGATACATGTGGTAGGCCTGAAGGGCGATCGACAGCCCGCCAAGGTCACCGATATTCTCGCCCATGGTCTGATTGCCGCGAACACATTCGCCTTCAATCGGGCAGAAACCATTATACTGGGATTCAAGTACGCCGGTCCGCGCCTCGAACTCACCGCGAGCGAATTCAGTCCACCAGTTGCGTTGCAGGCCAGTGCCATCGGAACGGCTGCCCTGATCGTCAAAGCCGTGACCCATTTCATGACCAATCACGCCGCCAATCGCGCCGAAATTCACGGCTGCGTCGGCGTTCGGATCGAAGAAAGGCGGTTGCAAGATTGCCGCCGGGAAAACGATCTCATTGCGTGTCGAGCTATAATAGGCATTGACCGTTTGCGGGCTCATGAACCAGGCCCATTCGCGGATCGGTCCACCGAGGCGCGAGCGGGAATCGGCACGGAACCAGGCGGCAACACGATTGGCATTGCCGACCAGATCACCCTCGACAATCTCGATTGTCGAGAAATCACGCCAGACTTCCGGATAACCGATTTTCGGCAGGAAAGCCTCCAGCTTGGCGAAGGCTTCAACGCGGGTTTCATCATCCATCCATTCGAGCGTGTCGAGGCGGGCAGCGAACGCGCGGCGGAGATACTCCACCAGCTCATTCATCTGGTCACGATATTCCGGCGGGAAATAACGCTCGACATAGACCTGCCCCAGGCCTTCGCCGAAACGGCCATTGACGAACTGGACGGCGCGCAATTCGCGGGGCCGCTGTTCCTCGGTGCCGTTCAACTGGCGCGAATAGAATTCGAACGAGGCATTGTCATAAGCGGCAGGCAACATGGCCGTCTGATTGTCGATATAGTGGAAGGCCATATAGGATTGCAGAACATCCATCGGCGTGTCCGCAAACAATTGGGCGAGGCTTTGAACGGCGGTGTTCTGATTGACGATGATTTCCGTCTGACCGCCCGCATCACTGGCTTCGATAAAGGCGTCCCAAGGGAAGCCCGGCGCAAAACCATTCAGCTCTTCAACCGTTTGAAGGTCATAATTCGCCACCCGGTCGCGCGCTTCGGCCCGCGTCCAGTGGATTTCCGCGATTTCGGTTTCAAACGCCAGAATGGCTTCTGCCCGTTCCTGTCCGTCATCAATGCCGGCACGATCAAAAAGACCGGCCATATAGGCGACATAGGCCGCGCGATGTTCCGGATAGGGTTCGTCATCACGCAGATAGTAATCGCGATTCGGCAGGCCCAGGCCGGCCTGACCGGTCGAGATGACATAGCGTTCCGGATCGCCCGGATCGATACCGACACCAAACGACATGACGGACGGATAGGTCGGAGCGCCCATCAAACGGGCGACTTCTTCATGCGAAGCCGCATTCAACGCCGCGTCAATACCGTCCTGAATGGGCGTAATGCCCAATTCTTCAAGTCGGTCGGTGTTCAGGAAATCATTATAGAGCGTGCCGATTTGCTGTTCGGTCGTGCCTTGTGCGGGATCGCTCTCGGCCAGCTCCTGAATAATGCCCTCAATCCGCTCTTCGGTTTGCAGGAACAATTCGGTGAACCCGTTCAGGCTGGAAAAGCCGGGCGGAAATTCGGCCGTCGCCAGCCAGCCCTCATTGACATAACGGAAAAAGTCATCGCCAGGCTCGATCGTGTCGGAAACATGCTCGATCTCCACGCCCCATTCGCCCAGCACAGCTTCGTTGTTGCTCGCGCTTTCACCGGTGGTGGATGTATCCGTCGTGGCGGCATCAGACGCGGTGCCGTCCATATCCGCTGTGTCGACGTCATTGGCTGTGTCGGACGGGCTGCAAGCGGCAACGAGCGCAAAACAGCTGGATGCCAGCAATAATTTCCTGATCACGATAAGCTCCCCAAAAGTTAATTCAGGGCATTACCTAACGCGGTTCCGGACAGGCTCAACTGAATTTCCTGTCATTTTTGAATTTCAAGCACAGTACTACGGGTCTGGAATCGTCCGCACCGCGACGCTGGTCCCCCCAACCGTGTTTCGCTTGCATCCAGAAAAACCACCGAAAACCGGTTCAGGGAAGGCGCTAGCGAAACCGCCTCGCATACGCTGGAGATGCGTCATGTCATTGAAAAAAACGACCCGCCTTTCTGGGCGAGCCGTTTTCTTCTCAAGCTATGGCGCTTACCAGACCGTCACGCGGCGTTCTGGCGGCAGGTATAATTCGTCATCCTCGGTCACACCGAAAGCCTCGTACCAATCGCCAATATTGCGAACCACGCCGTTGACGCGGTATTGGGCCGGGCTGTGCGGGTCAGTCAGAACAAGGCTGCGCATATAGCCATCCGTTGCCATATGCCGCCAGGATTGCGCCCACGACAGGAAGAAGCGTTGTTCGGGCGTGAAACCGTCCAGCACTTCGCCCTCGACGCCATGATCGCGCGCATACATCCGATAGGCATGAAGCGCCATCGACATCCCGCCGACATCGCCAATATTCTCGCCCAGCGTCAGATCGCCATTCACGAAAATGCCCTCCATGGGCTCAAAACCATTATACTGATCGACCAGCACATCGGTCTGTTCCTCGAAAGCTTCACGAGAGGCATTCGTCCACCAATTGCTGAGATAGCCGTCAGCATTGTAGCGCGAACCATCATCATCAAAACCATGGCCGATTTCGTGACCTATGACGCCACCGATTGATCCGAAATTCACGGCCGCATCGGCATTCGGGTCAAAGAAAGGCGGTTGCAGGATCGCCGCCGGAAACACGATTTCATTGCGCGTCGGGCTATAATAGGCGTTGACCGTTTGCGGGTTCATACCCCACTCCCAGTCCCGAACCGGGCCACCCAGACGTGAGCGGGAATCCGCCCAGTTCCATTCCGCCGTCCGGTGCATATTGCCGATCAGATCGTCGCTGCGAATTTCGA
>BQJI01000032.1 GCA_021604625.1 Hyphobacterium sp. | reverse complement strand
CTCGAATGTCAGATACAGAATTCCCCCCGCGGCGAACAGCATCAGCCCGCCCAAAGCCGCCGGATTGGCGGCGAAAAGGACACTCCCGGCGGTCGCAGCCAATGGCCCCAGCAGTGGTAGTGTAAGGAAAAAGATCAGCGTTGATCGGCCCGCGCGTTGCTTTCCGTCAGAAATCTCCCGAAAAGCATTGAAGCTTTCCGGCAGGTTCTGAAGCGCGATCAACACGGCGAGCAGTGTTCCGGCCGCCGGATCGGCAAGCAGAATTGCGCCGAGGGCAATGGCTTCGGGAATAAAATCCACAAGCATTGCCAGCAGCTGCCCGACAGATTGTCCGGAGCGTTCCAATGCCCGGTCAACGGCAAAAAACGCTAGTCCACCGAGTGCGAAACACAACAACGCAACGGGCGCTGATAGCCGCGCGACGCCTTCTGGCACCAGTACCAGCGCGACGGCCGCGATCAACACACCGCCCCCGAAAGCGATCACACCGTGCCGCCCCTCGGTCTTCAACCAATTCGGGTGAAACCGATCGATCAGCGCAAGCATCGCACCTAACGGAATTGTTGCCCCGGCCAACAGGGCCAGCAACAATACATCAAATGACGGAGCCGCGCCCATCTCGCTTTACGCTTTCACTGCCGTCATCATGTAATTCACCGAAGCGTCAGCAGTGATCGTGAATTCGTCGTTTAGCGGATTATAGGTCACGCCGACGGGCGTCTGGATATCCAGACCTTCACCGGATAACGCAGCTCGGATTTCTTCCGGCTTGATCAATTTGTCGAAGCGGTGCGTGCCGTGTGGCAACCAGCGCATCACCCATTCCGCGCCAAAAATCGCAAACACAAACGCTTTGGACGTCCGGTTGATCGTACCGATGATCATCACGCCGCCGGGTTTCAGCAATGCCGCGCTGTCGCGAAGGAATTGATCGGGATTGGCAACATGCTCGACCACTTCCAGATTAAGCACGACGTCAAACTGCGCTTCGCCTTCCTCAAGCAATTGCTCGACCGTGCCGTGGCGATAATCGATCGCCAGACCCTGTTCGTCAGCGTGCACCTTGGCGGTCTTGATATTCGGTTCGGCGGCATCGACCGCGGTGACCGTTGCGCCCAGGCGGGCCATGGGTTCGGAAATCAGCCCGCCGCCGCAACCGACATCCAGCAATGACAGCCCCTTTAGCGGTTCCGCGCCGGGTGTCAGATTGAAATGATGGATCAGCGCATCGCGGATATAGCCGATACGGGCCGGATTGAATTTGTGCAACGGCTTGAATTTGGAGTCCGGATCCCACCATTCCGCTGCCATTTTCGAGAATTTCTCGACCTCATCGGGATCAATGGACGGGCTAGTCAGTTTTTCGGGCGCGTCGGCATGGGCCATGACTGAAGACTCTTTTCCGCTATGAATTTCTCTTCTGCCATAATATGGCCTCGCAGAGGCGCACTTTCGAGCCCCGTGTGAAGCGGTTATACGACGCAGCACAGTTTGCGAGGGTCAGGTTTGACCACAAGGGTTATGAAATTCGGCGGCACGTCGGTCGGATCGCTTGAGCGAATCCGTTCCAGCGCGGCCATTATCGCGGCAGAATGCGCGCGCGGCGACAGCGTGGCTGTCGTCGTTTCCGCCATGGCCGGCGAGACCGATCGCCTGCTATCGCTGGCCGGCAGTCTGGGTTTTGGCCTCGGCGATGAGGAAACCGACGTTGTGCTCAGTGCTGGCGAACAGATCAGCGCGGCATTGATGGCGATGGCGCTGCGTGAGCACGGCCTCACATCGCGGTCCTTCATGGGCTGGCAGGCGCGCATCCGCACCGATGGTCCACCGGGCGCGGCGCGGATAAGCGGCCTCGACGCCTCGCCGATCCGGACCGCACTGGGCGAGGGCTGTATACCGGTGATGGCGGGTTTTCAGGGGGCATCCGTCAATGAACGTCTGAGGACATTGGGACGTGGGGGCACGGATTTGTCGGCCGTGGCGCTCGCCGCCGCCCTCAGCGCGCATTGTGATATCTACACCGATGTTGACGGCGTCTTCACTACAGATCCGCGTATCGAACCCAAAGCCCGCCGAATTGGTAAGATCAGCTATGATGAGATGCTTGAACTCGCGGCGCAGGGCGCAAAAGTGTTACAGACCCGCTCGGCTGAGTTTGCCAAGGCACGCAGCGTCCCGTTGCGGGTCTTGTCCAGTTTCGCCGAGCCCGGCCAGTCAGAAGGCACAATGATCATGCAGGCAGAAGACATCGCTGAACGCCGCATTGTTTCCGGCATCGCCTATGCGCGCGACCAGGCCCGGATTGCCTTGCGCGGGATTTCTGCAGATTCAGCCGCGCTTGCAGCCGTATTCGGCGGCCTTGCAGAAGCCGATATCGGTGTCGATATGATCGTTCAATCGCCTGCCAGCGAGACAGATCGCGCCAATCTGGAATTCACGATTGATCGTCGCGACCTCGACCGCGCGCTGGTCTGTATCGGAGAGAGCGATGCGCGTGACGTGTTGAGTGAAACCGGCCTTGCCAAGGTGTCGGTTGTGGGTCTGGGCCTCAATCGACGCGCGGATGTTGCGCGCATTCTTTATGGCGCGCTCGGAAAACAGAAGATCGCCATTCGCACAGTGGCAACGTCGGAAATCAAGATCAGCGCATTGATCGAGAATGATGGCGTCGAACACGCTGTGCGTGCCCTTCATGCTGCCTATGGGCTGGACGGTGCGGATGGATGAGGTCCCGAACACCTCTGAAACAAAAGCGTTTGCACCGGGCCCGCGCCGCCTCCTGAAACGCTTGCGCGCGCTCATGGCGGATCAGGCCGATGCGCAAAAAAGATTGAATAATCTGACCGCTATGATCGCCGAAGAGACCGGCGCCGATGTATCGTCCATCTATCTGGCCCGGCGTAGCCGGGCGCTGGAACTCTGCGCAACGCACGGGCTGTCGCAGGACGCTGTTCACAATACGCGACTAAAGCACGGCGAAGGCCTTGTCGGACAGGTCGCGATAGCTGCCAAACCATTGGCCGTGGCCGATGCGCCGACTCATCCAGCGTTTTCCTATCGTCCGGAAACCGGCGAGGAACCCTTCAAATCTTTCCTTGGTGTGCCGATTTTGCGTGGCGGCCGTCTCGTCGGGGTTTTGACCAGCCAGACCGTCGAGGCGCGTGAACTGGCCGATGGCGAAGTCGAGACGCTTCAGACCGTCGCCATGATCCTCGCCGAGATTATCGCTTCGGGACAGATTATAGCGCCGGAAGAACTGGCCGGTCTGGATGTGCGCCCGACCAAGTCCGAACGGATGCAGGGCGGCGCTTTTTCCCACGGCCTGGCCATGGGTGTGGCGGTTATTCATGAACCGCAAGTCTCCCCCATTCGTCTGATTGCCGATGATCCGGAAGATGAAGAAGCCCGGCTCGATATTGCCATCAATGAGTTGCGCAAGGGCATTGATGAAATGCTCGATGGCGAACGCCTGCCTTTCGGTGAACCGACGCGCGATGTGCTCGAAGCTTACCGCATGTTTGCGCAGGATCGCGGATGGCTGAACAGGTTACGCGAAGCCGTGAAGCAGGGGCTGACAGCCGAAGCCGCCGTCGAGCGCGTGAGAAACGAACACCGCGCCCGCCTGATGCAGGCCAAGGACATGAATTTTCGCGAACGGCTGCACGATCTCGAAGATCTGGCCAATCGCCTGTTGCGTCATCTCGACGAGAATACGACGGATGAAGGCGCGCCGCTGCCGGACAATACCATCCTGATTGCCCGATCCATCGGCCCGGCCGAACTGCTAGATTATGACCGCAGCAAGCTGAAAGGGTTGGCGCTAGAGGAAGGGTCCGCGTCCAGCCATGCGGTTATCGTGGCCAAGGCGCTGGGCATTCCGCTGGTCGGCCGGGTCGAAGGTGCGCTTGATCGCATTGAAAGCGGCGATCCCGTGATTGTTGACGGTGAATTCGGCCTGCTCATCATTCGCCCGAGCGAGGATGTGAGTGCCGTTTATACTGAACGCGCAAAGGCCATCGAGCAGCGCGCGGCGGAATTTGCAATTCTGAAGGATGCACCGTCGGTCACGTCCGATGGCAAGTCTTTCGAATTGCACCTCAATGCCGGCCTGTTGATCGAGTTAAAGCGCATTGAAGAAACCGGCGCGGCCGGCATTGGCCTGTTTCGAACCGAATTTCAGTTCATGGTCGCCGATACCTTGCCCACTGTTGCCGAGCAGACCGTACTCTACAAATCTGTCATTGATGCCTGCGATACGCGTCCGGCCGTTTTCCGAACGCTGGATATGGGCGGTGACAAGGTAACGGTGAGCGCACCGGCCATGCGGGAGCCCAATCCCGCATTGGGGTGGCGGGCGATACGTATGGGTCTGGACCGACCCGGCTTGCTTCGCCTGCAATTGCGGGCATTGATCGCCGCAGCGGCCGGAAAGGAACTTGATGTTCTGTTTCCCATGATCGCCGCGCCGTGGGAATTTTTTGCCGCGCGAGACATGCTGGAAGCTGAAATTGAACGCGCCGAGAAATATGGCCACGGAAGGCCGGTTAAATATCGCGCCGGTCTGATGCTTGAGACGCCGGGCATGGCATTCGCCATTGAAGAGGCATTGCCGCGCGTCGATTTCGTGTCGGTCGGGGCCAATGATCTGATGCAGTATTTCTTTGCCGCAGATCGCCTGAATGCGCGGGTCTCGGACCGCTATGACATCCTGTCGCCCGCAGCCCTGCGGCTGTTTCGAACAATTCAGCAATCGTGCGCGGCCCACAAGGTTCCGGTATCGGTTTGCGGTGAAACGGCCAGCCGACCGCTGGAAGCGGCGGTCCTGCTGGCAATGGGCTACACCAAGCTGTCTATGGCAGCATCCAGCATCGCGCCGGTACGGACGCTTCTGAACGGGTTGGACGCCGGAAAACTTGGCGCGTGGCTTGCAGGGCGGCTCGACAAGCCGGGGCGCACATTGCGCACCGAATTGATGAAAGCGGGCGCTGATGCAGGATTACCGAAGGAAGCTGTTGATAACTCGCTTATCATCTGAAATTATCGTAACCTACGCGCGCAACACGGGATATGGGCGCGTTTCAGCGATAGCGGGCCGTGCTGGCCTCAGAAAGCAGGGTGGATGATGTCCCAGGGGACGTCCGATTCAGGGTTTGTACCCGTTGATGCCGTTTATGCAGGCGGTGGAAGTGCCTACACCCGTCTGACGGCTGGTGAACGCCTGCGTGAAGCGCGCACCAAGCTGGGTCTGACGCTCGACAGCGCCGCTGCCCGCACTCGTATTCGGCGCGAATATCTCGAAGCGCTCGAAACCATGGATCCGCGCGGTCTTCCGGCTCAAGCTTATGCCATTGGGTATTTGCGGACTTATGCGCGTTTTCTGTCACTCGACGATGTGGCACTGGTCGAGCAGTTCAAATCCGAGGCTGACACCCAGACGGGACGCGCCATACCGACCGCCCCGCAACAAAACCGTGAAATCAAACTGCCGCGTGGGTTGATTGGAGTCGTGGTCATTCTGGTCATCGTCGGCACCGTGGCGTGGTGGTATTCAAATGCGATTTCCGGGGAAACCGTTTTTGACGATATTCCGCCGCCGCCTGATGCCGAGCTGGCGCAGGATGCGGGCAATGACGTCTTTGCGTCCGACCTGCCACGTGTGGCTGCAGCCGACATCTGGACCGGCTTGCCGTCATTGAACCCGTCATCCGATGAAATTCCGAACATCACCCTGCGCGCCAGCGCCCCGGTTTTCCTCGAAGTCCGCGACAGCGATGGCCGCATCCTGTTTTCGCGTGAGCTGGCGGTGAACGAGACCTATAGGCCCGTATCCGAACGCGGTCTGACCATCACCGCAGAAGATGGCGGTCTGATCATGGTCGAGGTTGAAGGCGATGATGCGAGAGCATTGGGTGAGTTGGGCGAACCGGTAACCGACGCGCTTTTGCTGGCGGAAGAAATCGTCGACCCGACGTAAAGCCGCACCCCTCTCGCAAGCCACGTCAAAGCCGTCTATATCCGGGATAGCAAAGCCCGATTGAGCAAACCCATGCACGAACAGCATCGCGAAGTCCGACCCTGGCGCATGATAGAGCGTCGGCAGAGCCGCAAAATCCATGTCGGCAAGATCGCTGTGGGCGGGGATGCCCCGATCAGCGTCCAGTCGATGACCAACACGCTGACCTCGGATGCTGCCGCCACGATTGACCAGATCCGGCGATTGGAAGACGCCGGTGCGGATATCATTCGCGTCTCCTGCCCGGACGAAGACTCGACGGCGGCGCTCTCCACCATCGCCAAATCGGTGTCCGTACCGCTCGTGGCGGATATTCATTTTCACTACAAGCGCGGCATCGAAGCCGCCAAGGCGGGTGCCGCTTGCCTGCGCATCAATCCCGGAAACATTGGTAAAATGGATCGCGTGAAAGAAGTGGTGCAGGCCGCGCGCGATCATGGCTGCTCCATTCGCATCGGCGTCAATGGCGGGTCGTTGGAACGCCATTTACTGGAAAAATACGGTGAGCCCTGCCCGGAAGCGATGGTGGAAAGCGCCCTCGATCACGCGAAAATTCTCGATGATCTGGATTTTCACGAATACAAGATTTCGGTGAAGGCGTCGGATTTGTTTCTCACCGTTGCGGCTTATCAGATGCTGGCGGAAGCGACCGACGCACCCCTGCATCTCGGCGTCACCGAAGCGGGCGGCACGCGCATCGGCTCGGTCAAATCCTCCATCGGCATGGGCAATCTCCTCTGGTCCGGCATTGGCGACACGATCCGCGTTTCGCTCTCCGCTGACCCGGTCGAGGAGATCAAGGTCGGCTTCGACATGCTCAAATCTCTGGGGCTGCGCACGCGCGGCGTCAACATTATCGCTTGTCCGTCCTGCGCGCGTCAGGGATTTGATGTGATCAAGACCGTGGAAGCGCTCGAAGCGCGTCTGGCGCATATATCCGAGCCTATTTCGCTCTCCATTATTGGCTGTGTGGTCAACGGGCCGGGCGAAGCCATGTTCACCGACCTGGGTTTCACCGGCGGCGGCAAGGGCTCGGGCAAGATGTATATCTCCGGCAAGCCGGATCACAATATTTCCAACGAGGAAATGGTGGAGCAGATTGTCGGCCTTGTTGAGACCCGCGCCGAACAG
This sequence comes from Hyphobacterium sp., assembly GCA_021604625.1. Classification (GTDB taxonomy): domain Bacteria; phylum Pseudomonadota; class Alphaproteobacteria; order Caulobacterales; family Maricaulaceae; genus Hyphobacterium. Next base: position 8,174 of record BQJI01000032.1, on the reverse strand, counting down.
ATGCGCGCCGCGAAAGATGCGGCGGAGTGAGGATGAATCTCTACGGTCTGAAAAATTGCGATACCTGCAAGAAAGCCATGAAAGCGTTGGATGCTGCCGGGCAGAGCTACACTTTCGTGGATATTCGCGCCGAGGCGGACGTCGCGACGCTCGCGCCGAAATGGTTGAAACAGGTTGACGCCTCGAAGCTGATCAATACCCGCTCCACCACCTGGCGGCAGCTGGATGAGGCAGAACGGGCGAAAGCCGAGACCGATCCGGCCGATCTGCTCGCCGCAAACCCGACCCTCGTCAAACGCCCGGTGATCGAGCGCGGAAACGACGTTTTTGTCGGCTGGACGAAAGAAGTGCAGGCGGCGCTCGGAGTCTGACGCTGCAATCGCATCGCGAACTGGCGACGAATTTCCTTCGGTCATACCGATCCCGGCGCGCGCTCAAATGACCTAGACTGACGGCTCATGCGATTCTCGAAAGCGGGCGGACAGCACAACATGGCAATCGATGAAGACCTGAAAGCCGGGTGCGACGTGACAGTCGGCTTTCCACATGATGGCGACATGGCCCCGGCCAAACGCTTGCGCGAAATCGCCGATTTCATGGAAGCGCATGGATGGGGCGACGAGGCCTATCTCGACGGCGCCATGACGCAGGCTCTGGAAGCCGATGTCGCGACCAGACTGGGCAAAAAGGCCGCCTTGTGGTTTCCGACCGGGACAATGGCGCAAGGTGTCGCCGCGCGCATCCATGCAGCGCAAACCGGGCACGGCACCCTGTTGCTTCATCCATCTTCCCATCTCGAATTACATGAGGAACAGGGCTATCGCGAGGCCCATGGTCTGAGGGCCAGGCTGACCGACCATTGGCGCGCGCCGGTCACCGCAGGCGATGTCGCTGCAGCCGACGATGACATTGCAGCAGTCTTTCTGGAATTGCCGCAACGCCATGCGGGCGGCGCGCTGCCGTCATGGTCTGAGCTTCAGACCATAAAGTCCGAATGTGCAGCGCGCGGCGCAAAACTTCACATTGACGGTGCACGGCTCTGGACTTGCATCCAGGCCTATGAAGGCCGCTCGCTCGCCGACATCTGTGACGGCGCCGACAGCGTCTATGTCTCGTTCTACAAGGATATTGGCGCGCTAGGCGGCGCGGCTCTGGCGGGATCGGAAGAATTCGTGGAGGCGGCAAAAATCTGGCGTCACCGACTGGGCGGCTTGCAGATCCGGGGTTGGCCAAATGTCCCTGACGCTTTGCGCCTGTTGCCCGAGCGCATGGCACGTATGCCAGACTATGTAGCGCGGGCGCGCATGCTGGCATCCGCCATCCACGCCGCATCAGGTTTCGAGATCGAACCCGGCGAGCCCCGCACCAACATGTTCCATGTCCGCATTCCAATGGACGAAACAACGATCCAGTCAGCCCGTGACCATGCCGCACGCGAGACCGGCGTCTGGCTCGCCAACCGCTTCTGGGACTATGAGGGGCCGAACATGCATTCCGCCGAACTCAGCGTTGGCGAGCGCATAATGGCCATTGATCCGGGCCGGATTGCAGCCGCTTTCGCGGCCATGGCAAATTTTGGCCAACAGGCCTGATGACGGGTCTTGATTATTTGATCGTCGATGTGGCCGCATTTCCGGCCCGCCATCTGTAGATCAGTCCACCAGCGTCACCAGCGGCAAAACCACATCTTCGGATTCGTCGTCGCGCAATCGGGTCATCACCACGCTGTCGGGCGTTTCGTCGTCAGTGCCGCAGCCGCGACCGCGCACCGGCAAGCCATCCAGATGGGTGATAATATCCCCGACCTGCAGGCCTGCTTCGCCGGCGCGGCTGCCATCCAGAATGTGGTCGATCTGCAAGTGATCGCCCACAGGGCGCAGTGCCAGACCGTGCGTAACTTCCGCCTCCAACGGAACAGGACCATCGCCCTCAATCCGTTCGATGCGCATCCGCTCATTGTCCTGATCAAACGTCCACACAAAATGGCGCATCAGCATGCCGCCAAATAACTCCGTGCCCGGCACTTCCTCGACCAACGGCTGCTCAAAGACGAAATCGCCGAGCCGCGCTTCGCCATCCAGACGGCCGCCTTGCCGGTATTCAATATGCCGGAAACGGATCGAGGCGCCGATGGCGCGTGCCTCTGCGGTCAGCGGATAGCGGTCGAGCCGGTTGAGCGCCAATGGCGTAGCGGCGGCGCCACTATCGATCAGCACACGCCGCGATCGCCCCGGCAGGCGAAGGCGCACCCAGGGCCGATCATCAGGACCGGACGCATTAAAAATCGTTTCATTGTCCGGACGCGGCAATGTCCCGCTTTCAATCCGCATTTCCTCTGCGCCGTAATCCAGCGTCAAAAGGAAATCCTCGAACGCGGTGAAGCCGAGAATACCGTCAATCTCGCGCCCCAGCGCCACGGAGAGATGATCGAGTTCGCTGACGCGGGCCGGCAAGCGATTGAACGACACCGGACCGGCATGGGCATCGACGATCGAAATGCGTCGATTGCCGCTGACATCCCGCCCGGTAATGCGTTCGATGGCGTCCGGATCGACATGGCTGACCGCGGCGCCGGTATCAAACAGGAACCAGAGCGTTCGCCCGGCCTCATCGGGTGCGCGATCATCGCGCTCGGCCATCACCACTGGAACGAAGAAATAATCCCGGCACATTTCGGTCGGAACAACGTGTACGTCCTGTGCGGCTGCCGAAGCAGGCAGGAAAAACAGGAAGAGAGCAGGTTTGATATGTTTCAGCATCAGATCAGTATTGCCGTGTGCCTCGGGTGAGGGAAGGGGGATGGTCCGTTACGTTGTCCCGACTTGGATTCCCCTCCCCCTTTGTGGGGAGGGGTTGGGGTGGGGGCATCCAGTGACCACCCCACCCTGACGTCTGCGTCGTCGTCCCTCCCCATCAAGGGGAGGGGAAACTGCACTTTCCCTCTCCAACAGAATCCTCTCAAATGCCTCCATGACGACACTCAAATCCATCTGCGTCTATTGCGGCTCGAACACCGGCGCGAAACCGGAATACGCAGCCACCGCAACGGCGCTCGGAACGGCGCTCGCGGCGCGCGGCCTCACCCTTGTCTATGGCGGCGGCAAGGTCGGGCTGATGGGTGTTGTCGCCGACGCCGTACTGGCGGAAGGCGGCAAGGTCATTGGTGTGATTCCTGAATTTCTGGCGCTGAAAGAGGTGGCCCATGCGGGCCTGACCGAGCTCATCGTGGTCACCTCCATGCATGAGCGAAAAGCCGAAATGGAGCGTCTGTCCGACGGATTTATCGCCCTGCCGGGCGGGATCGGTACGATGGAGGAATTGTTCGAGATCTGGACGTGGAGCCAACTCGGCCAGCATAAAAAACCCTGCGGCCTCTTGGATGCGGCGGACTATTATGCCGACCTCAATGCCTTCCTCGACCGCATGGCGGCGGATGGTTTCGTCAATGGCGACCATCGCGCCATGCTGTATCGCCGTGAAGATGCGGATGAATTGCTCGATATCTTTGCCGCCTATAAAGCGCCGGAGGCCGATATTCGCATAAAGGTCATTCAAACCTGACGACTTTCCAAAAATGCGGTTTCGCGCCTAGTCTCGGCGCAAAGGGGAGATTTCCATGACTGATTCCATTCTGACACCGGTTCTGGTTCTGATTTGCTGGACGCTTTTCATGTGGCTCTGGATGTATGCGACGCGGATCCCGGCCATGCAAAAGGCAAAGATCAATGCCGCGAAAATGCAGGAAAAATCCGAAATGGATGTCCTGCCCAAGGAAGTCCGGCGGATTGCGGACAATTATAATCACCTGCACGAACAGCCGGTGATTTTCTATGCGCTGATTTTCTATGCCCAGATGGCGGGTTCGGCGACGATGCTGATGATTTATGCGGCCTGGACTTATGTCGCCTTGCGCATTGCCCACAGCCTCATTCAGGCATTGTGGAATTTCATCCCGGTGCGTTTTCTGGTTTTCACCCTGTCCTCACTCGTCCTCTTCGTCATCGCTGGTATCAATGTCGGGGCTTTGCTGGGAAGCAATTAACGGTAGCGGTCGCCAACAGGATTCAAGCGCCGCCACAAGCTCATTGGCCCATCCGGCAACTGTGCCAGTGCGGGGAACCATTCCTTCGAATGAAATATTGCCGCCGAGCCGATCAAATTCGATATTCATACGATCGGCGTGGACGGAGATAATAATGTTGTCGTAGTCTGCTTCAGTGTTTGTGAAATACCGTATGGCCATGCCGTCTTCTTCGAACCAATCGGCGTCGCGAACCGCCGCGATTTGGTCCCACATGCCGGGGCAGGCATAGGAATTTGCCTGATATTGCTCCACGGGTAGCGCGGCCAAAATTTCTTGCCGGGAGCGTCCTTGGCGATCCGCGAGCTGCTCGGAATAAATTCTCAGCAGATTGATTCCGCGCAATCTTGGGCGATAATTCTCGACAAAAGGATCGTCACCATCAGCAGCTGGAGACCTGTTCATTCGAGCGAACCAGACTCTCTCGTCGCGATGGTTCTCACGATCTGGATGTCGAGCGGATGACAATGCGAACGCGTATACAGGGAAATCATAGTCATCTCCTGTGTATTGAACATATACGGTTGGTGAGTAGCCCGCTCCAAAAGTGAATAATTCACGCGGATCAAACCAGAAATCGGTGACCTCGCTGAAATCGCTCAGGTAAATGTTGGCAGGCTCGGATTCCGACGCGAACTGGGCGCAACTCGTCGTCAGGGCTGAAGCAATGCATACGAGAATGGCTCTGTGCATTTTGGCGGTTCCTTGGCGTGCTTCGGTTGTAATTCACAAGCATACTGCACTGACCCAATTCATTGCCGCAAGGAATTCGGCTATCACACCGCCATGCACGCACCAGAAGCCCGTCTGGAACAGGTCATTGACCGGTTCGAACATGTAGAAGCCCGCCTCGGATCTGCCAGTGATGGCGACGAGATCGTGCGTCTGTCCAAGGAACATTCCGAGCTGCGACCGGTCGCAGAGAAAGCGCGCGAGTTGAAAGCTGCACGCGCCGAGCTTGCCGATCTTGAAGAGATGATGGAGGGCGGCGACAAGGACATGGCCGACATGGCGCGCGAGGAATTCTACGCGCTGAAAGAGCGCCTGCCTGACATGGAGCGCGAGGTCTCGCTGCTTCTGCTGCCCAAGGACAAGGACGATGCGGCCAATGCCATGCTGGAAATTCGCGCCGGAACCGGCGGCGATGAAGCGGCGTTGTTTGCCGGTGATCTTTACGAGATGTATCGCCGCTATTCCGAGACACAAGGTTGGAAATTCGAGCTCGAATCCGCCAGCGACGGGGATGCAGGCGGTTTCAAGGAAGTCATCGCCTCGATCTCCGGCAATGGCGTGTTCGGGCGGCTGAAATTTGAATCCGGCGTCCACCGGGTCCAGCGCGTTCCGGCAACGGAAAGTCAGGGCCGGGTGCACACCTCTGCCGCGACTGTCGCCATTCTTCCCGAACCGGAAGAGATTGATATCGAATTGAAGGATGATGAAATCCGCGTCGATACGATGCGCGCCTCCGGAGCCGGGGGACAGCACGTCAACAAGACCGATTCCGCCGTCCGCATGACGCATATTCCAACCGGCATTGTCGTATTGTGTCAGGAAAAATCCCAGCACCAGAACCGCGCCCGCGCGATCCAGCTGCTCAAGACCCGCCTCTACGATATGGAACGCGAAGCCGCAGATGCCGAACGCGCCGACGCCCGCAAATCACAAGTCGGTTCCGGCGACCGGTCGGAAAAAATCCGCACCTATAATTTCCCCGAAAACCGCGTCTCCGATCACCGCATCAAACTGACGCTCTACAAGCTGCAGGACATTCTGGCCGGAAACTCGCTGGATGACGTCATCTCCGCGCTGATTGCCGAAGATGAGGCCGCACGGCTGGCAGCGATGGAAGACGCGTGAAGGCTCCAGAAAATTCGGGGCGCGTTGCCGCGCTGGCCCGACACCCGGTGAAGGGTTTCACGCCGGAAATGCTGGAAAGCGTCACCGTGAAAACCGGCGAACATTTCCCCGGTGACCGGCTCTATGCGGTCGAGGACGGGCCGTGCGGATTTGATCCTGAAGCACCGGCGCACATCAGCAAAATGGCTTTTACCGTGCTGGCGAAGCTCCCGAGCGTAGCCGCTGTGCGCACAAATTGGATCGAGGATGAAGGTGTTCTGAAAGCCTGGCATCCGGATTTTGGCGAGATCAGCGTTGATCTGGACGATGAAAGCGGCCGGACAATGTTTGCAACCTGGCTGTCGGGCGTTCTGGCGGGAGAAGTGCGCGGGCCGCTGAACGTGCTGTCAGCCCCGAATGCCTTCCGCTTCATGGACAGTCGCACCGGCTATGTTTCGATCATCAATCTGCAGAGCTTGCGCGATTTCGAGGCCAGGATTGGTCGCCCGGTCGATCCCGCGCGCTTTCGCGGCAATATCATGGTCGAAGGCTGGCCCGCCTGGGCCGAGCTCGACATGGCCGGTCAGGAAATTGCCATCGGCAAGGCGCGCCTTCGCGGTCTCAAGCCGATCCAGCGCTGCCGCGCGCCAGACGTGAACCCGGACACAGCGATGCGCGATCTGGATGTCGTCCCGCTCCTGCGCGACCATTACGGACACTTTAATTGCGGACTGTATGCGAAAGTCATTGAAGGCGGCGAGGTCCAGAAGGGTGACCCGGCCTACCCGGTCAAATGACGGACGCGACCCGAACAACAGAATGGGTGGCGCGCCTCAAGGCTGTCGGCATAGAAGAAGCCGCATTCGACCTCCGTCACATCCTGCTTGCAGCGGCCGATGATGCCGAAGCAGAGGCTATGGTGACGCGCCGCGTTAACCGCGAACCTTTATCTCATATCCTCGGTGACAAACCCTTCTGGACGCTGGATTTGCGCGTCACGCCAGACGTGCTGACCCCGCGCAGCGACACCGAAACGCTGGTCGAGATCCTCCCGACGCAAATCACCGACAGGTCTGCACTTTTGCGCATCGCCGATTTCGGCACCGGATCGGGCGCTATCCTGCTCGCTCTCCTGTCAGAATTGCCGAATGCCACCGGTCTCGGCATCGATATCAGCGAATCAGCCCTGGCGATTGCGCGTGAAAATGCTGCCCGCAATGGTTTGTCCGACCGCGCAAGTTTCAGGATTGGCAACTGGGCCGAGGGCATTGCGGACAAGAGCCTTGATCTCGCTGTCTCCAACCCGCCCTATATCGCCAGTGGCGTCATCGACACGCTGGAACCGGAAGTGCGCGACCATGAACCGCGCATCGCGCTGGATGGCGGCGAAAATGGCCTCGATGTTTATCATACGCTAATTCCAGAGCTTTTTCGAATTTTGACGCCGGGTGGCCTGATGGCGGTTGAAATCGGTTATGATCAGGGTGACGCCGTGATGGCCTTGGCGAAGCAGGCAAATTTCGATGATGTCCGGCTGCATCACGATCTGGCAGAACAGCCTCGTATTGTCTTGGGCCGCAAGCGGGACAGTTGAACCGACAAACCCGCTTGGAAAATGCGCAAAGCCGCGCTAGCTTGCGCTTCAAGTTGAGGGACGGCGCTTCGGGCAAGGCTGTCGGGCGCGAGATTATCCCCTCCAGCTTATCGTCCGTTTTTGTTATCAGATTTGATCTACAACGGATGGTGTGTGCCGCAAGTCCATGGGGGAAAGTGGCAGTTTTCAGCCTGACAACAACGAGGTTTTGACGACGATGAAGCGTCAGCGCGGACGAGGCCGGGGCAAACCCAGCGGCAATCAGGGTAATCGATCTTTTGAGAGCAATGGGCCGGATGTAAAAATCCGGGGCAATGCCGCAACGATCCATGAAAAATATATGCAGCTTGCGCGCGATGCGTCGTCGTCTGGCGACCGCGTTATGGCGGAAAATTACTACCAGCACGCTGACCATTTCTTTCGTGTCGTCGCCGAACAGCAAGCCGCTTTGATCGAGCAGCAACAGCGGCGCGAGCGTCAGCAGAGCCAGCATAATGGTCAGAACAATGCGGATGGCGGCAATAATGACCGCCGCCGCAATTATAATAATCGCAATCGCAATGGTTCGGACGACCCATCCGATGATCAGCCAACACCCGAACCGCAAGCCCAGCCGCAAGGCGAAGGTGGAAATGATCAGCCTGAGGCCGAAACACCGCGCCG
>BQJI01000031.1 GCA_021604625.1 Hyphobacterium sp. | reverse complement strand
GATTTATTCGCGATGCTCTGACCGCTGAAGACACGCGTCCGCGCTGCACGGTTCATGGCGGCGGCGCAATCATCAATTTGCGCGGCGTTAATCTGCACGAAGGCGCCGAACCCGAGGACATGATTTCGCTACGCCTGTGGGTTGAAAAACGGCGCGTTGTCGGGGTCTGGCGACGACCGCTTTACGCCGTCGCAGATCTGATGGCGTCCCTGGAACGTGGCGCGGCTCCGGTCAGCCCTGGCGACCTGATCGCGAAGCTTGCTTTGCGTCTGGTGGATCGCATGGAACCCACTGTCGCCGATCTGCACGAACAGATTGATGGCATGGAGGATTTGCTTGACGACCCTGCTGCCACATTCAGTCGCAGCGAACTTGCGGACCTCCGGAGGCAAGCCATTATTTTACGTCGGTATATCGCCCCGCAAAGGGATGCATTGAATACACTGGCCATTGAAGACCTTGACTGGTTGACGGAACGAGACCGGAGCCGAATCCGTGAGGCGGGTGATAAAACAACGCGGGTTGCAGAGGAGCTGGAATCCGTACGGGAGCGGGCGGCCATTGTGCATGACCAATTGCTGGAACGCCGGGCCGAGCAAATGAATCGCTACACGCTGCTTCTATCGGTTGTTGCGGCGATCTTCTTGCCGCTGGGGCTTTTGACCGGCTTGCTGGGCATCAATGTTGGCGGCATGCCCGGTGCGGATAGCCCGATTGCATTCTGGGTTGTCACAGCCGGGCTGGTTGTGATCGGTTTGGCACTACTGGCGTTTTTCCGTCACCTGAAACTGATCTAGCACATTTGCACCGCCCGCGGTGGCGGTGGCATGCCAAGATAATCCAACAAATCGGAAAACTAGATACGCCAACCGGTGTGAAGTGCGGCGATGCCGCCGGAATAATTTGTCACACCGACCTGGCCGAAGCCAGCCTCGCGAAGCTCGTCCGCGAAAGCATCCTGATGCGGAAACCGGCGAATGGACTCGACCAGATACTGGTAGCTGTCGCGATCACCAGCTACTTTTTCGCCCAGATAGGGAATAGCGTTGAAGGACCAGGCGTCATAAATGCGTTCCAGCGCGCGCGTTGTCGGTCTAGAAAATTCAAGACACAGGAAGCGTCCGGCCGGCTTCAGAATTCGCCGCATTTCCTTGAGTGCCTGAACCCGGTTCGTCACATTGCGAATACCAAAGGCGATGGTCACGCAGTCCGCACATTTGTCGTCGAAAGGCAGTTTCTCCGCATCCCCGACGGCCCAGGCCAGATTGTCGGCGTTTCCGCGTTTGACTCCCGCCAGCAGCATTTGCTCATTGATATCCGTCACAACCGCAGTCGCGGATTCGCCGCCCTGCTGCTTTCGCCGCTGCTCGGCCTTGGCTATGAAGGCGCGCGCGAGATCGCCGGTGCCGCCGGCGACGTCAACCAGTTTCTCGCCAGGTTGCGGATTGGCGCGGTCAATTGTCATATTTTTCCAGGCTCGATGAATGCCCAGCGACATGAAGTCGTTCATCAGATCATATTTGCGCGCCGACCGGTCGAAGACACCCCGGACCAGAGACGCTTTTTCCTGTTTGGGCACATCTTTGAACCCAAATGATGTTGTTTCTGATTGCAGATCGCTCATGGGAACAGAAGATAGGCCAATGAAACCGATTGCACTAGCGCGACATCATGCCCGAGCTTCCTGAGGTTGAAACCGTCCGACGTGGATTGGCGCCTGTTATGAAAGGCGGCCGGATTGTAAGGGCTGAAAATCGTCGGCCCAATCTACGATTTCCGTTTCCGGACCGATTTTCAGAGCGATTGACAGGCGCGCGCGTTGAGCGGCTTGACCGCCGCGCCAAATATCTGCTGATCCGTCTGGGGAGTGGCGAGACGTTATTGGCGCATCTGGGAATGTCGGGCCGTTTTACCATTCATCAGCCGGGTGAGGCGCTGCAGCCGGGCGATTTTGTCCATGCCCCACCCACCTCCGAAAAACACGATCACGTTATTTTCGATATGGAGAGCGGCGCGCGCATTGTGTTCAATGATCCGCGGCGGTTCGGATTCATGACGCTTTTTCAAACCGCGGAAGAGGACGGCGTGCCTTATCTGGCCGGCCTTGGACCGGAGCCGAATTCAAACGCATTTTCCGGCCCGTTCCTCCAGGAAAGAATGAAAGGAAAGAAGGCACCATTGAAAGCGGCGCTTCTGGACCAGCGCGTTGTTGCGGGTCTCGGTAATATATATGTTTGTGAGGCGTTGCATCGCGCGGGTCTTTCTCCGCGCCGTCAGTCGGGCAGCCTTGGGCCGAAGCGGTCCGAAAAACTCGCAAACGCCGTCAGGCAGGTTATTGACGATGCCATTGCGGCGGGCGGCTCAAGCCTGAAGGATTTCGCCTCGGCGGATGGCGAGCTGGGCTATTTCCAGCATACATTCCGGACTTATGGCCGCGAAGGCCAGGAGTGCCTGAAAACAAATTGCGGGCAGCCTATTCAGCGTATCGTGCAATCGGGCAGATCAACTTTTTTCTGTGCGAATTGCCAGCGATAGGAAACATGACGTGTGGACCATTGCCGGTGGCAAGATGCAGCGTTCCGGGCCATAAATGCGTGCACACCGCTTTCAAACACAAGAATAAAGAGAGTTCCATGAAACTGGTTGAAACTTTTGTTGGCGGGCTTTTCGCCGCCGCCCTGCTTTCAAGCAACGCCATTGCTGATCCGTCGCTCTGGCATATTCAGGATGAAGATAGCGATATCTATATATTCGGGACAGTTCATATCCTGCGCCCCGGTATAGAATGGCAGACAGATGATTTGATGGCGGCGTTCAATGCAGCTGACACAGTCTATTTTGAAGCGCCTGTGAATGATCCATCGCAAGCCGCAGCGATGCAGCAAGTTGTTCTCGCCAACGCCCTGCTTCCGCAAGGCACGACATTGTCGGCTCTGGTCAATGACGAGACCTGGCAGGCCATACAGGAATTTGCCCCGCAAATCGGTGCGTCCGCTGCTCAGCTTGAGCCTTTGCGGCCCTGGATTGCGACCATACAGCTTGGTGTCGGCTTCATCGTTGCATCAGGCTATGACCCTGCATCCGGTGTCGAGGCGACGTTGTGGCCGCTTGCAAATGAGGCCGGCAAGACCCTCGCCTATTTCGAGACTGTCGAGGAGCAGATCGGATTTTTTGTCAATCTCCCACAGGACGTCGAAGTCCGTTTGCTGGAAGAAACCATGGCGGAGTTTGATGCTGCTCCAGATCAACTGGATACGCTGGTCAGTTCATGGGCAAATGGCGATCAGGCGGCCATAGATCTGGTCATGAACGGTCAGATGCGCGCCGATGCCCCCGAGGTACATGACATCATCATTGTTCAGCGCAATGAGCGATGGGCCGAGACGATCGCCGAGATGCTTGAGGGGTCGGGCACCGTCTTTATCGCCGTTGGCTCTGGCCATCTTCCCGGTGATCTGGGCGTTATCTCTCTCTTGCGCGCCCGCGACATCGAGGTTGCAGGACCGTAACCGCATTGCCGCTATGTCTGCCGGAACCGGCTTCGGGGTGGTGACCCCGATGTCCGATTGGGTTATAGCGGCGCGCTTGACGTTCCAACGGCCATTTGGCCGCGTGTTAAAGGAGGCCTTTCGTGGGCTACAATACAATCCAGGTTAAGACCGAAGGCCGTGTCGGCATTATCACGCTAGACCGCCCGGAGGCCCTGAACGCATTATGTGACGAGCTGACAACCGAGTTGGCCAAAGCCCTCTCCAAGTTTGAAACGGATAGCGATATCGGTTGTGTTGTGCTTACGGGTTCGAAAAAAGCCTTTGCAGCAGGTGCAGATATCAAAGAGCTGATCGATAATGATTCCGTTGGTCTCTATATGAATGACCCATTCGAAAAGACATGGGAATCCGTCGCCCGCTTCCGTAAGCCGATCATCGCAGCTGTTTCTGGATATGCGCTGGGCGGTGGCTGTGAGATTGCGATGATGTGCGATTTCATCATTGCTTCGGACTCCGCGAAATTCGGCCAGCCTGAAATCAATCTCGGCGTAATGCCCGGTGCTGGCGGAACGCAGCGTCTGCCACGCGCGGTTGGCAAATCCAAAGCGATGGATATGTGCCTGACCGGCCGGATGATGGATGCAAAAGAAGCCGAGCGCGCGGGGCTCGTCAGCCGCATTGTGTCGGTCGATGAGCTGATGAGCGTCGCGCTTGAAGCGGCTGAAGCAATCGCTTCCAAATCACTACCCATAGCCATGATGACCAAGGAAGCTATCAACCGGTCGTTCGAGCTTGGACTTGCCGAGGGCGTGCGGTGGGAGCGCCGGGTTTTTCAGTCCCAGTTCGCCACCGAAGATCAGGTTGAGGGGATGACGGCTTTCGCCGAGAAGCGAGCGGCGCACTTCAAGCACAAATAGCCCGCGCAGACAGTTGACGGGCGAAGCTCGGACGAGTATATGCCCCGCCTCACGCGCGATCCGGAATGCGGAGCGCGCCGTAACAGAATTTTAGACAACGGACAGACCTTCATGGCGAATACGGCCTCTGCCAAAAAAATGGTGCGCAAGATTGCTCGCCGCACGGCGATCAACAAATCCCGGCGCTCACGGGTGCGCACATTTATCAAGAAAGTCGATGTTGCGATCGTCGCCGGCGATTCCGGAAAGGCGCGCGAAGCGCTGACGAAAGCCGAATCAGAATTGATGCGCGCTGTGAATAAAGGCGTCTTCCACAAGAATACGGCGTCGCGGAAAATTTCGCGCATGTCGGCTCGTGTGAAAGCGATTTCTGCCTAACCTCAGACGTCGTCAAATGTATTTGGATTGCGCCCGCAAAAATCTTTTGCGGGCGTTTTTCTTTGCCGAATTGCAACTCATTTTCGGTTGCTTCCAGCGTGCTGCAGCGCACCCAATAAACATGCAGATGCCAAATTCCCGTCCCCATTCAGATTTTCCCTTGTCAAGCGAAGAATCACGAATTTGGAGGGGAAAGTTCGGTTGACCGGAGCGGCGCTGGGGGTAGTCTAGGGACATCAGGCGTTCATTCCCATGCGGATCAAAACCAACGCTACCGGCGCTCAGGAGGCTGTGCGGCGGGTGGGAAAATTATGCCTATAAAACAATATAATAGCCTAACCACAGGCATAATTAGAGGGTGATGGGGGACATGTCGTTAATTGCTGGCGGGGCTCTGTCATCCGTTAAAAAGGCAGAGATCATGAAATCAGCGGGGGCTGTTTGGCGTGAAGTTCGAACCCATCTCAGAAAAGAGTATGGCGACACTGTTTTTTCATCGAATATTGCCCGATTGAGAGTTCGTGAAGACGCCGATCACAGCCTTCTCGTAATTGCACCCAGCCGGTTTTATCGCGACTGGGTGGAAGATCATGCCGGTGCCCGCTTGCGGGCCCTCTGGGCGCAACATGACCCGGAGGGGCGGGCGCTTCGGTTGCTGGCAGAAGAAGATGTAATTCCTGTTGATCCGGCGAAAATCATACCGGTGCGCCAAGCGTCCGAGGTTGATCCTGCAGAGGCGGGGCCGGCGCGCGCCGTGGGCGAGCGGTTCACATTTGATACATTCATGGTCGGTCCTTCCAACGAGATGGCTTCAGCGGCGGCGCGCGCGATCGTCAATGCGTCGCCCTCACCATTTAATCCAGCGTTTTTCTATGGTGAATATGGCGTGGGTAAAACCCACCTTCTTAACGCCATTGCCCACTCGGTTGAGCTCGGCGGCGCGCGCCGCAAAGCGCTCTATCTTACGGCGGAGGAATTTCTTTCAGGCTTCGTTTCGGCGATGCGAAAGAAAGATACGATCACGTTCAAAGAATCCGTTCGTCGTGTTGATGTCTTGTTGATTGATGATGTTCACTTCATCGCTGGCAAGCCGAAAACAGAAGATGAATTCCTTCATACAGTGGCATCCCTGATTGCAGACGAGAAGCAGGTCGTTCTGGCCTCCCACCGTCCGCCAGCGGAATTGAATGTTTCAGACCAGCGCCTGGCATCCCTTCTGAAGGGCGGTTTCGCTTGCGAGCTTCGCAAGCCCGATCTCGACCTTCGCCGGAAAATTCTTGATTGCAAGATTGCCCAGGCCGGCAGCCATTACCCGGAACTGGATGTTCCGGAGACGGTTCGTGATTTTCTGGCGGCGCGCATGACGGCCAGTGCGCGTGAGCTTGAAGGCGTATTGAACAATGTTATTGGTCGTACAGCATTGCTGGGTCGTCCGGTAACCATGGAGGCTGTCGAGTCGGCCTTGCGCGAGCTTTCGATTGTATCCGAGCGCCGCGTAACCGTTGATGTCATCCAGAAAGCGGTGGCAGAACGTTTCGGCGTTCAGGTGGCGGATATTCTTTCCAAGCGGCGCACGAAAACCGTGGTCAAACCGCGCCACGTCGCCATGTATCTCGCAAAGACCATGACCACACGGTCGCTGCCGGATATTGGCCGTCGTTTCGGCAATCGCGATCACTCAACCGTTATTCATGCTGTAAACAAGATAAGCGAGCTGATTGATGCGGGTGATCCGGTAAAAGACGAGATCGAATCGCTCTCGGAAGAAATTCGCGGATAACAGGTTTTCCCAGCTTGCTGTAATATAGCGCGTCGGGGCGTATTGCACTTTGCAAAATTTCGCTATGCTTTTGCGCCCGGGGACAAGGTGATTCAAAACTTTGTCGCAGTCCGCCGTGTTTCCGGAAAAGAAGGCAGGAAGACGGATACGACATGAAACTCACGATCGAACGCGCAGCCCTCCTGAAAGCCCTTGGCCATGTTCAGGCGGTGGTCGAGCGCCGCAACACGATCCCAATCCTCTCAAACGTGCTGATTACCGCCGGAGCGAACGGGGCCAGTTTTGCAGCGACGGATCTCGACATCGAGATCCAGGAAAGCGCCGCAGCCCAGGTCGAGCGAGAAGGCATGGCGACTTCTCCTGCCCACACGCTTTACGAAATTGCCCGGAAACTGCCGGAGGGGGCTGATGTTACGCTGGAGCTGGATGGTGACGATCCAAGACTAAGCCTGCGCGCCGGTCGATCCAGTTTTTCACTGCCTTCATTGCCGCCCGGTGACTTTCCCATGATGCCGGCAGAAGATTTGCAACATGCTTTCGAGCTTGAAGGCAAAGCGCTGGCGCGCATTATCGACAAAACCCGATTTGCAGTTTCCACCGAGGAAACCCGGTATTATCTCAATGGCATTCATCTTCATGCTGCTGATGAAAACGGCCGGAAGACGCTGCGCGCCGTTGCAACGGATGGTCATCGGCTCGCGCTGTCAGAATGTAACCTACCGGATGGCGCCGCCGGCATGCCAGCGGTTATTGTGCCGCGCAAAACCGTTCAGGAGGCCCGTCGCCTGCTGGAAGATGCAGATGACGATATACAGATTTCAGTGTCGGACGGGAAGATCCGGTTTGGCTTTGGCCATGCCGTATTAACGTCAAAACTTATCGATGGCTCATTCCCTGACTATGAGCGGGTCATTCCCCGTGGCAATGAAAAGCTGATGTCTGTGGAAAACAAGCGGTTCGCCGAAGCGGTCGACCGTGTTGCGACCATCTCGATCGAAAAATCACGTTCGATCAAATTATCGCTCGACGATGGAATATTGACCCTCGCCGTCAACAATCCGGAATCCGGGCAGGCAACAGAAGAAGTGCCCGTCGAGAGCAAGGAGGGCGGGTTCGCCATTGGTTTCAATGCACGATATATTCTGGATGTCGCTGGTCAGATCGAGGGCGATGAAGCGCGTTTTCACTTTGCTGACCCTGCATCACCCACATTGGTCACCGATTCCGGTGATGCGGATTCGCTTTATGTGCTGATGCCGCTTCGGGTGTGACGCGGACGGTGACCGTTCCGTTTCGGGCGGCGGCACTGGATCGTCTGCGACTGACCGATTTTCGAAATTTCGAAACGCTGGATCTTGATCTTGATGCCCGGCCGGTTTGTCTTTCCGGACTGAACGGGTCCGGCAAGACGAATATTCTTGAAGCCATTTCATTGCTGGCGCCGGGGCGCGGCTTGCGCGGCGCGGAAACGGAAGAGCCCTTGCGTCGGCAAGGTGAGATTATTGCGCCGGCATGGGCTGTGTTTGCCGAAACGCGAGATGACACGGGTGAGACTGCCAGTCTGGCGTCCGGCCTTCTGGATGGCGGGCGACGACAGACGCGTATGAATGGCAAGCCGGCCGCCCGCAGTGATCTTGCGAGATTGTTGCCCATGATCGCGCTTCTGCCGGAGCATGACCGTCTGTTTGCCGGTCCGCGTGCCGAGCGCCTGAAGTTCTTTGACCGACTGGTCGCAGCCAATGACGCGTCACATAGTGAAGCCCTGAACGCCTACGAAAAACTGAGATCGCGCCGTCAGCGCCTCCTCGATCAGGGCCGGGCCGACCCGACCTGGCTGGATGCGCTGGAAATTGATATGGCCGGGCATGGCGTGGCACTGGCAGCGGGACGATTGCATGCTATGGCGCGACTTCAGGCCGCCATTAATTCGGCGGAAAGCGGTGTTTTTCCAAAGGCCGATCTGGCGCTGAGCGGCCTGATCGAGGCGGCACTGGCTGATGGCGGTGAAATCCGGGCGGTAGAGGATTTACTGATGACCGAGTTGCGCGAGGGCCGCGATCAGGACGCGGCAGCTCGGCGAACATTGACACGCGGGCCGCACCGCAGCGATCTCACCGGTCGACACCGGGAGAAAAACCAATCTGCTGCCATGTGTTCGACCGGCGAACAAAAGGCCCTTGTGGTTCGCCTTGTACTGGCGCAGGCGCAGTCCCTTGCCTCCAGAGGCGGCGTATTGCCACTGCTGCTGTTGGATGAAGCCTGCGCTCATCTCGATACGCATAGGCGAGAGGGGTTGGCGTCGGCGATTGTTGAACTGGGCGCTCAGGCGTGGCTGACGGGAGTTGAAACAAATCTGTTTTCGTCATTCGGGGACAAGGCACAGCATATGGCGGTCGAACAGGGGCGTGTTTCGCTCTAGGAACCGCGCCTATGCCAGTAGATAGCTTTCTTCTCTTTGCGGCCGCTCTGGCGATCCTCTTTTTTACACCGGGGCCGGGCAATGTTGCCATGGTTGCCCGAACGCTGGATGCCGGCCCGGCGCACGGGTTCATTTATGGCGCGGGCATTATTACCGGGGACATTTTCTGGCTGACCATTGCGGTCACCGGTTTGACGGCCGTTGCGGACCGAATTGGTCCGGCGGGCTGGATCATCAAGATCGTTGGCGTTCTGATCCTCTTATGGTTCGCCTGGCGGGCATTTCAGTCTTTTCGGTACCCGAGCATCGTTGCGATAAAAACGCCGAGCCGGTTGGGGCTGGCCGCGACCTATTTCGCCGGTATTGCCATGCCGCTGACCAACCCGAAGCCGATTATTTTTTATCTGACCTTGCTGCCGAGCTTTTTCGACCTGGAAGGCGTCAATATGCAGGTCTATCTCGCCATGGTGGCGATCATGCTGGGCATGTATGCGCTGACCGCCACGGTGCATGTCGGTCTCGCTCACAAAGCGCGAAACTGGCTGCAGAAAAAGGGCATAAAGCGCTGGGCAGATGCCCTCACGGCGCTGGTAATGCTGGCTGTGGCGGCGCTGCTTATTGCGCGTTGACAGGGGTCTCTCGATGCGAATTTGCCGACCCATAACGACACAGACTGCAAGATCAACATAAGCATCTGAATATGCTCAATATTATGTCTCGTGAATATGTAGTTGAAACATGGCGTCAGGGCACCGATTCGGCTAGACTTCGGGCATGAGTGACGAACCGAATCAGGAATATGAAGCTGGCTCCATCAAAGTCCTGAAAGGACTGGACGCCGTTCGCAAACGCCCGGGCATGTATATCGGCGATACCGATGACGGTTCCGGCCTGCACCACATGGTTTATGAAGTGGTCGATAACGCCATTGACGAGGCGCTGGCGGGCCATGCTGACGAAGTCAGGGTTACGCTTCATGCCGATGGCTCTGCGAGCGTTTCCGACAATGGGCGTGGCATTCCGGTCGATCTTCACGAAGAGGAAGGCGTGTCTGCTGCCCAGGTCATCATGACCCAGCTCCATGCCGGCGGTAAATTCGACCAGAATTCCTATAAAGTTTCCGGCGGCCTCCATGGTGTTGGTGTGTCGGTGGTGAATGCTTTGTCTGAATGGCTCGATCTACGGATCTGGCGAAAAGGCAAAACGCATGAAATGCGTTTCCTGATGGGCGACCCAGAAAACGGTCAGGATCTGAAAGTTGTCGGAGACGCACCCGATTCCAAGGGCAAGAAGCTGAGCGGAACTGAAGTCCGTTTCATGCCTTCAGACACGATTTTTACCAATATCGATTTCAAGCGCGACACCCTGATCCACCGCCTGCGCGAGCTGGCCTTCCTGAACTCCGGTGTGCTCATCCTGTTTCGCGATGAAAGAGAGAGCGAGCCATTTGAAGAGAAGTTGTTCTACGAGGGCGGGGTTGCCGCTTTTGTCGCGCACCTTGACCGGGCCAAAACCCCTGTTTTCACGCCGCCTGTCCTGATTGCCGGTGAACGCGAAGGCGTGTCGGTTGAGGCGGCGCTGGAGTGGAATGACAGCTATCACGAGAATGTTCTCTGCTTCACCAACAATATTCCCCAGCGTGATGGCGGCACCCACCTTGCCGGTTTTCGTGGTGCGTTGACGCGCCTGATCAACACCTATGCGGCGTCCACTGGCCTGGCGGCGAAGTCGAAAGTGACCATTACCGGCGATGATGCGCGCGAAGGCCTGACCTGTGTTCTGTCGGTCAAGGTGCCCGATCCGAAATTCTCATCCCAGACCAAGGACAAGCTCGTTTCTTCGGAAGTGAGGCCGGCGGTCGAGGGCATTTGTTATGAGATGTTGTCCGAATGGTTTGAAGAACACCCGAATGAAGCCAAGCTGATTGTCTCAAAAATCATCGAGGCCGCTGCGGCGCGCGAAGCCGCGCGAAAGGCGCGTGAATTGACGCGGCGAAAATCCGCGCTCGATATCGCCTCCCTCCCGGGGAAGCTGGCCGATTGTCAGGAAAAGGACCCGGCCAAATCCGAACTCTTCATCGTCGAGGGCGATTCCGCTGGCGGGTCTGCAAAGCAGGGACGGGCGCGGGAGTTTCAGGCTGTGCTACCGTTGCGGGGTAAAATTCTGAATGTTGAACGCGCCCGTTTCGACAAAATGTTGTCTTCGGAACAGGTCGGTACGCTGATCACGGCGCTCGGAGCGGGCATTGGCCGCGATCAGCTCGATCTCGACAAATTACGTTACCACAAAGTCGTCATCATGACGGATGCTGATGTGGATGGTGCGCATATTCGCACGCTGTTGCTGACTTTTTTCTACCGACAAATGCCCGAGCTTATTACGCGCGGCCACCTCTACATCGCGCAACCGCCGCTTTACAAAGTTTCGCGTGGTCGTTCCGAGCGATATGTGAAGGATCAGGCGGAGATGGATTCCTATCTGATTGAAGAAGGCTGTTCTGACGCGCTTTTGAAGCTCGCAAACGGGTCCTCGATTGGCGGGGCGGACCTTGCAGACCGGGTTGAAAAAGCACGATTGGTCAAACTTGCGCTCGACCGGATTGCTGCTCGCGCACCTGTATTCGCAGCGGAAGCTGCAGCGCTGGCCGGCGCCATGGTGCCTGACGTATCCGATGCGGCGGCCAGTCGGGCGGCTGAAATCCTGAACCGGTTCGCCGAGGAAGGCGAAGACAATTGGACAGCGTCCTTGTCGGACGATCATGCACTCGTCTTCATCCGCGAGGTTCGCGGCGTGACGGAAACCGCCATTCTGGAAGAATCGCTTCGGGTGTCCCCGGAAGCGCGCCGTTTGTCCGACCGGGCCATTGCGATTGCCGATGATTTTGTCGGGCCGGCCGTCTATGCCACGAATTCGAACGAAAGCGTTGTACACACGCCCAGTCAACTGATGGCGGCCGTCACCGCGGCAGGCGCAAAGGGTATGAAAATCCAGCGCTATAAGGGGTTGGGCGAAATGAATGCCGAGCAATTGTGGGAAACAACGCTCGACCCGGATGCACGGTCATTACTGCAGGTCAGGATTGAAGAGCTGGCCGAGGCTGATGATTTGTTCTCGAAGCTGATGGGCGACCTTGTTGAACCGCGGCGCGATTTCATCAACACACATGCGCTTGAGGCAGATGTCGACGTCTAGTCGGCGCTTTAAATTCCCGCTTACGGTTTTCCGATAGATTCGTAATTCTTGCTTTTTGCGTTGTGCGTAAGTGAAACCTTTTGGCCTGTTGGTGTTGCAATGTCCGGATTTGGAAAAAGGGGCGCGTCCTCGAATAAGCCTGGAGCGGCGGCCCAACGGCCCGCCGCGCGCACGACTGACCGTCTGGATCAGCGGCCGGCGCCGAGGATTCAGAATGGAAGCTCGCTGCACTGGGGTCGAATCCTGCCGCTCAGCGGAGGATATGCAACCGAGGTCCCGGATTCGTCGGGCGTCTACGCCTTGATGAGCGGGAAGCGCGATGACGATGTCGTTTTTCTGGGGGGCACAAAGGATTTACGGTCGGAATTTCTAACCGAGACAAAAACCCAGAAAACGCTGGCCCACCCGCACGCCGAATATTTCTGTTTTGCTGAAACGCCCGCCCCTTATGAGCAGGCTGATCGGGAAATCCAGATTTTTCGTCGGAGGCTCGGAAAAAAACCGCTTCTGAACAGCGGATTCTAGCCCTGCATCTCTTTGTTTCGCGACTGTCATGTCATCGAAAGTCGCCTTTCTCTGGCATACGGGTTAAGGACTCGCTCCGTTTTCCTGGAGTGAAACCGTGAATCTCATGCAGAATATCGGGACACCTGCACGCGGCCGCGCTTCGGTTGTTCATGCACAATGGCGCACAGCAGCCATTGCAATTGCAACAATCGCGCTCGGATTTGTTGTCACAGCTGCGGCGATGGCCCAATCGACGTTTGATCGCGCCGACCTGTTATCCGTCGCTGACGCGGCTGTTCGTGAAAACCTGATTTCTGCAGATCGTCATGTTCTGATTGTGCGGCATGCCCGTAAGGCTGACGAGGATTGCAATGCGCTCGATTGTCCGCTGGGCGAGAATGGTTTGGCGATGGTGGCGCGCCTCGATGCACTCCTGGGCCAGCCGGATTTCGATGCCGTATATTCATCTGGCGCTTGCCGGACTTTCGAGACCGCATCGGCAGCCGGCACGGCGGTGCAACATGCCGCCGTGGCGCGGGCACCGCAAATGTGTGGCGGCGGCATTGCCGAACGCAGCCGCGATGATGCGATTTCTGACGCCAGAGATGGCGACGCGCGATGGACGATTGTTGCCGAACATTCAAACACAAGCTGTGGATGGGTAGAGGCGATTGCCGGTGCAGATGCGCTGACGGACACCTTATGCGAAAGCGGCCAGCTTACATCTGCTGACTATGGTGATATTTTCTGGCTCTACCGGCTGGACGGCGAATGGCGAGTAACAGAATTGCAGGAAGCTTTTGAGGTCACCGACTAGAGCCGCACCCGATCATGAAGTTTCGCATCCCGCCCCTGGCTTACCTCTTGCTTTTCGGCACCATTGCCGTGGTGGTGGATGTCTATTCCCCCTTTGACATTCTGATGGGTGAAGGTCGTTTGATGTTTTCCGGGCTTTTCGTGATCGCCGGAATGGTCGTCATGCTGCTGGGCGTCCGGGAATTTCGGCGGCATCAAACCACGGTGAATCCACTCTCGCCGGAGAAGGCGAATGCGCTGGTCCAGAGCGGCATATTCCGTATCACGCGAAACCCCATGTATCTTGGTATGTTAGCGGTATTGGCCGGTGTGGTGATCTCGACCCAGGATGCAATGGCTGTGCTTGCTCTGGTCGGCTTTGTTGTCACCCTGAACCGGTTTCAAATTCGCGCGGAAGAACGGGCGCTGGAGCAATTGTTCGGAGAGGCCTATATCGGGTATTGTGAGCAAACACGTCGTTGGATCTAAGCCGGTGTCCGGTGTGATGCGGGATTGCCGCTTGCGCTGTCTCCCCTTGCCATAGCGCCCTAACGCACCGATATTCAGATCAAAGCAAATTGTATTCCGGGCGATGCTCGGCTTTGCGTTCAAGGAAAGTGGATTGCTATGAATAACAGCTATGATGGTTACGGAAATGCCGGCGCAATGGATATGTCCGTTGATGCGGGCCTGCGCAGCTTCATGCTCGGCGTCTATAACAAGATGGGCCTTGGTTTGCTGCTGTCAGCCGGTCTGGCTTATGCTGTTGGAACGGTACCCGCGCTGACCAGTCTGGTTTTTGGAACGGCCTTGTTTGAGGTTGTGCGCTGGGGTCCGATCGTTCTGCTTCTGGGGTCGGCTTTTTTCATGCGCCGTCCATCGCCTCTGGGATCGGCGCTTCTTTACTGGTCAATCGTAACGCTGATCGGCATGGGCCTGGGGATCTGGGTGTTTGCAGCTGAACAGGCTGTCCCTCTCCAATCCGCGAGCGGGACTTCGGTGACGGCCAGCTACAGCACGATTGCCACGGCATTTGGATTGACGGCATCGTCATTCTTGGGCCTGTCGCTGTGGGGATATACGACGAAGCGTAATCTCAGCGGTATTGGCTCCTTCCTGTTCATGGCGATCTGGGGCGCCTTTGCGCTCGGCATGGTCAATATTTTCTTTGTGCAGTCCCAAGGTCTCGAACTGATCATTCAGATCGTCTTCCTGGCGCTGATGGCCGGTATCGTCGCCTGGCAGACCCAATCCCTGAAAACATCCTATTATGCGATGCAGGGTGATCAGAGGTCATTGGCTGTCATGACCAATATGGGCGCTTTGAATCTCTACATTGCATTCGTGAATATCTTCCAGATTCTGATGTCGCTGCTTGGCCGCGACTAGGCTATCGGAAACACGGTTTTGGAAAGCCCCGGCCAGAACGGTCGGGGCTTTTTTGTTCAGCCGACGATTTGAAACCGCTTCTTGTCAAAAAACCTCAAGAGCGGTTCGAGTTCTCTACCACGTTTGAGAATTGTGCCTCCGGGGGCGAGCAGTTTCCAGGCGCCCTGTTTTTTGGCGTTCGCGGGTGTTTTCTCGATGCGGTAGAGCGGAAACTCACTTGTTCGCCGGAAGATCGAAAACACGGCCCGGTCAGATAATCCGTCGATTGCGTAATCCTTGCAGTCTCCGCTGGCAACGAGCCGACCATATGTCCGGAGTATGGCATCCAGTTCCGGGCGGGCAAACATGACGGTATTTTCGCCAGCCGATACGGATATTCCCCTCATAAGCGAACCCCGCCTCCACAAATTGCGTCTGAACAGCATTGCCCCGACTCAATTACGAAGTATTCACGTATCGCCACAAAGCCGTCAAATTTTGGCCTTGTGAAGGCCTTAACCTGACAACAGCTTTCAACCGTCGGCCGGGCGGCCCATTGAAGCTGAATGGTCCAGGTTTCAGACAGCCCCCCCAGCCCCCCGGATCAACAGCGCGGTCTCCGGTCGACACCCATTCT
>BQJI01000030.1 GCA_021604625.1 Hyphobacterium sp. | reverse complement strand
CGAAAAATGAGAGGTACATTCAAACCGGCCCAATGGATTAACGCAATCTTGACCGGCGCGACCAAGACTAATCCTCTGATTCGACTGGTAAAGGACTTGGCCCATGCGTGCTGTCGCAAAATTCGCCCTTCTCGTCAGTATTGCGGCCCTCACCGCCTGTGCAACGGCACGGACCGAACAGGAACAGGCACTGGCCGAAGACCTGACCCAGCGCGCCTCCATCGTTCCTGCCAGCGCATCGGAACGTCAGGCCATTCGCAGTCAGGATTTGCTGACCCAGGCCGTCTTCTGGGCAGAAGCCCATGAATTGAACCCCGCAGATCTCGAAGCAGCGGTCGAACTATCCCGTGTTTTGCGACGCCTTGGACAGACCCAGCGCGCCGCCGATATTGCCCGCCAGGCCATGGCGCTTCATCCCAGCGATATTGATCTGCAACTGGCCTATGGCACCGCGCTGACAGAAGCCGGGCGCGGCGTATCTGCCATTGAATCGCTGACACGTGTGTCAATGTCGCGGCCGACAGAGTGGCGCGTGACCAATATTCTCGGCGTTGCCTATGAACAGGCCGGTATGCGGGCGCAATCGCGTCAGAAATACAATGAAGCCCTCCAGCTCGCCCCGGGCGAACCGGCCATTCTGTCAAACCTGGCACTATCCTATGCCTTCGATGGAGAGGCGGAACGCGCAGAAAGTCTTCTGCGTGAAGCCATGGCGCGCCCGAATGCAGACGCCACCGTCCGGCAAAACCTGGCGTTGGTGATTGCCCTGCAAGGTCGCTTTGACGAAGCCGAAGCCATGGCCCGCGTTGATGTCAGCCCTCAAACGGCTGAAGCCAACATGGCTTATGTCCGGGCGATGATGACCAGCAACCGTCGCTGGGATGCCATTCGCGATGACGGCGGAGCTTTCTAGGCGCCGATTGATCCCATACCCGATGGAAAAGGCGGCGGCGGTGCATCTTCCGGCTTTGCCTGCATGCGCCGCAGCGGGAAAATCGCCTTTAGCCCCGGATCGACGAGTGTGGTATCGAAGCTGAAGTTTTCGGCATGATCACGCAGCGCTGCCGGGGGGCGTCCATCGCGCGTATTCTCGATGGCACGATACAGCGCAAAAAGCCGCAAATAACCCTTATCGTCCTTTGACAGGCTGGTATCGTCCAGCTTCTCGAAAACCTTGATCAACAGGTTGAGGCCGGATTTCCGCTTGCCCGCGGTCAGATCCGTCAATGCCATCACCAGCGAAACCTTCCAGCCGGTTTCGGCAAACTCGATGCGTTTGGGAACAGCCGTCAGCTCGTCGCGCGCCTTCACCACATCGCCGTCAAACAACGCAGACAGTGCGGCTTCGCTGGCGCGGCTGGCAATCACATTGGATTCAGCCCGCTCTTGGGTTTTCCTGCGACGGAGCATGGGGCGGTTGTAGCCGGGCAAAACTGAATTGGCGAGTACAGACGCCAGACAGGCGAATTCCTACATTGTCTGATAGCGCATGATGGCCGGGCCGAGAATGACCACGAACAGTACCGGCAGGAAGAAGACGATCATCGGCACTGTCAGTTTTGCAGGCAGGGCAGCGGCCTTCTTTTCGGCGTTGGCGAGGCGCATATCGCGATTTTCCTTGGCCATGACCCGCAAGGCCTGCCCCAGCGGGGTGCCGTAGCGTTCGGCCTGAATCAACGCCGTCGCCACGGCTTTGACACCTGGATGATTGGTGCGTTTCGCCAAGTTTTCATACGCGGACCGCCGGTCCTGCAAATACGACAATTCGGCGGTCGTCAGCGATAATTCTTCGGCCAGTTCGATGGATTGTGCGCCAACCTCGCCTGATACTTTCTGGAAAGCCGCTTCAATGGACATCCCGGCCTCAACGCAGATCAACAACAGATCCAGCCCGTCGGGGAAAGCCTGCATGATCGATTGCTGGCGCTTGGTCGCAGCATTGCTGAGATAGAGGTTGGGTGCATAATAGCCCGCCATGCCGATCCCCGCGGCCACACACCAGCGTGTGATGGTCGGCAGGCCGAAGTCATTGACAAAAAAGACATAGAAGGCCGCCCCGCCAAATAACAATATGGGTGCAGTCAGTCTGAAAAAATAGAACGTCATCACTGGCCCGTTTCCGCGCAATCCGGCCTGGGTCAGCTTGTCCTTGAGATCAGGGTCTTCGAACAGTTTTTGAAGATTCAGGCTCTCGACAATCGTCTTCGCCAACCCCTTGTCTTCCTTGCCCCGCAGCTTTGAAGCATGCGCCTCTTCCATGGCCTCGCGGGATTTGCGGCGCAATTCTTCTTTGCGATTCTGGACACCCTTGATCCGCTTATCGAGCTTGTTCTGCCCCATCATCGGCGAGGTCAGCGTCACAACCGTGGCAAACACCGCTATCGCGGCAATCACCGACCAGATGAATTGCGGATTGGTGACCAGTTCGGCAATGTCTTCAAATCCCATCACCGCCTCCTAGTGCTTGAAATTGATCATGCCGCGCATCATCAATATCCCGAGCCCCATCCAGATACCCCCGCCCAGCAACATCAACTGGCCTTTCGGCTCGACGAACATTGCGGTCATGTAGGACGGGGTAGTGAAATAGACGATAGCCAGAACGCCCGGCGGCAGAGCGCCGATAATCATCGACGACGCCTTGGCTTCCGATGACAGCGCGCCAATTTTCTCGCGCATCATTTTTCGGGCCCGTAAAACAGTTGAAAGATTTCCGAGCGCTTCGGCCAGATTACCGCCGGTCTTGGCCTGGATTGTCAGAACGGTGGCGAAGAAATTAAGTTCCGGCAGCGGCATGCGCTCGGCCATTTTCTTGACTCCGTCTTCCAGCGACACGCCGACCGCCTGCGCCTCGACCAGCTTGCGAAATTCTGATCCGACCGGCTCTGCGGATTCCCGCGCAATCACCTTGATGCATTCGTTCAAAGGCAGGCCGGACTTGATACCGCGCACAATAATATCCAGCGCATTGGCAAACTCGCCGGTGAATTTTTTCTGACGCCCGGTGCGGCGCATGCCGAGATACCAGCGCGGCAGGCCCAGACCAGCCGCGATCGACAGTCCGCCCGCAATCAACAGACTTTGCCCGGTCAGAAGCGCACCGAGAAAACCGACAATCGCCATGACGCCGGATGCGATCCAGAACACTTTCGGCGAGAAGGCAAACCCCGCCTGTTCGATCTGCGATTTCAGCGTCAGCGACTTTTTCTTTGCGCTCTTCTGCTTGTCTTCGATTTCCTTGAGCGAATCCTGGACCTGCCGGCGGCGCTGCTGTGTCTGATCAACTTGCTGGGCGCGACTTTTGCGCGGTCCGGCGCTCGCCATCACGGCTTTCTTGCGCGCATCTTTCTGACCGTCGCCCATCGCACCGACCACGACCCAGCCGACACCGCCAACAGCGATAAATGCCGCAATTCCGGCAAACATCAAAGGAAGCTGACCCTCCATGGCCTAGCCCTCCGCCGCGTCGAGGGCCGCCGCCAGATCGCGTTCCAGGCCGTAATAGCGGGCGCGATCCCAGAAGCGCGGTCGGGCAATGCCAGTGGATTTGTGGGAGCCTTGTATATTTCCGTCGGCGTCTTCGCCTTCAATCTCGTAGACGAAAATATCCTGGGTGATGATCACATCGCCTTCCATACCCATGACTTCACTGATGTGGGTGATTTTCCGTGAACCATCGCGCATGCGCGATGCCTGGATCACCACATCAATAGAGCCGGCAATCATCTCCCGGATTGTTTTCGAGGGCAGGCTGTATCCCCCCATCGTGATCATCGATTCAATCCGCGACAGACCTTCGCGTGGACTGTTGGCGTGCAATGTGCCCATCGAGCCGTCATGGCCCGTATTCATCGCCTGCAGCAAGTCAAACGCTTCCGGTCCACGCACCTCACCCACGATAATGCGTTCCGGACGCATCCGTAGGCAGTTCTTGACGAGGTCGCGCATGGTGACTTCGCCCGAACCTTCCAGATTTTTCGGACGGGTTTCGAGGCGAACCACGTGCGGCTGTTGCAATTGAAGCTCGGCGGCATCTTCACACGTGATGATGCGTTCTTCCTCGCCGATAAATCCGGTGAGGCAGTTCAGCAGGGTCGTTTTACCCGAGCCGGTACCGCCGGAGATCAGGATATTACAGCGCGAGGCACCAATAATGGACAGGACTTTTGCGCCTTCTGGCGTGATCGAGCCGAAATCGACCAGATCCTGCATGCGCAGCTTGTCTTTCTTGAATTTTCGGATGGTCAGTGTCGGGCCGTCGAGTGCCAGCGGCGGCGCAATGACATTGACCCGTGATCCATCGGCCAGACGTGCATCACAGATCGGGCTGGCTTCATCAACGCGGCGACCCACCTGGCTCACAATGCGCTGACAGATATTCATAAGCTGCCCGTTATCGCGAAAGCGGATATTGGTTTTCTCGACCCGACCCGCGACTTCGATAAACACATCGCCCGCGCCATTGACCATGATGTCGGCGATGTCATCGCGTTCCAGCAATGGCTCCAGCGGACCATATCCCAACACGTCATTGCAGATGTCCTGCAGCAGGCGTTCCTGCTCGGCAATCGACATTGCGACGTTCTTGATAGAGACAATCTCGGTGACGATGTCGCGGATTTCCTCCGCTGCGGTCTCATTATCAAGTTGAGCCAGCGCCCCCAGATCAATGGTGTCGATCAGGGCGTTAAAGATCGTCGTCTTGATGGCGTAGTATTCATCGGTCCGCTGGGAATCGGCTGTCGTCGCAACGGGTTTGATTTTCGGAGCCGGTTTCGGACCGATCGCCGCCGCCGGCTTGGCTGCCGGTTTGGCGTCTGCGGGTCGGGCAGCAGCAGGCGTACTTGCAGGCGCGGACGAAGCCGGCGCAGAGGCCGGCTTCGGATCAGGTCTGGTCGCAATCGCGTCGCGCTTACCGAACATGGGTCAGATCACTTTCCAAATAATCCGCCGAACAGGCCTTTTCGTGTCGGCGCGGCGATCCGCCCCGACAACAGGGCCGCAAGATGGGCAAACCCGTCTGCTGCCTTCGACTTCGGATCGACTTCGGCAATCATCTGTCCGTCATTGGCGGCCTTGCCGAATAATTGTGGCTCGAACGGCAGGACCAGTGCGGGTTGAACGCCCAGCGCTTCGGCAAAATCCTTGACCGGAATTTCCGGGCGTTTGGCAATGCCGGCCATGTTCACGACCACTTTCGGCGGCTCGTCATTCGGGCGCGAGGCATGCACCAGGTCGAACAGGTTTTTGGCATTCCTCAGTGAGGCCAGCTCGGGCGTCACGATCACGACGACCTGATCGGCCGATAAAATCGTGTTCTTCACCCAGGGTGACCATGTGTGCGGCAGATCCAGTGTCACGAAAGGCGCTTGTCGGCGAACCTTGTCGAGAACGGTTTCGTAGGCCTCGGGACCGAAATCCCAGTCCTTGTCCAGCGTAGCGGGTGCAGAAAACAGCGACAGACGTTCGGTGCAACGCACGAGCAGCCGGTCGAGAAGCGCTTCATCCAGCCGGTCCGGATCTGTCAGCGCATCGCCCAGCGTCTGGGCCGGGTCCTGATTGAAATCGAGCCCCGCCGTACCGAAAGACAAATCCATGTCCATCAATACACAGTCCGACTGCGAATTTTCCGAAATGCACCAGGAGGTATTATGCGCAATGGTCGAGGCACCGACCCCGCCCTTGGCACCGATAAAGGCAATCGTCTTGCCGGCAAATGGCGCTTCAGGATCGAGATAAAGCCCGGATATCGAGCGGATCAGGTGAAGCGGCGACATGGGCGGCACAAGATACTCGCTCACGCCGCGCTTCATCAACTCGCGATAGAGCGAAATATCATTCGCCGCGCCAATAATGATGACTTTGGTACCGGCATCACAACTGGCCGCCAGTTCTTCCAGTTGATCGAACAGGCCCTGCCCACGCATACCGGTTTCGATGATCAGAAGGTCGGGCGTTGACTGGGTGGAAAACCGGTCAATTGCAGCGGGCAAGCCGCCGAGTTCGACCTCGACATGTGCGCGTGCCAGACGGCGATCATTCGCAGCATTGTGAACCAGGGCACCGCTTTCCGGGCGTTCACAAAACGCATGAATGGTGATCCGCGGAATCGGCTGGTCGGGAATGTCATCGTCAATCTCTCCGGCGATAGCACCCACCAGATCCGGCTCGAAATCGCCGATATCATAATCGCTGAAATCGGCCTCCGTTGCGGGTGTCGTTGAGGGCAACGCATCTTGCGGCGCGTCCCACTCATCGGCGGGCGCCGGTGTGCTGGCAGCCGCACTGGAGCCAAACGGTCGCGGCGCTGCAGTCGGCGCGTCAAAGCCGTCCTGATCACCAAATTCCTCGAAATTCTCGTCGCTCGCCTCACTCATCAGACGGCGTTCGACTTCAGCCGGATCGAGGAATTCATCCTCGTCCAGAAAGTCATCATCATATGCTTGCGGTTCAGCCATTGTCTTTATCCAGCCTCAATCCACCGAAGAGGAAACGGCACCGCTCTCATCGTCGCGGCGTTGTGTGCCAGTGGGTTCACCCCGGCGATATGTGTCGAGAACCGTCTGGCGACGGGCGCCATCGGGCGCATCCAGATCCGTCGGTCCGGCCAGATGATAGGGGTCGCCAATCATGGCCGCCCGATTTTGCGCCATGAAGCAGCCGAAACCGGCATAGGCTTCATTATCGCGTTCACTTGTCAGATCATCCCAGCGCCGGTTCGTGCATTGCGGCGGCATTTCAGCGGCATAGTGAAGATAGCTCACAATGACCGGCGCATTTCCCATGCCGCGCGCGTCATAAGGCCCCTCTTCGGTATAGCGGGCTGTCACGCCTTGCGTATCCAGAAAGGCCCGCACTTCGGCCAGCGCATTCATCGCCACACCGTCGGAGGCACCGCCATTTGGGTAGGACAGGACGATGGGCCCGTGTCCATTGGATTTATAGTGATCAACAAACACCTGGAACTGGCCCAGTTGTGACCACATCAAACCGTTTGCATCGTTGTCGACCAGCAAGTCCATACGGGCCGTTTCCTGCACCGGCCGGGCTTCGGGCAGGCCGAGCAAATTGGTCGACTGTGGCACTGTGCTACACGCTGTCAGCAACAGGATGGGAGCCAGAAAATTGAGTGCTTTCAAAAGTTTCATTGATCCTCTCCCCTAATCCAGCAAGAAGCCGATTGGCCCCGACCATGTGCGTCCGTCTGTCTGGGCGCCCGGCACCGAATAGGCCCGGTTGATATTGCCCAGGAACAGCGTTTCGAGTTCGCTTGTGGGCGCATACCCGTCGGCCGGTGTTGCCGCCTGATTCTGGTTGATCGGATCAACCAGATAGGGCGTCACGATAATCACCAGCTCGGTTTCCTGATTTTCAAAATCGCGCGACCGGAACAAAGCCCCCAGAACCGGCAGGTTCTGCACACCCGGAATGCCATCCAGATTCTGGCGCGTTTCCTCCTGGATCAGACCGGCAAGGACGAGACTGCCGCCGGAGGGCAATTCCACTGTTGTTTCCGCACGGGTGACGTTCAGCCCCGGAATCGTCAGGCCCGGCACGGTGCCGATCACATTGCCCTGATCATCGGTGACATTCTGCGCGCCCAGCTCCAGAGAGCCCTGACTGGTCAGGTTTGATACTTCGGTTGAAATCCGCAGCGAGATACGGCCTTCCGACATAACCACAGGCGTGAAGCCCAGACCAACGCCGAATTGCTTGTATTCAATGATGATGTTGCCATCACGGTCGCGCCCGGCAGGCACCGGAAACTCACCACCACCGGCGAGGAAATTCGCTGACTCACCGGAAATCGCCGTCAGGTTCGGTTCGGCCAGCGTCCGCACCAGACCGACGCGCTCCAGCGCCTGGATCATCGCCCCGGCGGTTCTGATGTCACCGCCCCCGGTATTGGTATAGTCGAGCGTCGTGCTGAAGCCGCTGAGTGCGCGCCCCACCAGCGAAAATTCCTGCTCTGTCGCGACATTGACCGCCATATCACCCAATTGCCCGGCCGCCGAAAGATTGATACCGAGCTGGCGAACAATCGTGCGCTGCATCTCGACAATCCGTACCGACAACATCACCTGGTCTCGGCCCTCGATTGACAGCATGGAGAGCACATTTTCCGGATCATCGGTCCAGCGTTGGGCGAGGCGCAAAGCCGTATCGGCTTCGGACGCACTCCGCACCGAGCCGGACAGAACGATATTGTTATTCATCGCTTCCGCAGAGACACGCCGATCCGGCAAGAACCGGCCCAGCGCTTCCTGCAAGGCCCGCATGTCGCGCTCAACGCGAATATCCAGATCCAGGATCAATTCGCCGTCAGCGTCGAAAAAGAATGCATTCGTCTGGCCGATCGCCTGCCCCAGAAGATAGGCGCGCCGCGGCGTGCGGATGATAGCATCGGCAACATCCGGATTGGTGACCAGCACATCGACGGCATCGATCGGTAGATGGATGATGGCCGCCTTGTCCATCGGCAGGTTCAGCACCTCCGATGACGGACCATCGCCGGTGCGCGTAATATGCACCTGCAAAGTCGTGGAGCCGGAACTGGATTGCGCTGCTGTCGGCCCGGTCAGACCGGCCATCAACAGAAGAAGGAAGAGCGCGCGATACATCATTGGCCTCCTAGTTATCGCCAGCCGAGACCACACGGGCCTGGCCATAGCGATAGACGACCACCTGATCGTCACCGTGTATCGGTTCCAGATGTTCAGGTTCGGGGGTAGAGCGCCGGGGATCCGGCTGGGCCGACACAAGGCGCGGACCGCCCTCGCCGTCCGAAAGGCTGCGAAGCGCCAGTGAAATTTCACCGCGCGCGACGGCCAGGACCACGGCGCGGGACTGCTCCGGCGTCAATTCCAGAGTCGCAGTTTCACCAACAACGACGCCCTCTGCATCCGGGTCATCGCCAAAGGATTGGTCGATGGCCAGAACGCGGGCATTTTCGATCACGGTTTCTGCAACAAAATAGCGTCGGCGCGTATTGCCTTCTTCTTCGGCCTCATACGACACGATAACGTCAACCCGGTCGCCTGGCAGGATGAAACCGCCGGCGCCGGTTTCAGCGGTGATGGGAACAGACGTTGCCCGCATGCCCGGTCCGAGCACTGCCGACATGAAGCCTGCTTCACCTGCCTGCAGAAGATTGCGCGCGGTCACAGATTCGCCTTCGGCAATTTCGCTGCGCACCACGGAACCTGCAAAGGCTTCGGCGGCATCGGGTTGGCGTTCTCGGGAAATCTGTGAAGGGCTCAAGGCATCCTGCGGCCAGGCCTGCCAGTAAAGGTCGCTGGCCTGCACGCGCGAGCCAATCGGTAAATCCCGCCGCGCCGCCAGCACATCAATCGTTGCCGCCTGTACCACTTGAGGCTCGGCAGCGACCGGCTCGGACGATGATGAGCGATAGACAAAATAGGCAGCGGCAGCGGCTGCGAGTGCTGCGGCGAGCAAAACAATGATTCTTGCGGCGTTCATCGGCGCGAATCCCCTCGGGTTACGCGCTCATCTCACCTCTAATTTCCAAAAGGGGAGTTAAGATTCAAATGCGATTGCAATCAATTGGGAAGAATTCTTCACCGAATATGAATTCAGCCCGCCGCCAGAAGGAATAACTGGCTCTCCGGAAGTGTCCACAAAGCGCCTGCAGCAAGGGCAATCCCGTAGGGCGCGGGTGCGCCGTCAGCGAGTAAAGTTCCCGTCAACCATCGCTGCGGAAGGCCACTCGCAGGCGCAAAACGGCGCAGCATAATCAGCCCGACAGCGAGTATTCCGCCCATCAAGGCCGCTTTTCCGAGGAACATCAGCGAATCAGGCCAGCCAAACCACAACGCAGCCGCCGCGATCAGCTTGGCATCGCCGCCACCGATCCAGCCCGGCGCAAACAACGCCATGCCGATCAGGAGAGCTACAAATCCAACCACGATATGGAGGCCGAAATCCATCCAGCCAATGCCCAGCGCCGCAGCGGCCAGGGGGAAAACCAGGGCGAGCGCACCGCATAGCCAGTTCGGAATTGTAAAACTCATGGCATCGCGCGCTGCCGCCAGCACCATGAAGAACACGAACACCAATAAAATGAACTGACCCGCCATCTCGTCTCTCCGCAAGAATTTCTATTCTTTATAGAGCAACAGGCTTAACAATGAGTTGGCCCCGAGAATTGATCTGCAAATGCAAAAGGGGCCGCCCGATGGGCAGCCCCTTGAATGCTTTGACGTATTGTGACGCTTAGATAGCGTCTGCAACCGTCTGCATGTTGTCACGAACGCCGGTACCCAGCGCCGTAACGGCACCGATGATAACCACAGCGATCAGAGCAGCGATCAGGCCATATTCGATAGCCGTTGCACCAGATTCATCTTTGAAAAAGCGAGATACGATTTGCATTGTGTACACTCCCGTGTTGCTAGCCACACCAATTCCACTCGAAGGAGGCTTTTGTCCCGACCTCTCTTGTCGTGTCTGAGCATAGAAACACATGAGCGTTTAAAAGAGGTGAATACTCATACTTAATTTTGTAATAACAAAAATCGATGCCTGTTATAGTTAACAGATGGCAAATAATTTAAGTGTAACTCAAATCTGATCTTCAACCACATCTGTTTAGAAAGTCTTCACACGGGCGCGCTTCTATAAGAACAATTGTGACACGTGTGGAGCACCCCGATGCTAAAGACCTTTGCCGTCCTGTTCTGCCTGATCGCCGCGCCCGCCCTGGCCGCCGCCGATCAGATGCTGGAAGTCGAGCATGCCGACGTTGTGCGGCTTCCTTCCGCAGCGTCGACCGTTATTATTGGTAATCCGGCCATTGCCGATGCCGTCATCCATGACCGCCGCACTCTGATTGTCACAGGACGCCTGTTCGGCCGCACCAATATCATTGCGCTGGATCGACAGGGTCGTGTCATCTTTGCCGACGACTTTGTGGTTGGCCCGGCGACAGGCGGACAGCTTGTCCTGCAACGGGGCGCAGCGCGCACTACCATGATTTGCGCGCCCGATTGCGTCGCCAGCCCGTCCGTCGGTGACGATACCGAAACCTTCGACACGCTGACGGGCCAGCAAAGCGCCCGCATCGGGATTGCCGGAGAGGCCACAGCCATCACCGAGGATTCGCAAAGCCCGCGCAGCCTTGAAGGCGGACGGTAGCAGCGCGTTTACCGTGTCTCTTCACGCAGATTTAAAGGCTTTGCACCTATAAGGACGGCTGATTTCCGGAGCCGGAACATGTTCAAGGCAGGCTTTCTCAATGCATTCAAGAAGAATCGCGACGGTGCGACAGCGGTTGAGTTTGCGCTCGTCGCCGGTCCGTTTTTCTTTTTCCTGCTCGCCCTGATCGAGATCGCCGCCGTCTTTTTTGCTGAAACCGTTATCGAAAATGCCGTGCTGGAAAGCGCGCGCCTTATCCGCACAGGCCAGTTACAGGGCGGCGGTGGCGATGCCGCGAGCTTCCGTACCGAGGTGTGTGACCGGATCGAGGTTATCGCCAATTGCGATCAGATGGTGTTTGAAGTCGCGGTCTTCGAAGATTTTGACGGTATCAATCCAACACCGGCCACCAATGAAGACGGCTCGTTGAATGGCGGCAATATGGGATTTGATCCCGGCGATGCGGGCGACATCGTCATGGTCCGCGTCTATTATGCCTATCCGCTGGTTTTGCCGAACATGTTCGGGTCAATCGGCAATCTGCCGGACAATCAGCGCCTGATCATGTCGGCCACTGTTTTCCGCAATGAGCCCTTCGATGATTAGTCGTCTACGCGCCTTTCTCGGCCGTCTGGGCCACAATCGCGATGGCGTCTCCGCCGTCGAATTCGCGCTGATCGCACCCGTCATGGTCTTGCTCTATCTTGGCATGGTCGAAATTTCGATGGCCCTGTCGGCCGACCGCAAAGTCACCAATGCCGCCAGCGCCCTCGCCGATCTGGTGGCGCAGGACGATGTGATTACCGATGACGAAATGGTCGATATCCTCAATGCGGGTGCCGCCATTATTGCACCCTTCGATGCTGCGGCTTTCGGCGTACGCATTTCCAGCGTCTCCATGTCGCTGGTCGGTGATGTGGAAGTCGACTGGAGCGATGCCAGCGGAATGACACCGCGAGCGGCCGGGTCAGCCCCCGGCATGCCACAGGGCGTGATGAGCCCCGGGCGCTCCGTAATCTGGGTCGAGGTGACTTACGCCTATGAAGCCCCGTTTCGGGAAATCACTGGTGATTTCGATATCGCGGAAGAGTTTTTTCTCCGCCCGCGCCAATCGCTCAGCGTCGCGCGCGACTGATCACAGATCCGCGGCGCTCAATTTTTGCAATAGCGCATCATTAGTCTGAAACAATTGTTCATCGAGCCGGGTGACCGCCGTCACGCCTGTCAGGGCATTGGTGATCCAGACCGCTGTCGCAGTATTCAGCATGCCCGCTTCGGCTTCGCACTCGATAACAGCTTGCCCCGCATCCTTCAGCCATTGCATGACACGCCGGCGCATCACGCCATTCCGGATACCACAGCGCTGCGACGGCGTGAAAACC
This sequence comes from Hyphobacterium sp., assembly GCA_021604625.1. Classification (GTDB taxonomy): domain Bacteria; phylum Pseudomonadota; class Alphaproteobacteria; order Caulobacterales; family Maricaulaceae; genus Hyphobacterium. The sequence continues at coordinate 3,018 of BQJI01000030.1, read as the reverse complement.
TTGCCGTTCGCCCGCCAGAAAATATTCGCGCTATCACAGCCCGAGACGAAACCGGTTTCCGTGAGCAACAGGGCCATGTCGCCGCCATGCGCCACCGTTTCCCGACGCGCCGCCAGATTGTCAGCATAACTCAGCGTCTTGTGACAAGCGGCAAGACTGGTGGCGGATCGTCGAATATCAACCGTCAGCAACTGGACGGTGTCCGGTTTGGGAGGCGTCTCGAATACCTGAAGAAAAACGCGGCTGGCGGGATCAATGATCGGTGACAAGCCGCGCCCACCCTTCCCGCGCGAGACAATCAGCTTGCCCACGCCTTCCGCGCCAGCGCTGGAGACGTCTGCAATCGCCGCTTCGATGCCAGCCCGGTCCGGCATGACCAGCGCCAGCGCGCGGCAAGCCGCCTCCAGAGACGCTGCGTGCAGGTCGGCATGGCGTATCTTCCCGTCGACAATCCTGAATGTTTCAAAGACGCCATCGCCGAGCAGGAAGCCACGATCGTCCATCGGCAGCCCGACAACCTCGCGCGCGACCCCTTCGATCAGCTCCCACATGGCGTTACTCCCAATGCCGCTTGCAGCGCGCTAAGCTTGTGCAGGGTCTCTTCATACTCGCCAGCCGGATCGGAATCGACCGTAATCGCGCCGCCCGATCGCGCCTCAATGTGCCAGTCATTACCATCGCGGCTCAGCGTCAGCGTCCGGATCATCACATTCAAATCCATCGCCTGGCCAGCATCACCTATCCACCCCAGCGCACCGCAATAGGCTCGGCGCGGCGCGCTTTCCGCCGCCGAGATCAACTGCATTGCGCGGATTTTCGGCGCGCCGGTGATAGACCCCGGCGGGAAGGCAGCAATCATCAGGTCAAGCGCATTTTGCCCGGCTTTCAGATCGCCTGTCACCGACGAGACCAGGTGATGCACATTGGAATAGCTCTCGACCCCATTCAGTCGTGGAACCTTGACGCTGCCGGGGCGACAGACGCGTGACAGATCATGCCGGACAAGATCGACAATCATCAGATTCTCGGCGCGGTCCTTGGCACTTGCCGCCAGAGCTTGCGCTTCGGCGCGGTCCTCGGTGGGATCGGTACGGCGCGGCCGCGTGCCCTTGATCGGTCGGCTCTCCACCTGCCCGTTTGACAGTTTCAAAAAACGTTCGGGTGAATTGGTGATGATAATGCCGTCATCCCGCGGCCGGAACCACGCCGCATGCGGGGCATCGCTTTCAGCAATCAGCCGGTCAAATACGCCCCAGGGGTCACCCGAAAGCGTGCCGGAAAAGCCTTGGGAGAGATTGGCCTGGTAGATGTCGCCCGCCCTGATGTGATCGATTAGGCGGTGACACGCTGCCAGATAGGTCTCGCGCGGCCAGTCCGGTGAAAGCGATCCGTGTGCTGTGCCGACATCCGGACAAGCCCCGGCAATCCTGGCTTTCAATTGAGCCCGGGCCGCGTTCTCGCCGTGCAGGGTCGCGATTCTGTCAACCGGATCAAACTCGGCCCAGGCCGAATATATCCCCAGTGAAACAACTGGCGCGTCGCGTTGCGGCGCGTCGATGGAAGCTTCCAGTTCGGCGCCGAATTCATATTCGAACAGACCGGCCAGTTGATGACCTTTGGCCAGCTCTGCGCGCGCCGCAGCCAGAAAGACGGCCAGGTCCTGCCCGGTATTGAATTCGAGCCAGCCAACCGGATTCGCATAAATTCGGGAATGAGATGATGCGCCACCGTGCAGCAAAATCGCGCCCGGCGTCATCCGGAAAGGCGCAAACGCCCGCTCGGGTGCTATCCAGTCAATGTGTTCAGAAAGGGCGTCGCTCACCGGGCGAGCAGATTGGCCCGGACGGCGTTGATTTCATCCGGCTTGAGGCCCAGCGCGTCAGACACATAGCTTTCCACCGAACCGATCTCGTCAAACGCCTCGTCGAGATAATCTGCATCAACACCGAGGAAAACCCGCATCGCCGCCTCTTCGACGCTGCGACCATATGTATCCTCGATCCTCTTGTGGATGAGCGGCACAAGCGTGTCATAATCGACCGCCGTATTGGTCATCAGATAATCGTCATAGATATCTTCGCGAGACGCGCCTGCAAGCGACAGGGCCAGTGCGCAAAACAGGCCCGTCCGGTCCTTGCCCGCTGCGCAATGGACAACAAACCCTTCGTCGGAACCATGCGTCGCCAGTTCCCGCAATCCCGCCGCAAAGACTTCCTGATTGCCCTTTTCGCGCGGCAAACGGCGATAGGTCGCGCGCATGAAATCCCGCACGCCTTTGGCGCTCATATCGCCGGTCCGCAAAAACCGCATATGCGGTGGCTCGGCGTGGCCGGCAATGTCGGATTCAAGAATGCGCAAACCCTCGCCCCAGCTGGACGGTTCATTCTCGCGTTCCCGCGGACGCCGCATATCAGCCACGACGGAAATATTCAGAGTTTCCAGCTTGGCTTTATCGCTGTCTGACGCCCCGTGAAAATGCCCCGACCGGTAAAGCCCCGCTCGCACGCGCGCCCCGTCACGTCCGGCATAATCACCAAAGTGGCGAAAATTGCGAATACCCTCGAATTCGATCACCCGGCTCATGTTGATCTGCTATCGGAAGGGGCGGCAAAGGGCAAGCAAATCCGGATAAACAATCGCCCATTCGGGTGAATTTGTTGTGATCTTGATGGCCACGCCGCCCCCTACCGGAAGGGCGGTTCGTCAAAGCTGCGCAATTTGCGCGAATGCAAGGCGTCCGCCTCATTGCCGCGCAATATCTCCACCGTTTCAATTCCGGCCCGCAAGTGTTCCGAGACCGAGCGTTGATAGAACAGATTGGCCGCACCCGGCAATTTGAGCTCACCGTGAAGCGGCTTGTCTGACACGCAGAGCAATGTCCCGTAAGGCACGCGCAGCCGGAATCCATTGGCCGCAATCGTCGCGGATTCCATGTCCACGGCGATAGCGCGGGACTGGTTGATCCGTCGCGCCTCGGCGTGATAGCGCAATTCCCAATTCCGGTCGGCATAGGTCGCG
>BQJI01000029.1 GCA_021604625.1 Hyphobacterium sp. | reverse complement strand
TCCAGATTTTCGCGGCTTCGGGTAACCCGGCCGGCATTCATTTCACGCTCCAGCACCACGGCGCCGCGATACGGATACTCGAAATAACTGTAATACTGCGCCAGACGAACGATCTCGCGTTCCTCGCGCAACATGCCATTCAGATACATCAGCTTGTTGGCTTCAAACGCACCGCTTTCATTTTCCGTCTGCGCCATCAGCGCAACCAGCGACGTCCAGATATTTCGTTCGCCGGGCCAGCGTTCAACCATGGCAGTAATCAGACGAAGCTGGTCCGAGACACGGCCAAGCTGCTGGTAATAGTAAAGCAGCATATCGAAATTGCGACGTTGGCGCGGGCTAGTATCATTATACTGCATCTCCGCATAGCGGAGACCTTCGCTGAAGCGATCAGCCTGTGCGTAGGCCTGAGCCAGCATCAGCGCCAGATTCGGCGTCAGCTCTGCACCGGCGCGAACCGCCAGCTCCATCTGGTTGATACCTTCGCTATAGCGTTCGGTGATGATGTAGAGCTGTCCGACATTCAAGCGGATCGCGACTTCTTCGTCCGTCGTGGCGATGCCCGTATTGATCGCCGCAAGAAAATCGTTGATCGCCAGGGATGTGCGGTCCTGATTGTAATAGGCGACACCGCGCAGGCGATAAATCACAAAGCGTTCAAACGGATTGATATCGCCCGACAATAGCGGCGTCAGCGTATTAATAACGCAGGTATAGTTTTCCGCGTCATTACATTCCTGCGCAGCCAGAACCGGTTCACCGACCTCAGCGGACATGGTCCGGTTTTCCGCACTGCCCTGTTGTTCGTCCTGATTGCGATTGCGGCGTTGGGCATCGGCAGCCGGAACCGCAATGGCAAATGCCAACGCGGAAGAAACTGCCAACAGTGTGATACGACCTAGCATGGTTTTCACCTTCGCTTTTATTCCTACGGCGCCAGCCGGATTACCAATACAACCGAGCGCTAATCAGACAGTTGAAAGTCAATACGTGTCTCAACGCCAACACGGGTTTGCGCCACACCATCGACAACACGCGGGCTGTAACGCCAGCGCTCAACGGCACGAACCGATGCGCGCGACAACAAACTACTGGTGCAGTTCACCACCTCAACTTCAATCGGCGTTCCGTCTGGCGACACATTGAACCGCATATCGCAATGCCCCTCAATGCCCCGCTCGGCGGCACGCGGCGGGTATTGCGGAGGAATGCGAACCAATGGCTGGGCATTGCGGTCCGAGACGTTGAAGCTGACGCTGCCCGAATTCAGCTCCGGAGTCGAAAACTCTGGGATATTACCCACAATGGTCGACAAGCTTTCCGACGGTAGATCAGCCGCCTGCCGTTCCACCTGAGGCGGTGGGGGTGGCGGATCGACCTGCTGCACATCGTCAATCGAAGTATCGCGTGTACGTGCGTTCAATTCCTCGACCTGCGGGTTGATATCAAACCGCAATTGCTCTTCGTCGTCCCCAATCTCCACGGAGTCCACCAAAATCAGTTTTTGCATCAGAGTGAACAAACCAAAGGTCACGATGATTGCAATCGGAACACCGATAATGAGACGTATCAGATTACCCATTCCAGCCTCCTATTGTTCATCCGAGATGTGAACTTCTTCAACACCCAGATCCGTGAGCAATTCCTGGATATCCAGGACCGTTCCGACGGGCGAACCCTCATCGGCCTGGATCATCGCTTCAGCACGCGGATTCTCGGACAGCAATTGTTCGAGGACACCGCGAACCTGGTTCATGTCGTAGACATCACGATTGATCCAGATTTCGTCTTCAGATGTTACCGCCACAAGCAGGGTCGGTTTCATTTGAGAACTGCTGCTGACGTCCGGACGGAAAATATCCACTCCGGGCTCTTTCACGAATACAGCCGTCACGATGAAGAAAATCAGAAGGATGAAAACAACGTCCAGCATGGGCGTCATGTTCAGTTCGACATCTTCCTCTTCAGTCTGTACCCGGCTCATGCGTCGAGCCATATTGAACTCCCCGAGTTAATCGTCACCGGATGGACGCTGGATCGAAACCGGAATCCGGTTCGTCTGCATGTCATCCCAGATCAGAGCGATGGTTCCCGTTTGCGCCTCATTGTTCGGTTCGATCAGAACCGCACTGTTTGGCGCCTCGGCCCGGATCCGCTGAACAGCGGCGAGCACGCGATCTTCACTGGTGGAGCGGCGATTCACGAAAACGCGATTTTCAGCATCCACTTGCACCAGAATAACAGGCGAGGCATCGGTCGGCACCGGACAGTCTTCACACGGAGGGGGCGGACGCATGTCGAACCCTTGCTCCTGCAGGAAAGTCGCCGTCACGATGAAAAAGATGAGCAGGATGAACACGATGTCGAGCATCGGCGTCATGTTCACTTCGGCCTGATCACTTCCTCTGTTTGAACGTCTCCGCATAGCGCTACTCCAGTACTAGCTTGTCAGCGAGACGGGCTGTCCGGTGCTTGGCGAGGCGTTCAATCTGGTTCGAGAAAATCAAACCGGAAAGTGCCGCGACCATACCGGCCATGGTGGGAATCGTCGCACGCGACACACCCGCCGACATCGCCCGTGCATCTGACGATCCGGCAACCGCCATCACATCAAACACCTGAACCATGCCCGTCACTGTACCAAGCAAACCGAAGAGCGGGGCCACAGCCACGAGCGCTTTGACGAGCTCGACATTGTGTTCCGCCTTCTGTTTGGCTTCCGAGACAAGTTGATCGCGGATGGCGTGAGCTGTCCACGATGTGTGGTCGGACCGTGCGGACCATTCCTTGATTGCCCGTTTCGCATCACCCGCCTGGGCGAAGAAAAAATAGGCAAGACGCTCAAGAATGAAGGCCCACATAATGAACGTGACCGCCATGATGGCGACGAGCACAGGCCCGCCGCGATCAAGGAATTCGTTCAGTCCGCCAAGTGCTGTTTGGAAATCCATGTTCCGGACCTCCCCTTAAGCCGACCGGCCAGCGCGCTCTTCTGCGTGACGGGCGACAATACCAGCTGCTTGCTCTTCCAGCGTTTGCTGCACACCGCGCGAGAAGCTGGCTGCGAAGCTATGAAGGAACAACAATGGTATGGCGGAAACAAGGCCAAGCACCGTGGTGACAAGGGCTTCCGAAATACCACCCGCCATGATGCGCGGATCGCCAGTACCGAACAGTGTGATCTGTGTGAAGGTCTTGATCATGCCGGTCACCGTACCGAGGAGACCGAGCAGCGGAGCAATACCAGCCGCCAGCTTCAGGAAGTTGAGACCAAATTCCAGCTTTGGCGTTTCACGAAGGATCGCCTCGTCCAGCTTCATCTCGATGACTTCCTCGGAATGATCCTTGACCGATTCATAGGCCAGCATCACACGACCGAGCGAATTGCCTTTCGACGGCGTCGAACGACGCTTCTGGCCGGCAACAGCCATTGATTCGAGCAGCAGCATCAGCAAGCGGAAGAGACCGAAAGCAACGCTGACGAAGAGAAGACCGAGAATGATCTTACCAACGATACGGCCCTGTTCGATACGTTCGCCCAGATCCGGAATATCCCGATAAACCAGCAGTAAGCCGCCACGCGACGGGTCAACCGGACCCGAAACGATTTCGCCGCGATCTGCATCGTACAGGCCCATGGCTGCACTGCGAATATTCGCAGGCGGCTGGGACGGCAGAGCCGCAAGACCATAAACGGCAGCATTACCGATCGCGTTTTCAGGGATCGCCCACTGCGTGAAGTAAGCTTCACCACCGCACGTCGCGTAGGAAACAAAGACACCCACACGGGTGACGGTCGGATCCGCGCAATCAAGGTCAGCAATATTCGCCGAGAACGACGAAATTTCTGCCTGATAGATCATTTCTTCGGTTATCGAACGCCAGATCGTGTCCAGCTCGGAGCGGGTTGGCAGCACGCGGCTTTGGGACAGATCGAGCAGCGCGGTGGCACGGCCTGGATGCTGAGCGCTGGCGAGTGAGCCCTCGATCAGCGAACCGAATTCGCCTGCCGTCTGGCGAGCAACGCCGAACAGCTCGCCGAATTCACCTTGAGCGACACGAAGCTCTTCCGCGAGAACGTCAATTTGTTCTGCATTGGTTGCATATTGGGCTTCCAGACGATCAGCCTGGGATTCCAGCGAGGACAATTGGCCCCGTGCACCACCGAGCAAGGACGTCTGCTGATTGCGTTCCGAGCGGAATTCGCTGAGGCGCTGCTGATTTTCAGCCGACGCTTCACGCACATCAGACCGCAAGCGATCGAGCAATTGGTTGATACTTGAAACCGGTTGTTGTTGAGCAATGGCTCCACCGGCGAATGCGGCACCGAAAGCGACCGCGGCGGCAAGTGTTTTGAGATTGAATTTCATCACAAATTCTCCGTCAGGGCCGAGTTATTGATCTTCCGAGCCGGGAAGCGGCACGGTGAATACTTCCGGGGTGGTCACTTCGCGAGCAATCCGGAAAGCACGTTGAACGTCATTGTTGTGGCTCGCAGCAACCGGCATCCAGTCGGATGCGCCGCGATACAACATTTCAAGTGTCCCGCCGGTGTCGCGGATCAGCGCAGCGCGACCGACCTGCAAAACCTGCTGTGTCACTTCATTGCCGTCGATCGTGGTGTTAACCGAATAGGTGCGAAGCCCACGGCCATACGAACCCTCGATCTCGTAACGGTTCAGGATGACGCGATACTTCTCGGCTGCCGATACTTCCGGATCATCAATGAGGTCATAGAGCTCATCAACTTCCGCCAGTCGATCATCGTGCTGGAATGGCAGGTCGAGTTCAACAAACTGGCGAAGATTGTCCACCATTTCGCGCAACATCGGGATCAGGTCCCGCTGGATGTTGCCAACGCTGTCAATCTGCGCCTGAAGCGAGTTGAGCTCGTTTTGCTGTGACTGGATGAAAACTTCCTGCTGGGCGACATAGAGCCGCTGGCTTTCGATCTGCTGAAGCAGCGCCCGGTATTCCAGCTCGGCGTCCGTCCGGTCATCATCGATCTGATCGATTTGCCGTTGTGTGGACGCGCCGTCCTGTGTGGATTGAGCACCTGTGGAAAGTGCTGTCTGCAATTGCGCATCCGCAATTCCGACCGCGCCAACGGAAAAGACCGCTGCTGCGACTGAAGTGCGGAGCCATTTATTCAAGTTCGCCATGTCTCGCCTCACGTTGAACAGCGCGACTTCTCGCCACGCCTGACTGACTGTTTATGCTAGTCCGGCACCCCGCGCCGGATAAGCCCCTGCTTGTTCTGAGGCCGGACGGCGATTACGCACCGGCCCGAACCTGCAGATTCGAAATGAAGTGGGAAGACCCCTGCAAATATGAACCCTTCCCCTCGCTCCGCGGGAGTTTTTTCTCCCGTCTCGTTCGGCGAATTACGCCTTCTTAATTTTGGACGCTAAACAAGTGCCGCGCGTCAATCAATAGACAGACGCTCATGGAATGCTGTGCATGTGGCAGTTTTATGGTGAATTCTCGCGCCTCGCGCGAATTTGCGGCAACCGGTTGTCGCATAACACGAAATTCATGGTGGCGGAGGTCCATCAGGCAAGGCCGCAACCCGGCTTCACAATAAAGTGTAGATTTCGGTGCTGCAAAAACTTTGCCGGGGTTCCCATCGCTGCCGATTTCACTGGCGCGAATCGTCCGGCTGAAGAATTGGCTGGGGCGGGAGGACTCGAACCTCCGCTCTTCGGTACCAAAAACCGCTGCTTTACCAACTAAGCTACGCCCCAGCAGGCACACCGCATGAAGCGGCGGTGGCGGTAGATAGCTTCTCGCTGCCGATGATGCAACGGGGTGATGCTGTAGTGATTGAATCCGGAAGTCGAACTCGTTATAAGCCCGCGCTCCGGTCGGAGTATAGCTCAGCCTGGTAGAGCACCGTCTTCGGGAGGCGGGGGTCGCAAGTTCGAATCTTGCTACTCCGACCACTCTACCAAATTAGTTGTATACAAGGCACAATGCTCCGTCATTCGAGCATGCGGGACGAAAAGAATGTCATTCCCCCGCGCCTTTCGGCACAAAATCCGCATTCTGGATCGTAATCTGCGCAATTCGGGACAGTCCTATGAAACAGTTTTTCATCGCCGTCATCGGCACGATCGTCGGCTCCATCCTCACCTTGTTCATTCTGTTTTTCGGACTGATCGGACTGATTGGCGCGATGAGCGCCAGCTCCGCAGAGGATACCGGTCTGCCGGGCGGCACGCTGGTTCTGGAACTGGATCTTCGCGAAACCCGCCTGGATCAACCCTCACGATCGCCGTTCGCTTTCGCAGAATCTGCATCCATCGTTGATCTGGTCCGGCTGCTGGATCGCGCAGAATCCGACAATCGCGTTGCAGGCCTGTTCATCCGGGCCAATGAATTCGGCATGTCACCCACCCATGCAGAAGAGCTGAACCGCGCCATCGCATCCTTCCGCGATAGCGGGCGCACGGTTGTCGTCCATTCCCAGGGCTTTACCGGAACGTCGATCACAAATTATCTCGCCGTCACCAGCGCCGACGAAATCTGGCTGCAGGACACCGCCAGTTTCTCGTCTGCGGGTCTGGCCGGCGAGGCCGCATTCTTCGGCGGCGCTCTGGACCGTTTCGAGGTCGAGGCGGATTTCATTCAATTCCTCGAATACAAGAATGCGCCGAATTCCTACACTGAGAGCGGTTTCACGCCGGAACATCTGGAATCGACGCTGTCCTATTTCAATTCGATTTATGATGTCGCCATCGAGAATGCTGCCGCCAGCCGGCGTGTAGACCCCGAACGGCTCCGCAATCTGATCGAAGCCGCGCCCTATAGCGCCGAGGCCGCCGAAGAGGCCGGCCTTGTCGATGAGCTGGGCCATGTCTCAGCGGCAAGAGACGCCGCCATCACCCTGGCGGGCGGAAATGCCAGCATCGCCAGTATCGAGGATTATCGTCTCAGCGGCGTACTCACACGTCCCGGTCCGCGTATCGCGCTGATTGAGGGACAAGGTGCCATCATCACTGGGGCGGGTGCCAGCTCACCATTTGGCGGCGAACCCATGATTGGCGGCGATGCCATGTCAGAAGCCATCACGAATGCCGCGTCGTCGCCCGGCGTGCGTGCGATAATCATTCGCGTGGATTCACCCGGCGGTTCGTCGATTGCGTCGGACCAGATCTGGGATGCCATTCAGCGCGCTCAGGGCCGCGGCATCCCGGTTGTGGTCAGCATGGGCGGTGCGGCGGCATCGGGTGGTTACTACATTGCAGCACCGGCGGACTATATAGTTTCAAATGCAACCACCCTCACCGGCTCCATCGGCGTTTATGGCGGCAAGGTCAGTCTCGGCGAGACTTTCGGGTTGGTCGGCGTGAATTTCGAACAGATTTCCGTCGGCGGCGAATTCGCATCGGCCTATTCAGCAAATGCCCCGTGGACCGAGGAACAGCGCGCCGCAATCGAGGGCCAGCTTGCCGACATCTATGATGACTTCACCGAGCGGGTCGCCGAAGGTCGCGGCCTGGACATCGAAACCGTGCGCGAAATTGCTCGCGGACGGGTCTGGACCGGCGAGCAAGCACTTGAGCGCGACCTTGTCGACGAAGTCGGCGGCTTCATGCAAGCGGTCGCGGCCGCTCGCAGGCTGGCCGATATCGACGACGACCAGAGCATCAGCCTTCAGCGCTATCCACGCGAGCGCAGCCCGTTTGAAGCATTTCAGGAATTGTTCGGCGTCTCGGCAGAATCCGCCCAATCACTGGCGCAATTGAACGCATTGATGAACTCACCCGAATTGCAGGCGCTCATCGAAGCCCGGCAATCATCATCTGCAGGCAATGAGCTTCGTTCACCGGTAACGCGGCCTGAATAGTCAGGCCGCAAAAACCCCGACGATCATAAGCACGACAAGCGCAATGGACAGCACGATGGCGTAGGTGAAGTCGAGCGACAGCGTGCGCAGTGCGGACATGACCCGTCCGTGTTCATAGACGACGCGGTGGAGTCTGTAGACGTAGAAATTGCTCCAAAGCACGAAGACGAGGATAGCCCACTCATTCAGAAATGGGCCTAGCAAGTTCAGCGCTATGAGCAGGATCAGAATGAAGGCGTGAAAATGCAGGGAAACGATCAGGTGATCGTAAAAATAGAAACCCCGACGCCAGAACTGGCCAATAGCCAGAATGAGCGCATGGATTGGCAACAGGGCAATGAATAGATAGGTCATCGATTCCTGCATGGCTTCAAACCAGCGTGATGGATCGCGAACGATGACCTCAAGCTGGTTTGCAAGCACGCGCCGAAAAGCGGACGGCGTATCTTCAAAATCGCTCAGCTGAACATTGCCAAGTCCTGGCACCTCTACGATTTCTCCATCAAAACCTTCTGCTCCGTCATTATTGTCCGGTTCCGGATAATCCTCCGGAAGCAGATATCGCCGCATTTGCTGCACGGCCCGTTCGCGCCGCAATGCCAGCACTTCGGGTGACTCCAGCGCTTCTCCGTCAGCACCCGTTTCCACTTCGCTGCCAATAATTTCTCGCTGAACATCTGCAAATTCATCAGCCAGACCGGGTCTGGTTTCACGCAATTGGGATTCAACTTCAGCCAGAGTTTCAATCGTCTCGGGTGATGTATCGACGGGGGGAACGGCTTCCGGGTCGCCGAGCCCTCCGACGCTTCTCCAGAACAGAAAAATGAAGGCAAGGCTCGCCAGTAGGAAAAGTCGGAAGGGCTGCATGTAGCGGCCTCTCACACCGGAGAGGTAATGCCGCGTCAGTTGGCCGGGCTGGAACATGAGTTTGGGCAGAGTACGCCATAACTTGCCGTCAATGCCCAACAGACCGTCGAGGATTTCCCAGAAAAGCGACCAGATGGGTCGATTGAAATTATCGGAATCCTGTCCGCAGGAATGGCAAACGCGTCCACGAAGCGGCGTTTCGCAATTGCTGCAAATGCCATCCGGCGCGGACACGAAACGCGATCGACCACGTTGCTGTGCCGACATGGCCTCACGCGTTGCTGCGTCCGCCGCTAATGCGTCCGTAACCGGATCTGACATGAAAAAACCCTCCCCCTTGGGCATAACTTACGCCGAAGAGAGAGGGTCGGATAGTCAAGGCTGACGTATTTTAATCAGCCGAGCTTTCGTCTGTCGTTCCAGCTGCAGCCGACTGTTCCTCACCCTGGAGGCACATGAAACGAGTGCGGTGAATATGGACAATATTGTCTGTCCATCCGGTCACTTCCGGGCTGACAACGGCACGGTTTACATAAAAAACCACCGGAATGATCGGCATATCGTCAATCATCATCTGTTCGGCGTCGGCCAGCATGCTGGCCCGCACTTCCATGTCCAGTTCCTGATTCGCTCGGCTCACCAGATTGTCGTATTCTGAATTTCTGTAGCGCGAGTAATTCATCGGAATGGAGCGTTCTTCCGCCAGGAAGAGGAAATTGTACGGATCGTTATAATCCGCAATCCACCCGCCATCGCCGGCCTGGTAATCAGCAGAACGCAGGTTTTCATAATGAATCTGGGTTTCGATCTGAACGATCGAGACATTCACCCAGTCCGCGATGCTTTGCCAATCCTGTTGAACGACCGGCGCAATACGCGGATTGTCCCCGGTCGAACGGTGCGAATACTCGAACCGCAGCGGATTGTCAGGACCGTATCCGGCCTCCATCAGCAATTCCCTTGCGCGTTCACGCCTTTGCTCGATGGGCCAATCTGCCCATTCGGCCTGAACACCGCCGGCATAATTGGCAACATTAGGCGGCACGAGAGAATAGGCAGCGGACCGCCCGTCCCGATAAATTTCCTCGGCCAGGAATTCGCGGTTTACGGCCATACCCAGAGCATTGCGAACACGGGCATCTTCAAACGCCTCGAATTCAGTGTTCAACGAGAAATAGACCGTTCCCATGTACGGGTGCACACGAACAAATTCCGGCATTTCCCGACGCAGGCGGTCGATGTGCTGGCCCGGAAATTCATTATTCAGATGCAATTCACCATTCTGAACCCGGCGAACGCCCGCAGTGGCATCGACAGTTGGGTAGTAAAACACTTCGTCAACGCAGACATCAGCATTATCGTAAAACAACTCATTGCGTTCGACATGAACGAAGTTGTTCGTCGACCACTGCACCAGCTTGTAAGGACCATTGACCTCGATGTTTTCAGGCTGAATCCACTGGTCACCATATTGCTCAACCACGTGACGCGGCACCGGGAAAGTTGTGTAGTGGGTCAGAAGGCCAGGCAGGTACGGCGCCGGATATTCCAGACGAATTTCAAGGGTCCGGTCATCAAGAGCCGTGACCCCGACAGCATCCGCCTCCATCTCACCGGCATTGACGGCCTGCGCATTTTCAATCGGATACAACAGTGAAGAATACTGCGCCAGCGTTGCAGGGTTCAAAATTCGCTGGAATGCGTATTCGAAGTCCTGTGCGGTGACGGGCACACCGTCTGACCAGCTCGCTTCACGTAAAACAAACGTCCAGACCAGACCGTCTTCACTGACCTCCCAGCTTTCCGCCATTCCGGGAATAGGCGCGGCGCTCTCATCGTCGGTGAACAGCCCGATGAACATATCGCCGATGACATTATTTTCCCACGTTCCGCTCGCTTTGTGCGGATCAAGGGTCAGCGGCTCGGCGCTATTGCCCCGGTGCAGCACAACGGTATCGGCGTCAACATCGCCGGAACCGCCGCACGCCGCCAGAACCATGGCAGCGGTGGATAACAATAATGCAGTGTGAAATCTGGATTTATTCATCATGGTCAGGACCTTCTCCGTTCCCGATCGGTCAAACTGTTGCTATGCGATGGATGTTGCGTCTTCCAGTCGACAGGACCAGAGCGCTCCCGCATAGTCTGCGAAACTCATTAACGGATAGCAAGTTAACGATGAACACGCGATTACTATTCCTCCCGATCTCGCTCATAATAACAGTTCCAGCCGCAGCGCAGGACGGAAATTCGCCTCTATCACCACTTTTTGATTGCCGGCAGATTTCCGACAGCACCGCGCGTCTCGAATGTCTCGATGCAGAAGTCGAACGGCTCTATCAATCGGAAAACACGGGGGCAATAGTCGCCGTAAACCGCAGCGAAATTGAAGCCGCTGAAGAAGCAACTTACGGCTTGAACATTCCGGCATTCCGCTTGCCAAGCCTGCCGAGCGTCGGATTGCCCAACCTTTCAGGCGGCGCCTCGTCCGACCTCGCTGATGCGGCAGATAGCTCAAATGTCGAGACAACAGGCCGTGCGGGCGCCGAACAGACCGAACCGGATCGCCAAATCGTGCGCAATGACGAGGGTGACATCACCGGGATTAGCGGGCTCGCCGTCCAGAACATTCAACAAGACGCGTATGATCGCATGGTCGTTACGCTCGCCAATGGTCAGACATGGCGCCAGATCGATGATACCCGCGTGCTCTATTCGCGACGCCAGGCCTTCACCGACATGTCGGTCGCCGTTCGCAGTGCGACGCTGGGATCCCATCAAATGCAATTGAACGGTCGCGGGCGCTGGTTCCGCGTCCGTCGCGAAGAATAGAAGGAATGTTCCGACCCATGACTCAAAGATCCGGATTTAGATTCACAATTCTTTCGGCCACTGCGCTCGGTCTTGCATTGGCGGGCAGCGCATCCGGTCAGTCCAGTGATCCGATTGACGACATTCTCGTCTGCCAGCAAATCGCCGACGAGGCCGCGCGTCTGGCCTGTTTCGATGCCGCTGCGAGCCAGTTGTCCAGCGAGCGCGAAAACGGGTTAGTGGCGATCTACCGGCAGGATGTCGAGGCCGTGGAGCGCGACTCATTCGGCTTCGATTTGCCCAGCATGCCGCGCCTCAGCCTTTCAATGTTCAGCCGCGGCAGTGGCAATTCGCCCGATCCTCTGGATCCATCTTCGACACCGGAACGGCTGGCTGCCGCCGAAGCCGGTGTCGCTGCTCCGCCAACACTGCAACCTGCACCGGAGCGGCAACCGGCCGCCCCGCCATCCAACGCACAATCAACCGACGAAGCACCATCTCGCGGATTATTTGCGCGCCTGACCGGGCGTGACAACGCGCAGCCCGAAACACCGGCTGAAGCCACCGACGATCGCACGCCGATCAATGGCGTTGAGGTCGTTCAGCGAAATGATGAGGGCAGTGTCGAACGCGTGGTCATGGAAATCGAACGCATCCGGCCCATGGGCTATGAACGCCACCGCTTCTACATGAGCAATGGACAGGTCTGGGATCAGTCAGGTGCCGGGCGGATCAATTACGATGATGACGGGCCGAATTTTGCAGAAATCCGGCGAGCGTCTCTCGATAGTTATCTGATGCAGATCAACGGACGCGGCCGTGCAATCCGGGTTCACCGGGAACGCTGATTACCGGTCTTTCGGGTCGATGGCGTCTCGCACGCCATCGCCGATGAAGTTGAAGCAGAACAGGGTCAGCATCATCGTCGCGGCCGGCGCAATCAGCGTCCATGTCGCGATTTGCATGTCCTGAGCGCCATAAGCGATCAATCGTCCCAGCGACGTTAGCGGTTCCTGTACACCCAGGCCTAGAAAGCTCAGGAAGCTTTCCGCCAGAATCACGACCGGAATCGTTAGCGTCACATAGACAATCACCGGGCCCAAAACATTGGGAATAATGTGTCGGCGAATTGTATCCAGACGCGACACACCGGCAGCTTCAGCCGCTTCCACAAATTCCATATTCTTGATCGCAATGGTTTGACCGCGGACAATCCGGGCCATGGTCAGCCACTCGACCGCGCCAATTGCAACGAAAATCAGAATGATATTTCGCCCGAACACCACCATCAGAATGATCACGAAGAAAATGAAAGGCAGCGAGTAGAGAACGTCCACAATCCGCATCATGACCTGATCAACGCGGCCACCGATAAAACCGGCCGTCGCGCCCCAGAACACACCGATGGCGAGTGATACCATGGAGGCCACAACACCAACCATGAGCGAAACGCGCAATCCGATCAGCGTTCGCGCGAACAGGTCACGTCCCTGAGCATCAGTGCCGAAAATATGCAAATGCTCAAGCGTTGGCGCAATCCAGACACGTTCGCGATAAATCGTTTCATGGCTGTGCGGCCAGATATACGGACCAACAATGGCAATCAACACCAGCAGACCCAGAATGATCATACTGGCAACGGCAGCCTTGTTACGCAAAAGGCGCGCAATGGCGTCGTCCCACAGCGACCGGCCTTCGATGGCGGCGGTTTCAATCGCGGCCGCATTGTCTTCGGATCCAATCGTCGTGTTCACTCGAACGTCACCCGTGGATTCAGCGCCGCATAAACAAGATCGGCAAGCAGGTTGAGGAAAATGATCAGTGAAGCATACAGGATAACAACACCCATCACGACGGTGTAGTCACGCTGCAATGCGGCCATCACGAACTGACGGCCAATACCGGGAAGCTGGAAAACCTGTTCGATCACGATGGAGCCGGTTACCAGCGCAGCCGATGCCGGGCCAATATAGCTGACAAGTGGAAGGATCGCGGCGCGCAAGGCATGTCGGAACAATACCGCCGGCCCTGACAGGCCTTTGGCGCGGGCAGTGCGGATGTAATTCGAGCGTAAGACTTCGATCATGCTCGCGCGCATCAGTCGCGAAACAATGGCGATTTGCGGCAGCGCCAGCGTGATCACGGGCAAGACCAGGCGTTCCGGCGTCATGCCGAATCGCGGATCGAGCCCGCCGGTTGGCAGCAGCCCCAGATACAGGCCAAAAACCAGCGCCAGAATCGGGCCACTGACAAAGGGCGGAATCGTAATCCCGCCCATGGCGAATCCCATCACCGCAAAATCCGTCAGCTTGTTTTGTCGCAATGCCGCCAGAGAGCCCAGAATCGAGCCGACAAACAGCGCCAGCAGGATGGACAGTCCGCCAATGGTCGCGCTGACCGGAAAGCCTTCCGAAATGATGTCCGAAACGGTCTTGTCTCTGAATCTCAAGGACGGGCCCAGATCTGCCTGCGCAAGCCCGGCAAGATAAGCTGTGTATTGTTCGTGTAGAGGGCGGTCGAAGCCGAAATGTTCGAGAATATTCTGACGCACTTCTTCCGGCATCGGACGCTCAAGGTCGAACGGACCGCCAGGCGCCGCGCGCATCATGAAGAAGGCGACGGTGATGATGACCAGTAATGTGGGTATGGCGATAAGAATTCGCCGAGCGATGTATCCGAACATATACGCGCTAACCCTGTTGGTGATTTGTCACCGTTTCATGCTGCGCACCGAAGTGTCAATCAATAGTCCGGCGCAGTGTATGACTGTAATCGTAAACCGGCTCGGCCACTCCAGAATCGCCAACCCCGCTTGGCATCGCTTGTAGGGCGGCGAGGATTAACAGGATGAAAACACCCCTGCGAAGGCGTGCGGACACAAAGTTCAACG
This sequence comes from Hyphobacterium sp., assembly GCA_021604625.1. Taxonomy (GTDB): domain Bacteria; phylum Pseudomonadota; class Alphaproteobacteria; order Caulobacterales; family Maricaulaceae; genus Hyphobacterium. Next base: position 1,508 of record BQJI01000029.1, on the reverse strand, counting down.
CTTGAATCCATCCCGGCATGATACAGTCCTGTGCTCACTCGGGGCTTCCCTCGCAAGCTCTGGGCCGCTAATCACATGGTTGTGAGCCCACAGCGGGCGAAAATGACGGGACGCAGGCATGAATAGCGCATTCTGGTGGTCAGACTGGGCTTACCGCGATGGGGTCGTGTCAATCAAAAGCACGGGGCATCGATTGCCCTTGCGTGGCAAATTCATCGCTGTTTGTCTGAACTGGCTGGTATTTTACATCTGCATGGAAGCCTGGCGCATCGGCTCCTTGCGCCATCGCGGACCGCGCGTCGCCTTCACCCCTCAAAGACCCCGCCCCTGGTATTTTATTTGGGCCTGCACCCATGCCATTGGAGGGCGCATTGTCCGGGATCAGGGCAAAGCTGATCTGACCATTTATTTCGAGGACACCACGGCATCGCCGCCGCCGGAATTGCCACGCACAGCCACGCACATGAATTTCGGGTGTTGCGACGTTTCAAAGTCCCATGTTGCAAAAGTATTCGAGAAAACTTTCGGCTACAGCATCGCCGCCAACCCTTTAACGCAGGCTGGTCCCGTCGTTGAAAAATCCGAGATCAATGGCGCGCACGACGGACGCGTGCTTGAAGCGCCTTTTGCGGCAAAGCCCGGCTGTGCCTATCAGAAACTCGTCGACAATCGCTGCAGCGAAAATCAGGTCATGGATTATCGTTGCGTCGTCGTCGGTCAGGAAATGCCCTTGCTGTTCATCAAGAAACGCAAAATCGGGCGGCGGTTTACCAATACGAATTGCGACGTACAGCTTGTCGATCCGACCGCTGCTTTCTCTGAACAGGAAGTGGGCAAACTGATCGAATTTGCCGCCCGTATGGGCCTCGAATGGGGGGCGATGGATGTATTGCGGGACCGGAATGACGGCCGTCTTTATGTCGTCGATGTCAACAAGACCAACATTGATCCGCCAATCGCACTGCCTCTCAAACAAAAACTGACCGCGACGTCGCGCGTTTCAAAGGCTCTGAAAAACTTCGTCGCAGCCCGCACTCAGGGATAAAGCCTGGACGTCGTCCAACCCTCACCTTGTCGATCGAAAACCAGTCGGTCATGCAGACGAAACGGGCGATCGCGCCAGAATTCCATGTGTGACGGACACAGTCTGAACCCTGACCAGTTCGCCGGTCGTGGCACTTCGCCGAGACCGAATCGCGCCGCATCTCTGGCCACCGCTTTCTCAAGCGCGAAGCGGCTTTCCAAAGGGCGAGATTGTTGCGACGCCCAGGCCCCGATACGACTGTCACGGGCGCGAGAGGCGAAATATTCATCCGCCTCCTCATCGCTCACCGATTTGACCGCGCCTCGAATACGAACCTGCCGACGCAGGCTTTTCCAGTGAAAACAGATAGCCGCCTGTGCGTTCGAGAGTATCTGACGTCCTTTGGCACTTTCCAGATTGGTGTAGAAAACAAACCCGTTCTGATCGAAGTCTTTCAGTAAGACCATGCGCACATCGGGCAGAC
>BQJI01000028.1 GCA_021604625.1 Hyphobacterium sp. | reverse complement strand
CACCGGAATCCCGTGGCCGTCCGGCCGGATCGGTTTCATCCCCCTCGGCTCCGGCCTGCTGGGCATTCTCGGCCCGTTCCAATAGCCCTTGCGCAAGGCGTTCAGCGCCATCGCGTAAGGCCTGAAGTGCCTGTTCTTGCTCGGTGACCGCGCCTTGCATATCACCTTGTTCAAGAGCGTCTTGCGCGCGTCGCATGGCTTCTGCGGCATCGCCAAAACTTTCGCCGCTTTCACCTGGCAGCGCCTGTGCCAGCGATTGTAACCGGTCGGCCAGATTGCCCTGCGACTCAGCGAGCGCCTGGGTGCCCGGCGAATTGCCGCCATCCTGCGGAGCCTGACCAGCGCTCTGCCCTGATGGCGAGCCCTCGCCCTGAACCCCGGGCTGACCCTGACCTTGAGGGCCACCTTCGGCTTGCTCGAAGGTTTCTTCCTGTAACTGGCGCTGTTCTCCGATGACATCGCCCAGCTCTTCCAGCGCTTCGCGCATGGCTTCGCTGATGGCATCCTCGGGCTCGCCGCTGCCTTCGCCACTCTGGAGGGTCAATTCCATATTGCGCAGCATTTCTCCTAGCGATTGAAGCGCATCACGGGCATTCGCCGTATCGCCCAGCTCGGCGGCCTCGCGCAAGGCATCCAGCAAGGCCTGAAGGTCGCTTGCATCAACCTGACCGCCGCCCTGGCCCTCGGCCACACGGCCTTCCTCGGCGGCTTCGCGAGCCAGCGCGGCGAGATAGTTTTCCATCGCCTGCTGGTAGGCTTCAAACAAGGGTGCCAGCTCGGTCTCGTCAGCGCCGCGTGCCAGCGCTTCCATCAAGGCGCGTTCGGCGGCGCGAAGGGCGCGCTCGGCATCCGCCAGCGACCCCAGTTCGGCCCGCAATGCGATCTGCCATAAATTGGCTTCGATAGGACCAATTTCGTCAAACGCCCGCGCCCGGCGCAGGCTATGTAATTCCCGGCGCAACCCGAAATAGACGATGGGGTCTTCAAAAAAGAATTCCGGTGCATCTGTGATCGCGTCCAGCGCCAGCGCCACGCCTTGCAGTCTATCTGGAGCGCGCTCGATACGTCGCTCTGGCTCGTCGCCCTGAAAAGGCGGCAATGCCTGCAAACCATCCAGATCGAGCGGCGGGCGTTCAGGCAGTGGCGAATAGGCCTGGTTTGAGGCGATGACAATTCGGCGTTGTTCGGATACGGCACGCGCCAGCGGGTCCAGAAAGACGCGCGCAGGCAGCGTCAGGGCAATCGTCGGCGATACGCCAGTATTGCCGCCGCCATCGACGGCTGCAATACGCAGATCGACGCGTGAACCGGCAAGAAAATGCTGGGCCGTCGACACACTGGCCCGAAAGCCATTTTCCCCGCGCGCCAGATCGACGGGGTCGACGTCAATGGTTGACCACTCGGCACCAGCGTCGCCCTCTGGCCGGAATTCCACACGAAATTCCGTTGCGCCGTAATCATCCTCCACAGTGAATTCGAGTGACAACTCGCCTTCGACATTGGCTTCTGGTGCAGCGATAATTTCAACATCAGGAGCCTGATCAACGATGGCGGAAATCCGGTAGGCCGCGCGCTCGCGTCCAGCTCGCAAGGTCACGACCGCATCTGTTTCGATCACCAGATGGCTCTGCCAGACACCATCACCGATGGAGCGGTTTTCTGCTCTGTCTCGGCCATTTCGAACATTCGGCGCGCGCCGAACACCGGCGGTACGAATGACCAGTTCGGATCCTTCCGGCGCGTCAGCGACGGTCTGATCATCCTGAAAAAATATCGGTGCCAGCCCGGTATAGGCCGGCGGGTTCAGCCAGGCATCGACCTGGGCAATTTCGACGCCGCGATAGACCGGCGCGAAACCAAAACTTTCAAACAACCGGCCTTTTGCCAGATCGCCGGACACCATCCAGGCGGTCGCAATCAGCACCATGACGCCGCCGCGCAGACCCCAGCCATCAATGCGTGCCCAGGCGGCCTGGGGGCGTCGAGCATAGGCGCCTTTGAGGCGTTCCGCCATGCGGCGTTGGTGGGCAAGCCAGACGGCCTGCGCTTCCGGTGAGGCATCCGCCGGACGATCTGCGAGGGCTTCATGCGGGCGCGCTGAAATGCCGGAATCGGACTCAACCCGCCGCGCCGCATCCTCATAGTCCGGCCAGTCAATTGCTTGCCAGCGTTTCCAGCCAAACCAGGCGGAGAAGCCGACTACACCGATATAGGTGATGGCGCGCCAGGGATCGCCCAATTGATCCCAAATACCGAAAATGGAAATGGCTGCATACAATCCGACAAGCAGAAATGCCGGCCACAGGGCCGGGGCGAGGCATTCCCAAAGCAGCGCCATACGCGCCTGGATCAATGGCCAGATTTTCATATTGCTAAAACTAACACGTGTTCAGGGCGCGCCTAGCTGTACCTGCATTACTTATTTGTGAGGCATTACCCGGCGTTGTCGACAACCGCGCCATGACCAAATGAGGGTGGTGGTCGTTCGAGATCGCCGCGCAATCCGCAACCCGACACAACCAGTCCACCAATGACGACAATCAATGTTGCCAGCTTTTTCATATTGCTTGCCTTTCCAGGAGACGATGTCTCCAGAGTTGCACCTGTTCTTTTACGCGAATCGGGGCCGTTCCACCATAGCTCGTCCGGCTTTCCATGGAGGCGCGGGCGGACAGGACAGAATAAACTGCGTCGGTCAGATCCGGCTCTACCGATTGCATGTCCGCCAGCGACAGGCCGGATAGCGGGACGTGCTTGCTTTCAGCCAGCTTCACCATGGTGCCGGCAATGTGGTGAGCGTCGCGGAAAGGTTTGCCAAGCTCACGCACAACATAGTCCGCCAGATCCGTTGCATCGGAATAGGCTTCCCCTGCCGCTTCGGCCATGGCGTCTGTATTGAAGGTCAGATCTGCCGTCATTCCGGCCATGGCGGACAATGCCAGTTCCAGATCGTCGAAGGCCTGAAACACCGGCGCCTTGTCTTCCTGCAAATCCTTGGAATAGGCGAGTGGCAGGCCCTTCACCACAATAACAAGCGTTTGCAGTGCACCCGCAATGCGGCCCGGCTTGGCGCGGACCAGTTCTGCGGCATCCGGGTTTCGTTTTTGCGGCATGATTGAAGAGCCGGTTGACCACGCATCGGTCAATTTGGCAAAGTCGAAGCGGCGCGATGTCCAAAGCACAATTTCCTCGGCGAACCGCGACAGATTTGTCGCGCAGATCGTTGCTGCCGCAAGTGTTTCCAGCGCGAAATCGCGGGTCGCAACCCCGTCCAGTGAATTCGCCATCGGGCGGTCAAAACCGAGACTCTCGGATGTCATCTGGCGGTCAATTGGAAAGGCTGTCCCCGCCAGTGCGGCACAGCCGAGCGGGCTTTCATTCAACCGTTTGCGCGCATCGTGAAACCGTGTCCGGTCACGTTCGGCGGCTTCCGCCCAGCACAGAAGATGATGGCCAAGGCTGACCGGCTGCGCGGTTTGGAGATGAGTGAAGCCCGGCATGACGGTATCGGCATGCTTTTCAGCCTGGGTGACCAGTGCGGATTGGTAGGCCGTGATCAGTTGGTCAACATTTTCACATGCACGGCGCAGCCAGAGCCTGAAATCGGTGGCGACCTGATCATTTCGCGATCGCGCCGTGTGCAGTCGACCTGCCGGTTCGCCGATGATTTCCTTCAAGCGCGCCTCGATATTCATGTGAACATCTTCCAGAGCGCTTGACCAATTCATCTCACCGCGTTCGATCTCGCCGTGAATCTGATCCAGCCCGCGTTCGATTGCCGCGGCATCATCGCTTGAAATAATGCCGGTAGTGGCCAACATTCGGGCGTGGGCAATGGAACCGGCAATGTCTTCGAACGCCATACGCTGATCGATATCGATCGAGGCATTGATCGATTCCATGATGTCCGAGGGCGAACCGGAAAACCGGCCACCCCAGAGCGCGTTAGATGATTTGTTTTTGCCGTCCGTCATGGTCCGGTCCAGTCAATAGGTTGCAGCGATGAAATTTTCGCCTCTCAAATTCGGCATTATCTCATGCACGGTCATGCTGTTGGCTGCAATTGTCTATGTGATGTTTTCCGGCATGCAGGGACCATCGGCGATCGGTCTGGCCAGTTATGCGCGCGGTGAGATGTCGGCCTTTGTCTCGCTGGATGATGCTCCGACGCGACCCGCCCATACCTTTATCGACCCTGACGGAAATGAGCACACGCTGGCGGACTATCAGGGTCAGGTCATTCTGGTGAATTACTGGGCCACCTGGTGTGCGCCCTGCGTGGTGGAAATGCCGGCGTTGGACGATCTGCAGGCCCGCTATGGCGATGATGATTTTCAGGTGGTGACGATCAGTGCAGACCGGCGCATCGAGGATGCCATCGCCTTTTTCGACGAAACCGGTCTGGAAAACCTGCCCGTTTATCACGATAATTCTTTCGCCGGACCAGCGGCGGTGGGGGCGCGCGGCCTGCCGATCTCCATCATTTACAGCCGTCAGGGTGTTGAGCTCGGGCGGATGCCACGCGATGCCGAATGGGGATCGGAAGACGCCCATGCCCTTATCGAAGCGGCGATCCGCATGGGACAATAGAAAAAGCCCCGACGCGAGCATCGGGGCTTGATCTGATACGGCTGCGGAAAACTAGAGCCCGACTTTGGTCAACTCTTCTTCCAGCTCCGGCAGCGCCTTGAACAGGTCTGCGACAAGGCCGTAATCGGCAACCGAGAAAATCGGCGCTTCTTCATCCTTGTTGATGGCGACAATGATTTTCGAATCCTTCATGCCGGCCAGGTGCTGGATCGCACCTGAAATACCCACGGCAATGTAAAGCTCGGGCGCCACCACTTTGCCGGTCTGTCCGACCTGATAATCATTGGGCACATAACCGGCATCAACGGCCGCGCGCGAAGCGCCAACGGCGGCATTCAGCTTGTCGGCAATCTTGTCGAGCAGAACGAAATTATCGCCCGACTGCATGCCGCGCCCACCGGACACGACGATCTTGGCCGCTGTCAGCTCCGGGCGATCCGACTTGGACAATTCCTCGGAAACGAAAGCCGACTTGAACGGCCCCGCTGGTGCATCCACCGTTTCGACACTCGCAGATCCGCCATCACCGGCTTTCTCGAATGTCGTCGGGCGCACCGTGATGACTTTCTTGGCGTCGGTTGACTGGACGGTCATCATCGCATTGCCCGCATAGATCGGACGCACGAACGTATCCGCGCTTTCAACAGCCACGACTTCCGAAAGCTGCATGACGTCCAGCTTGGCCGCGATACGGGGTGCGAAATTCTTGCCTGTCGTTGAGGCCACAGCGATCAGCACATCATAGCCGTCCATCATCGGCAGGATCAGTGCTTCCAGTGCTTCCGCTGTCGGCTTCGCAAAGATGTCGCCATCGGCATGCAGCACTTTCGTCACACCCTCGATACCGGCTGCGGCCTGTGCCACATCGCCAGCGCCGGAGCCGGCGACCAGCACATCAACATCACCGCCAATTTTCTTGGCGGCGGTTACTGCCGCGCGTGTGGCATCGCTCAGAGTTGTATTATCGTGTTCGGCAAGGAGAAGAATACTCATCCGATTACCCCTTCCTTGTTTTTCAGCTTGTCCACCAGTTCCGCGACGCTCTCGACCTTGATGCCCGCCTCGCGTTTCGGAGGCTCGGAAACCTTGATCACTTTCAGACGCGGCGCGATATCAACGCCGAAATCTTCCGGTGTTTTCGCATCGATGGGCTTGCGCTTGGCTTTCATGATGTTCGGCAAGGACGCATAGCGCGGCTCGTTGAGGCGCAAATCCGTGGTCACGATGGCCGGAAGCTCAACAGAAAGAGTCTGCAAGCCGCCGTCGATCTCGCGTGTCACATTCGCTTTGCCGTCAGACAGTTCAACTTCGGATGCAAAAGTCGCCTGAGGCCAGTCCAGCAATGCACCGAGCATCTGGCCGGTCTGATTGCTGTCATCATCAATCGCCTGTTTGCCGAGAATGACCATTTCCGGTCCTTCGGCCTCGACGACCTTGGCCAGTAATTTGGCGACTGCCAGCGGTTCGGCCATTTCATCGGTCTGGATCAGAATGCCGCGGTCTGCGCCCATGGCGAGGGCCGTACGGATGGTTTCCTGCGCTTGTTGAGGACCCACCGACACAACGATGATTTCCTCGACACCGCCTTTTTCCTTCATGCGCACGGCTTCTTCCACCGCGATTTCACAGAAAGGATTCATCGACATTTTGACATTGGCGAGGTCGACGCCGGTCTGGTCAGGCTTCACCCGGACCTTCACATTGTAATCGACCACCCGTTTGACGGGCACGAGTATTTTCATGAAACTTCCCCGGTCTGCGCGGTGCCGCTAACGGTCCGCATCAATCCACTGGCTGACAAATTAGGGCGCGAAACTGCATTTGCATCCGGCGGAAGTCAATGCGTAGGGCACAGGCGAGAAGCCGCATGTAGAAAAGGCCGGACGCGCGGTCCGGCCCTCACAAAATTGACGTTAACGTCAGTTATTCTTCCGCAGCGACCACCGGGTCCAGCTCGGTATTGATCGTCAGAATAACTTCATCGGAAATATATCCGGCAAAGATCGCGACCTGTTCGCTCCAATCCGAGCGGGTCAGGTTCGCCGTCGCCGTAAAGCCGGCCGTGCCATCTTCGCGCAAATTGTTCAGCGTCACGTCCAGTGACACCGGCACGGTCACGCCAACGATGGTGAGATCACCCGACATCGTGCCGGTCTGACCATCTTCGGTTTCAAAGCCCGTCGCGACAAAATGCGCGGTCGGGAATTGGGCGGTGTCGAAAATATCGGCAGAGTTCAGATGCGCCATGAAACGATCATGATGTGCGCCGACCCACAGGCCATCCACCAGATTGAAGGTGATATCGACCGTCGAATTTTCGGGCGTTTCGAAATCCAGAAACAACGTGCCGTCATAATCGGTGAATTGCAGCGATTGTCGTGACAGACCCTGGTGCATCCAGCTGGCGCTGATCTCGGTGTGGGATTTGTCGAATGCGTACTCGACCGGGTCCGCGAGCGCGGATGTGGCCGTCAGGGTGGCAATGGCAGCGGCGGTGAGAAACTTCATGGAATAGCGCTCCTGAGCGATAATGCGGCACCGATAATGGGCCGTTTCAGCTGATTATATAGGTTGGTGGTCCGAAACCAACAGAGGCCGACGATCACGTTATTGTAAAGCGGGATGATTTACTGCCGTGAAACGCCCGGTACCCATTTCACATCGCTACGACCTTCATCATTGGCGATGCGTGCGAGCACAAAGAGCAAATCGGACAGCCGGTTGAGGTATTTCACCGTTTCCGGATTCAGCCGCTCATCTGTCTGTTGCAAGGCCACGGCCCGACGCTCGGCGCGGCGGCAGACTGTCCGTGCAACATGTAGACGGGCCGAAGCCTCGCTGCCCGCGGGCAGGATGAAACTGTCGAGCGGATCCAATTTCGCATTCCATGTGTCGATAGCGGCTTCCAGTGCTTCGATCTGCTTTGCGGTGACGCGTAAGGGCTCATAGCCGAGATCCGCGCCTGTATCCGGTACGCACAGATCCGCGCCCAGGTCGAACATTTCGTTTTGAATGCGTGCGAGCAAAGCATCGATCGCGTCATGCTCCAGGCCACTCCGCGCCACTCCAATGGCGGCATTGGCCTCATCGACACTGCCATAAGCCTCGACGCGGATGTCGGTTTTTTCGACCTCGGACATATCCCCCAGACGTGTGCGCCCCTTGTCTCCCGTCCGGGTATAGATTTTGGTCAGTCGCACCATGGGATTCGCGTCCTTCGTATTCCGCTTGATCAACAGACTGGATCAGGCAGGTTGGGCTTTCAAGGCAGGGGATATTTATGCACCGAATTGTTTGCAGCCTTCTGATTTTGCTTTCGCCTGCGGCCGTGGGGCAGGATGTACAATCGCTGGCCGATGGTCTCGTTGAGGCCGGATCTCCCGGCGCTGTCGTCATGATGATTGACGATGATGTTCAACTTACTTCTGTTGCCGGCCTGCGGCGCGCGGATGAAGACATTTCCATTGACCTGTCTGACGCTTGGCATCTTGGCTCCAATACCAAAGCCATGACTGCGATCCTTGCCGCCAGGCTGGTTGATCGCGGTCTGATCGACTGGAACACAACGCTGGGCGAAACGCTTGGCGATCAGTTCGACCAGATTGACCCGGTGTTGGCTGACGCGACTTTGGCTGAGCTGTTATGGCATCGCGCCGGCATGCAGGCGAATGCCGGTCGGCTCACATCACTGGCGATTGCCGGCATTCTGGGTGACCGCGACGCACAAAGTGATCGCAATCCCTATCTGCGCCAACTCCTGCGTAGTCCGGCGGGCGAGCGCGGCACATTTCTGTATTCCAATGCCGGCTATGTTGCGGCTGCCATGATGCTGGAATCGGTGACCGGCGAGAGCTGGGAACGCCTCATCCAGACCGAATTGTTCGATGTGCTGGAGCTCGACAGCGCCGGATTTGGACCCCCGCTCGGTGATCAGCCTCAAGGACATCGCGCCGGGCGGCGCGGGCTTTCACCGGTCGGAATGGATGCCGGTGCCGACAATCCTCCGGCGGTGAATCCGGCGGGCCGCGTTCACATGGCCATGCCGGATTATGCGGTGTTCTTGCGCCTCGTCATGTCCGGTGCGCGCGGTGAAGATGACACCTACCTCACGCAAGCGAGCTGGCAGAGGCTGGTCACGCCACCCGAGGGCGGAGATTATGCGATGGGTTGGGGGGTCGGAGCGGATGGCTCCCTGCGGCATGCCGGATCCAATACCATGTGGTTTGTCCAGGCTGTCATCTGGCCGGACGACGGCCGCATCGTTGTCGCAGGCGTGAATGAGGGCCGCATCGGTGAGGTCGCGCCGAGAATCTCGGCGGCCATAACCGAACTCGCGCCCGAATAGACGGATGAACTAGCCCGACAGGGATTGCCGGGCGAGAAACCCGACAACCATCAACATGATGGCAACAAACTGGATGCCGACGCGGTAGCGCATCAGGATATTGGATCGACCGGTTGAGCCTTCACCGCCGCGAGCCATATTCACGAAACCCAGGATCAGCGACACCAGCACGGCCAACAGTGAAATCACGATCAGTATGTTCAGAAAAATCATCATGGCGTTTTACCTAAACCGGTCGATCGGGCGGGTCCAATCACGGATTGTCGCATCTAGCTGCGCCAGCGCAACGTTGTTGGTTTCTTGAGCGGATTGACGAAGGGCTCGCCGGTTTCGCGATGCTTTTTCCAGGATCGCTTTAACGCCAGATACCATTTCGCCGGAATGTCGCTGTCATGGATGAACATCTGCGGCGGATCATAGGACATGCCGATGGATTGCGAATCGACGGCCGCGGAATCTTGCGCCATGAAAATGTGAATACCGCGCCGGATCAGCCATTTCGGCATCAGGCTGACGATCGGATGATTCCAGTAAAGCAGAATCGAAATGATGGATTTCTCGGCGCTCACCGGTGTGACGATGGTCACCGTCGTCACATGCTTGTCGCCCGCCTTCATGTATTCGGGACGCAATCCCGGTAATTCCAGCGTGATTTCCGTCGTGATGTCATCGCCAAACAGCTTGTAAATAAAGGAGTTTGACGACGGCTTGTGGGGCAGCATGGAAAAACCGCGATCGATGGGACCAAACGTCTTGGCTTTTTCGTGCATGGTTTTTGGCGTGCGCCACCAGGATTGATTGTGGATATAGGGAATATGCGCCGGGTCCATCAGGCTGATGACGGCGGCATCGATATCGCAATTGAAATCGCCCTCCTCGAACATCCGCACTTTCGAATTCTCGGGAATGTCGAGCTTTGGCGGTTCAAGGCAGGGGTCCGCGTCGGCGTCATAACCAAACCAGATCCAGATAATTCCGTAGCTTTCATGCACGGGATAGGTACGCGCCCGGATTTTCGAAATATCCATTGCCTCGGATTGATCGGCGGTGAGGGAGGGAATGTTGGCGCACTGACCGTCGGGTTTGAACCGCCAGCCATGGTAGGGGCATTGCACCTGTGTACCGGTGTCGGTTTTCACCATTTCCCCGCCCGACAGCAATATCGCCCGGTGCGGACAGATATCCGTCATCGCAAAAGCGTCACCCTCATGCGTGCGGCCGACCAGAATCAGCTCGCCCAGCCTTTCCTTCTGGATCATCTGGCCGGGCTTGATCTCGCCGCCCTCTGCACCGAAATACCAGAGATCGCGGAGGAGTGTTTCGTCAGGAGGATTTGTCTTGGTCATGGCGGAATGTTTAGCGGTCATTTGGGGGCAGCGCCAAGCGTCCACCTGTCACAGACCGTTTTTTGCGTTGCACCCACCAGACACCGGTCAGCACCAGTGCGCCGCCAACATACTGGATCGTCGCCAGTGCTTCACCGAACATCCACCAGCCGGCGATGGAGGCGATAACCGGCTGGATCAGGATGATGATCGAGGCCACCGGTGCTGCAACGCGGCCCAGCCCGAAGGTCACACTGCCCTGACCGATGATCTGAACACCGAGCGCCAGTCCAAGCAGGATCAGCCAGTCGCCGGGCGTGCCCGGGACAATGTTCTCGCCAAAACCGATGGCGGTCAGTGCGAGGAGCGGCGCGGACACTGCCGCTGTGACGAATATGACTGAGCCGGTCGAAGCAAACCGCCGGGCAAAGCGCACCGCCAATATGTAGGAAGCATACCAGAGCGCCGTGGTCACCGAGAGCGCGTCTCCGGTCCAGCGTTCGGGTGCGACCGTCAGATTATTGACTGACAAGAGTGCGGCTCCGGCGACAGCCAACCCCGCCGAAAACATGAAATTCCGGCTGATCTTTTCCTTGAAGAGCAGCCATGCCGCCAGCACGACGAAAACCGGCTGAAGATTGGCCAGAAAGGTCGCGTTGGCGATGCTGGTGATCTTGATGCCCGCATGCCAGAAAGCGAGGTCACCGGCGAATAACAACCCGGGCAAGGCCAGATAAAACCAGCGTTTCCAGCCTGATGGAGATGTGTCGACAGGCGGCGGGTTTTTGTCGAACAGCATCCACAGAAACGCGAAGGGAATGGCCAGCGCCATGCGCCAGAAACCGACTGTCTGCGGGCCGAGCTCGGACAGTTTGACCAATGGCGCTGCCATGCCGATCGCCACCGCGCCCAGGATCAGGGCAGCCAGACCGACCATTGCAGATTTATCAGACGTATGCGGCATGTTTCCCCCTTAAAGTCCCGCATATACGCGAAGCGGGAAAAGGGAAATCACCAATTGATACCGAATTGCTCGCGAATATCAGCCGCCTTCACTCCGCTTTCGCGCAGGGATGCCAGCGTTTCGGATTTGTCGCGCTTGGTGAAGCGCTCACCATCCTCACCCGTCATTAATTCATGGTGCTGATAGACCGGAACCGGCAGGTCTAATAGTTCCTGCAATATCCGGTGCAGGGAGGTTGCGAAAAACAGATCCTGACCGCGAATGACATGGCTGATGTCCTGTAACGCATCATCCAGCGTCACGGCGATATGATAGCTCGTGCCGATATCTTTCCGGGCCAGAATCACGTCGCCAATAAAGTCCGGCTGAATGACACACTCGCCGGTTTCGCCATTCGGTCCCGCGCCAATTTCAGTGAAGGTGAGATGCGAAAGGTCGCCGAGCGCCTCTTCCACGGCCTGCATCGATAAACGCCAGGCGAAGGGATCACCGGCCGCAATTCTGGCGGCGTCCTCATCTATGCTCATGGGCTCGGACGGTCCGGGATAGATGATGCCGTCCGGTCCTTCACCCGGATGGTGCGGCGCGCGGCCGATTTCCTCCATCACCTCCTTGCGGGTCTTGAAGCAACGATAGACCAGACTGCGCGTCGCCAGCGCGTCGATCACGGCGAAATAATCGTCGAAGTGCTCGGATTGTCTGCGGACGGGCTCTTCCCATTCCAGACCCAGCCAGTCGAGGTCCTCAAAAATACCGACCTCGAACTCGGGGCTGCAACGAATTGTGTCGATGTCCTCGATCCGCAGCAGAAATCGCCCGCCGGCTTTTCGTGCCGCCTCGAACACGATCAGCGCTGAATAGGCATGGCCCAGATGCAATTGCCCGGTAGGCGAGGGCGCAAAGCGGGTGATGAAATCACGCATGGCACCTGTTTCGCGCCTGCGCTTGCCCGCTGCAAGTCCTCAATCCGCGCCCTATAGTCGGCGCCATGATGATTGACGGACCAAGACAGCCGCCTGCTTCTGGCGCACGCCCGAAAAAACTCGTGATCCTTGTGCATGGCTATGGTGCCAATGGCGAGGATCTGATCGGTCTTGCCGGTCAATGGGCAAAGGCCATGCCGGATGTGCAATTCGTCGCGCCGAATGCACCGCAGCCCGTGCCGGGCGCGCCCAATGGCTACCAATGGTTTCCCATCACCCGGCTTGATCCGGAGGAAACCAATCGCGGCGTGGAGGCGGCTGCGCCGACACTGGACGCCTTCATTGATCAGGAAATCGCCCGTTATGGCCTCAATGACCGCGATGTTGCGCTCGTCGGGTTTTCACAAGGTACGATGATGGCCCTGCATTGCGGCCTGCGGCGCGCGCCGGGGCCGGTAGCCATTCTCGGCTATTCGGGAGCCATGCCCAGTCGTATCACCTTAAAAGAGCAAATCCGCTGCAAGCCGGCCATTCAGCTGATCCACGGTGACAAGGATGATGTCTTGCCGCTCGGCATGATGTTTGACGCCGCCGAGGGCCTGAATGAGGCCGGGGCATCTTGCCAGTGGCATATCTCGCCCGGCGTGCCCCATGGCATCGGACCCGACGGTCTGGAGATCGGTGGCCGGTTTTTGCGCAAGGCGTTGTCCGGCGCGTTCACCACGCCAATACCTGCGTAAGGGTTAACGCCAGCGTCATAGCCGTGTTACGACTTAGGCGGTATAAATTGCAGAAGACGGACAGCGGCGTGATTCGCTCGAATCCCGCCGCATTGCCGGACAGGGAGGTGCGTGTTCAGGACGTTTGATTGGCATAGGCACATATCTGGCCCCGCCCTGATAAGGGGAGGGCGTCATGCAAGTGCTTGACAAAGCCCCGTCGGGTTGGCCCTGCCTTGTCTTGAATGCGGATTACCAGCCGCTTTCCTATTGGCCGCTATCGGTGTGGAGCTGGCAGGAGGCGATCAAGAACGTCTTCCTCGAACGCGTCACCGTTGTGTCCAATTATGACGATCTGATCCATTCGCCATCGATGGAAATGAATGCGCCATCCGTGGTCGCTCTGCACGATTATGTCACCCACAACCGCGCCCCGGCCTTTACCCGGTATAATGTCTGGCTTCGGGACGGGTTTCAGTGCGTCTATTGCGGCCGCGACCGGGTCGATGATCTGACGTTTGACCACGTCTTACCGCGATCGCAGGGCGGGAATACATCCTGGGAGAATATCGTGGCCGCCTGTTCGCCCTGTAATCTCAAGAAGGGCGGACGCACGCCAAAGCAGGCTGGCATGAACATGCCGCGCCCCTTCCGTCCCAACATGCATCAATTACAGGCGCAAGGGCGTCGCTTCCCGCCAAAATATCTCCATGCCAGCTGGCTGGATTATCTCTATTGGGATAGCGAGCTGGAGCGCTAGCGTTTTCAGCAAAAGTAGACGCCGGTTCTGCGGTTCGAAAACGCGGATAAAGGCTATATTTTGGCCGTAATGCCAATGGCGGTGCGGCAACCCGCTTCGATCAGCTTTGACAAAAACGGATAGCCGAACGCCTCTTTCGCGCCTTCATCGACAGCCAGAATTTTGTGCGCGACTTCTTCATCGCGAAAAATCGTGAAAGCGCTGGCGAGTTCGGTCTCGCCGGAAATTTCCAACTCTGCAATCTGATCCGTGTAATGGCCCTCGATGACCGTCTCGACGGCTTCGGTGCAGGCATGTGCCGCCTTTTCGCCCATCAGCGCCGTCGCCACACCCAAAGCGCGACCGGCCACATTCCACAGCGGCATCAGCGCTGTCGGACGAACGCGGCGCGTGCGGATCAGATCATCGAATGCGTCCAGATGCGCCTGCTCGTCCTCGGCCATATGACGCAACTGGTTGGCGATGCGCACTTTGGACGGAATTTTGCCAAACACCGCCAACTGACCTTCATAGATCGCCACCGCACCATATTCGCCGGCATGATCTATCCTGATCATTTCTGAGATGCGTATCTCATCGGCCTTGCGACCGGGCAGGGGTGGGCGCGCAGCGCGGTTCATCGGCGCTTGATCCCGATGAAGAATGGCAGGCCAGCCAGCACCGCAGACATCAGCGCATTATACCCGGCCATGGAAATACCCAACAGTGTCCAGGCCGCTTCATCGCACAACACAACAGGGCCGCCGCCATCCAGAACCGACAGCAAATCATCGGTTGAAATATTGATGGCCGCGCCCGCCGTGCAGGTCGATGGGCCTTCCCACCAGTCATATTCGATCCCGGCATGCCAGCCCGCAAAACCCGCCGAATAAACATATATCCCGCCGATCAGAAGGCAGATCCAGAGCGCGTGTTTTTGCAGGGCGGGAACGAACATCATGCCCAGCCCGCCAACCAGCCCGACGCCAATCACGGCCTGATGGATGTGGCGCTGATCATAGCAGAGCGCGCAGGGGTCATAACCCAACACATACTGGAAGAAATACGCACCGCCGAGGATCAGCGCGGACGCCAACGCGGCCAGAAACGGCCAGCGTTGCGCGGTTAGAAGAGATGTGAGAGCGTTCATAACAGCAACACTAATGCGCGAAGCGTCTGACGAAAAGCGCGCAATGCGCCGCAGCGCATGTAATTTAATTCACAAAACTGCGACCCCATTCAATCAGCGCATAAATCAGGGCCGGGCCGCCCACGATCAGTATTGTGATCCAGATAAGGCCGAGCACCAGCCCGGCCAGTATCAGCAAGCCATCGCGCGTGATCAGGCCGAGCGAGGCAATCGCCACAGCAATGCCGGGTGTCGAATTGGTCAGGGGCAAAGGCACCAGTATCGACGCGCAGAAAAGGCAGAATACCGCGCCGACAACGCGTTCACCCATCCGGCTGGACAGGAAAAGCAGGCGCGGGCGGGCGATTGCCTCGATCCAGCCAAACCAGCGCTTCGCCTGACGCCCCATCGTCTGAAGCCCGGCTTTCGAAAGCTGACGGTCAGCAAATTTCTCCGGCATCCACGGCTCGCTTCGACCGACCGCCATCTGGAAAGCCAGCGCCATCATCGGCAAAGAAATGATCTGCGGAATGCCGTAAAGAAAGGGGATGCACACCGGAATGGCGAGCGCAAACAGAATGACACCAAAAGCCCGCTCGCCCAACGATTCCATAAACGCGCCCAGCGACAAGCCGTCATCGGGCGCTGTCTCGCCAATATGAACCAGCCGGGCCACAAGGCCTTGGGGTTCGTCAGCGCTATAAGATTGTGCATCGCTCATATCCGCCATTTAGAGCGATCTGCATTTCAATGCGAGCCCCGGTGTTTGTGAAGCTTCCCTTTGCCTTCATTGCGGGTGTGATGTAGGGGGTTTTCATTCGATCTGGGGGTGTGGCGGAATTGGTAGACGCGCGGGATTCAAAATCCCGTTTCTTCGGAAGTGGGGGTTCGATTCCCCCCGCCCCTACCACCTCCTGGAGTGTGAAAAACGCCAGGGTCTGAGACGCGGGTTTTCGATCGTCACGAGCGAATTCGCGATTGCGTGTATCGTAGGCCGCGCTAGACTCGCGCCATGACCCAACTCGCCGACATTCTTCGCTTCTGGTTTGAAGAAACCGAACCCAAGCTTCACTTCATCTCCACGCCCGAATTTGACGCCGCAATCACCGAACGGTTTGCTGACGTAGTTGAGGCCGAGGCGGCGCGCTGCGAAAACGGTGACCACCCATGGATGGAAACCGCCGAGGGCGGGCTGGCGCTGCTCATCCTGTTTGATCAATTCACCCGCAATATCTGGCGCGGCGACGCCAAGGCCTTCGCATTTGACGCAAAAGCGCGTGACGTCGCTCAGACCATGATCGAAAAAGGCTTTGATCTGGAAATTCCGGACAACCGCCGGTCGTTCGTCTACATGCCCTTTATGCATTCCGAAGATCTGGCCGAGCAGGACCGGGCCATCGAGTTGTTCTCGACCCGCATGCCGGAAGCCAACAACAATCTCTCCCATGCCCACAAGCATCGCGAGGTGATCGCTCAATTCGGGCGCTTCCCGT
>BQJI01000027.1 GCA_021604625.1 Hyphobacterium sp. | reverse complement strand
CTCGGTATCAATGGCAACCGAATTGCCGAAATCCACGCCGGATGCGAGATCGCCCTTGTGAAAATGCGTCGCCATTCTGATTGTCCTTCTACCGTTAAATTCGTCTAACGCGCTTGCGACATCTCAACAAGCGCAGCGTGCGGCCTCGTCGCTGGAGTACGGCTGGTTTTGCAAATGAAAATTGGAATGTTTCCAGAAAATATGATAGGCACACGCTATGAAAAGCGTCGCACGCGATACCGAATCGAGCGGGTGTGTGAGTTTCGAACATCAGGATGACGACATATTATTTGTCCGTTATTCGGGGGATGTTTCGCTCAAATTCATAGAAGCCAATGCGGACTACATCGTCACGCATATTGAAAACGGCGGACGCCGCATTCTCTATGATGTCGCCGAATCGGTTCCGCAATTCTCGCCGGTTTCGCTGACGGATGAAGTGCGCCGTGTCGGTCGGGCTGGTAACAAGCAGGCCCGGTTTGCCTATATGGCGCCTGAAAACATGTTCACCCGGCATTTCATGCTGATTGAAGCGGCCGCCTTCAATGACGGTATTCAGGTAAAATTCTTTTCCGACGACGCCGAAGCGCGGGCATGGCTGACCTCGTCCTAATGTTCGGCAGGTGCCATGCGCGCTTCCAGCCGTTCTGAAAACCATCGAATAATCGACGCCCACAATTCATCTTTCAGAACCGCGCCTTCGACGCCAGCTTCCAGATTGGGATTGTCGTTGATCTCGATGACGTAAACGCCGGCGTCGTTTTCCTTGATATCAACACCATAGAGCCCGGTGCCGATCAGGCGCGCGGCGGTTTCGGCCAGTTCGATAACGGCGGGCGGCGCCTTGTCCACCGGCAGGGTTTCCGAACCGCCTTCGATCACTTTTCCACTGTCATCGCGCTTGATGATCTGCCAATGGCCCCGTGCCATCTTGTATTTGCAAGCAAACAGCGCCTTGCCGCCGAGCACGCCGATCCGCCAGTCATAAGTTGTCGGCATGTATTCCTGCGCGATAATCAGCGCGGTATCCTCGAAAAGCCGTTTCGCCGTTCCGGTCAATTCTTCCAGCGTCGAGACTTTGTGTACCTGGCGACTGAAAGATCCGTCAGGCGCTTTCAGAACCACCGGGCTGCCGAGGCGCTCGAACACACCCGCCAGTTTCATACCCGGGTCGAGAATTTCGGTTTTTGGGGCTGGAAGGCCGGCGGTTTCCAGCAATTCGGCGAGATAGACCTTGTTTGTGCAGCGGATCATGGAAACCGGATCGTCAATCACCGGCATGCCTTCCTGCTCGGCCCGGCGCGCAAACCGGTAAGTGAAATTATCGATGGATGTCGTCGTTCGGATAAACAGCGCATCGTATTCTGCCAGACAGGCCAGATCATTGGCATAGATGGGTTCAACCACCACGCCTTCACGGGCTGCAACGGCGGCAAAGCGTTTCAGCGACGCCGGGTCGGATGGCGGCTGGGCTTCGTTCGGATCAATCAGCAAGGCCATCGTCCAGCGCGGAATTTGACGGGCCTTGGGAGAGGTCCAGCGCCGCTGGGTGAAATCTTCCATCGCCTGCGCGGCGAAATCACGCCGTTCGCCCTTGACGGCATTGATCGGCATCAGGCGAATTCTGTCGATCTCGCCGGGCCTTTTTCCATCGAGTGAAACGTCCAGAAGTGGCGCGCGAAACCAGTCGAACAGCAATCTGGAGAATCGCGAATACCCGGCGCGCTCGCACTGACCAAACGCGACAAACAGTGTTTCCTCAGGTCCGGCACCCGCCTCCAGATCGCGCTTCAAAGCGGCATTCAGCTCGGGCAGAGCGTGCGCATAAAGCGACTTGCGCGACAACTCGACCATGGTTTGGACGCTGGGCGCAATCCGGTGACCACGCGCTTCGGCGAGCAATGAGGCGTAATAGGCTTCTGACTGATAGGCATAACTGCGCGCCAGATTGAATATCGACGGGCGGCGCCCGGCAAAAAGCGTGGGCCGGGTCAGATATTCACGAATTCGCATCAATTTGTGCGGCGTGTCAGCCTGACCAATATCATTCGCGTTTTCAACAAGAACGAGCCAGTCGCTCATGGGGTCAGCCTGCTTTCAGATCGCGCTCGAAAACCAGCGCCGTTTCGCCATTCGCGTAATAGTCTTTTTTCTCTTTTAGCAAGCGAAATCCGCAATTGCGGTAAAGCGATTGCGCGCGGATATTTCCAGCCCTCACTTCCAGTCGTATCCGGTTGCAATCCCGGTTCAGCGCCTCGACCGCGCAGGCAGCGATCAAGGCCGCACCAATGCCTTTGCCGCCCTGCGCCGGATCAGTGGCGATGGAGTAAAGCCGGGCAATCCGGCTGGTCTTTCGAAACAGAAGAATGGCGGATCCCGCAAGCCTTCCACCAACTTCGCCGAGCAAAATTCGGGCGCTGGGGGCGCAAAGCAAATGACGGATATTTCGCCGCGCAAACCGGTCTTCCGGCTGGAAGGCGGCGGCCTCCAGAGCAAGCAAGGCGGACAAATCCGCAAGAGTGGCCGAGCGGCAGGGCGTCATGACACGTCACAATGGCGCGTTTTTGCTGAATGCCTAGACCTTGCGGACGAATTGGGTCTTCAGCCCCATCTGGCCAATCCCGTCGATGCGGCAATCAATATCATGGTCGCCATCGGTCAGGCGGATGTTCTTTACCTTGGTGCCGACTTTCACCACCTGGCTTGTGCCCTTGATCTTGAGGTCCTTGATCACGGTGATGGTATCGCCATCGGATAATTCTGTGCCATTGGCATCGCGCCAGACGCGCACAGTCTCTGCCGGCGTTGAGTCGTCAGATGCAGACCATTCATGGGCGCATTCCGGACAGACCAGCAGCGCGCCGTCTTCATAGGTCCACTCGCAGGAACATTTCGGGCAGGGTGGAAGTGTCGACATATCGGGTCTCGATTCTGGATTCGCCAACAGGCTTGACCGGGTTCTCGCCTACGCTGGCTTCCTCTAATAAATCAAGTCAATTACGCCTGCCTCGGGCGCCTAATTCAACCCGCCGCAGTTCGGATCGAAATCTGGCGCACGTTCCCAGCTAATCGGGCCAGGCGCAGCGTTGCGTATGTCATTCTGACGAGACCTGAGGTCAAGAAGTGCCGGGTCGGCCAGCGCCGTCTCTGAGGCACGTTGGCGGACATCGCCCCGCGGTCCCATCCACAACAGATAATCCAGCGTTTCATTCAGGGGAAGAACGGCCCGTCCCGGTTCACCCGAAATCAGAACGTTCAGGTCATCACCTGCCAGTGACAATTCGGACGTGGCAAGCAGGGCTGGCTCCGCGCCGAGTTGATTGTCGACCGCAAGCCGGGAGATCGCCAGTCCCGTCCAGACCGGTTGAGCGATCACGGCTGCCGCACCCGTCAGTTCCGCATCAATCAGCGGCATGAAAGACCAGTAATGGTCGTGATAGAGATGCCCGGGACCGAAGATTACAAGTGCTGTCCGGTTTTGTCGCATCGCGTGGCAGATAACCAAACGCGCAGGGTAATCGAGTGTTTCGCGACCATCGATTATGACATCTCCTGGCTCGGAACCATCCCAGTCCACCGGTGCATTTCCTGCCAGAATGCGCGGTCGTAAGTCGGCAGGCATGGCAGATAATGTGTCCCGCAACAGGGCCAGAAATTCAGCGTAAACCGGAGCCTCCCAGACATCGTGACGCGTATCACGCCAGAAACGCTTCACTGTTCCTTCAGGAAATTCGGCGCCGCCCAAATAGGCGTCAATTTCATCCTGCCAATGGGCGTTGAGAAACTCCAGAACGATGAAATCCACCCGTTCAGCCAATCCGGGGCGTTGAATGAGCGTGTTACGAAACGCTGCATCTCCCATTTCGCCGTGATGATCGCCGATGGCAACAATCGCGTGCGAGTCAAACAGATCGAGGACATTATCGGCCAGTGGGGCGAGGTCGCTTTCGCTCGCCGCCAACAGCGGCGAAAGCAGTGCGGCGAATATCAGATTCATGAAACGCTCCTCGGGCATTGACCGAGGAAGCCTAGATCAACGCCTCGCTGGCGACCATTCTCTTGCGACGAATGAAATGTGAGCGAAGACTGATCGAATATGTGCGAAATCAAACATGCAATGGTGCCAGGAGAGGCATCAAAAGACATCCTCAAGCCTATGAATATCAATAAGAAATATTTCCATCAAAATCAATCTACCCGCGAATCTACCCGCATATCGCGGAGCTTGCTTGCTGTTTGCGCTCCCGGATGAACGCTGAGGTGACAAAGACGCTATGCAATTTATAAGGTTAAGGCAGCAAATGGCGGTTTGGGCTCTTGAATAGTAAGGACTGGATCAAACGCCAAGCCAGTCCGCCGAGGGATAGAAATTCATGACAGGTGCTGAGCAGCGCGCTGAGCTTCAGCGGAACATTTGGAAAATCGCCAATGAAGTGCGCGGTTCGGTCGATGGCTGGGACTTCAAGCAGTTCGTGCTGGGCGCTTTGTTCTACCGTTTCATCAGCGAGAACTTCACCGCCTATATCGAAGCGGGTGACGAAGACGTCAACTACGCCGGGATGCCCGACAGCGCCATTCCCGATGCGGTGAAGGCCGATGCGGTCAAAACCAAGGGGTATTTCGTTTATCCCAGCCAGCTCTTCGCCAATGTCGCGGCGAACGCCAACTCCAATGAGAGCCTCAACACCGACCTTGCGACGATCTTCAAGGAGATTGAAGGCTCTGCTAACGGCCACCCGTCCGAAGAAGACATCAGAGGCCTGTTCTCTGATTTCGACACGACCAGCAACCGGCTGGGCAATACGGTGAAGGACAAGAACGCGCGGTTGGCCAAGGTTCTGAAAGGCGTTGAAAGCCTGCCATTGAAATTCGATGACAATCAGGGCGATCTGTTCGGCGATGCCTATGAGTTCCTGATCTCCAACTATGCGGCCAATGCGGGCAAATCAGGCGGTGAGTTCTTCACCCCGCAACACGTTTCCAAGCTGATCGCGCAATTGGCGGTGCATGGGCAAGAGACCATCAACAAGATTTACGATCCAGCCTGTGGCTCTGGCTCGCTTCTCTTGCAGGCCAGAAAGCACGTGGGTGAGCATTTTATTGAAGAGGGCTATTTCGGGCAGGAGATCAACTACACCACCTACAACCTCGCCCGCATGAATATGTTCTTGCACAACATCAATTACGACAAGTTCAACATTCAGAACGGCGACACACTCGAAAATCCGCACTTCCTTGATGAACGCCCTTTCGATGCCATCGTTTCAAATCCTCCCTATTCGGTGCGGTGGAAAGGGTCTGACGATCCCACGCTGATCAATGACGATCGCTTTGCGCCCGCCGGTGTGCTCGCC
This sequence comes from Hyphobacterium sp., assembly GCA_021604625.1. Taxonomy (GTDB): domain Bacteria; phylum Pseudomonadota; class Alphaproteobacteria; order Caulobacterales; family Maricaulaceae; genus Hyphobacterium. Next base: position 11,128 of record BQJI01000027.1, on the reverse strand, counting down.
CCCAAGTCAAAGGCGGATTTCGCCTTTGTGCTTCACGCGCTGCATTACCTCTCTGCCAAGGGGCGTGCGGCCATCGTGTGCTTTCCCGGCATTTTCTATCGCGGCGGGGCAGAGCAAAAAATCCGCAAATATCTGATTGATAGCAATGTAGTGGAAAGCGTGATCGCGCTCGCGCCCAATTTGTTTTTCGGCACCACGATTGCGGTCAATATCCTGGTGCTGGCGAAGAACAAGCCTGACACCAGGGTTCAGTTTATTGACGCGACGGGTGAGGAGTTCTTTGCCAAGAAGACCAACACCAATGAGATGAGCGATAATCACGTGGCGCGGATCGTCGAGATGTTTGCCAGCAAGGCGCACGTGCCGAACGTTGCCGAAACGGTCGACCAGCAGAAGGTTATCGATGCGGACTATAATCTATCGGTTAGCGCTTACGTGGAGCCGAAAGACACGCGCGTGAAGACCAACATCACCGAGCTGAATGCAGAGCTGAAAACTACCGTTGAGAAGATTGACCGGCTTCGCGGCGAGATCGATGCGATTGTCGCGGGGATCGAGGCGTGAGCGATCTCGGCTTCCTTGTGAACTTGCTCGATGGTGCCGAGGTTGAGTGGAAGCCGCTTGGTGACGAAGACTTTTTCGAGATCGCCAACAGGGGGCGCAAGCCAGTAAAGTCGTCGCTGCGAGTCGCTGGCGATACACCCTATTATGGTGCCAATAACATACAAGACTACGTTGAGGGGCATACGCATGACGGCGAGTTTGTTCTGATCGCCGAAGACGGTTCGGCAAGCTTGGAAAACTACTCAATTCAGTATGCAACAGGCCGCTTTTGGGCGAACAACCACGTCCATGTGGTGCGGGGTAACGACCAGATAAACACTCGATACCTCTTTCATTACCTTTGTATTACCAACTTCCAGCCTTACCTATCAGGCGGCGGGAGGGCGAAGCTTACTAAGGGGCGGCTGGTTGAAGTCCCCGTCCCCATTCCCTGTCCGGAGGAGCCGGAGAAGTCGCTGGCGATACAGGGGGAGATTGTGCGGATTCTGGACAGCTTCACCGAGCTGACCGCCGAGCTGACCGCCGAGCTTGAAGCGCGCAAGAAACAATACAACCACTACCGTGACCAGCTCCTGACCCTCGAAGAGGGTGAGGTAGAACATCTGCCAATGGGCGATGAGCGAATTGGCGAGTTCATTCGCGGTGGCGGGTTGCAGAAGAAGGACTTCGTCGACGAAGGTGTCGGCTGCATCCACTACGGCCAGATATATACCCATTACGGGACGTTCGCTGACACCACCAAGAGCTTTGTTTCTGAGGAGTTTGCTGAGAAAGCTCGGATGGCCAGCACGGGCAATGTTATTATTGCGACAACAAGTGAAAACGATGACGACGTTTGCAAAGCTGTGGCATGGCTGGGCAAAGATGATGTCGCCATAAGCAGTGATGCGTGCTTCTATTCGCATCAGCTAAACCCAAAGTTCGTGTCCTACTTCTTTCAAACCGAGCAATTCCAAAAGCAGAAACGCGCGTATATCACCGGGACAAAGGTGCGGCGAGTGAACGCAGATAACTTGGCCAAGATTTTGATCCCGGTTCCCGGACCAGCACAGCAAGCACGCATCGTCGCCATCCTCGACACGTTCGACACGCTCACCACCTCGCTCAGCGAAGGCCTGCCCCGCGAAATCGCGCTGCGCCAACAGCAATATGAATATTACCGCGACCTGCTCCTCAGCTTCCCCAAGCCAGCCGAGGCGGCTGAAGCATGAGCGAGAAGGACGAAAACCTAAAAGCGATTGCGCAACAGCTGATCGACACCGAAAAGAAGGTGCAACTGATTTATGCCTTCAACGGCGTTGGCAAGACGCGGCTTTCGCGTGCGCTCAAGGAACTTATCGCTCCCAAGCTGGAAGGTGATGAAGAGGCGGAACCTACAAGGCGCAAAATCCTATACTATAATGCCTTCACCGAAGACCTGTTTTCATGGGACAACGACCTAGAGAACGATGATGAACCCAAACTAGAAATCAAGCCAAACACTTTCACCGACTGGATTTTACGGGACCGAGGCCAAGACCGACACATCGTCGAGAATTTTCAGCGTTACACCAGCCGAAGCATCACACCGAATTTCGTTCCCAAGGAAGTTATCGCCGAACGCGACGGGAGGCGTGAAACTTCGCAGACATTTCCGGAGATCCGTTTCAATTTCACCGGTGGGAATAATGTCGAAAGCAATGTCAAAATCTCCAAGGGTGAAGAGAGCAATCTGATCTGGAGTATTTTCTACACGGTGCTTCAGGAAGTGATTGAATTGCTGAACGAAGCGGACCCAGCCAAGCGAGGCGACGATGAATACGACCTCTTGCAATATGTCTTTATTGATGACCCCGTCAGCTCACTCGATGAAAATCACCTAATTGAGCTGGCGTTCGATCTCGGGAGACTGGTTTCTTCGAGCGATTACCAAAAGAACAGCCTGAAGTTCATAATCACAACGCACAACCCGCTTTTCTATAATGTGTTGTGCAAAGAGTTGAGGCAGGCTGAATGCGCGGTTCTTCGAGCCGAGTTGGATGGCAAACTGGCCTTAATCGAAGAAGTTCAATCGAGCTTCTCTTATCACCTCCATATCAAGCGCATACTTGAGAAGGCCATCGAGCAGCAGCGCATTGAGAAATTTCACTTCAATCTGCTGCGCAATCTGTATGAGAAGACTGCTAACTTCTTGGGATATGCTCGCTGGAGCAAACTTCTTGAGACCGCTCCAGACGGAAGAGGCGACTATCTTAAGAAGCTGGCACATCATTACAGTCACCGCGATCAGGCACCCGAAGAGGTGGCAGAGCCGACCGAGAAGCAAAAGGAAGATGTCGCAATTCTCCTTGCGCACCTGATCGAGAATTACGGCTATTCGAGGTAGTGCAGAGAGATGGTTGAGCAGACAAAGCCTATCGCTGAATCCAGAAACTTCATCGTTCTCGACAAATACACCAGCGATTGGACCGCTGCGGATCACTATCAAAGCGAGGCCGAGCTTGAGCGTGAGCTGATCAAGGACTTGCGCAATCAGGGCTATGAGTTCCTGCCCGAACTCACTTCGCCACAAGCCATGCTGGCCAATGTCCGCGTGCGGCTGGGAGAGCTGAACAATGTCAGCTTCTCAGATGCAGAGTGGGTGCGTTTCGTTAGCACCTATCTCGATAGCCCCAGCGATGGGATCATCGACAAAACCCGTAAGGTGCATGATGACTACATTCACGATTTCGTCTTCGACGATGGCCGCATCCAGAACATCTATTTGTTCGACAAGGGCAATGTTGCGCGCAACAAGCTGCAAGTCATCAAGCAGTTCGAGCAGACGGGCACGCACGCCAATCGCTATGATGTGACGATCCTGGTCAACGGCCTGCCCTTGGTGCAGGTCGAGCTGAAAAAGCGCGGTGTGGCCATTCGCGAGGCGTTCAATCAAATCCACCGCTACAGCAAGGAAAGCTTCAACAGCGAGAGCTCGCTTTACAAGTTCGTCCAGCTCTTCGTGATTTCGAACGGCACCGATACGCGCTATTTCGCCAACACGACCAAGCGCGACAAGAACAGCTTCGACTTCACCATGAACTGGGCGAAAGCGGATAACGGGCTGATCAAGGATTTGAAGGACTTCACCGCGACCTTCCTTGAGAAACGCACGCTGTTGAACGTGCTGTTGCATTATTCGGTCTTTGATGTGAGCCACACGCTGTTGGTGATGCGCCCCTATCAGATCGCAGCGACCGAGCGCATTCTCTGGAAGATCAAGAGCTCCTATAATTCCAAGAACTGGAACAAGCCGGAAAGCGGCGGGTATATCTGGCATACGACCGGATCAGGCAAGACGCTGACAAGTTTCAAAGCGGCGCGGCTGGCGACCGAGCTGGATTTCATCGACCGAGTGTTCTTCGTGGTCGACCGCAAGGACCTCGATTATCAGACGATGAAGGAATATCAGCGCTTCTCGCCCGATAGCGTGAACGGTTCGATCAATACGGCAGCGCTGAAGCGTAACCTGACCAAGAACGATCAGAAGATCATCGTCACAACAATCCAGAAGCTCAACAATCTGATGAAGAGTGAAGGTGACTTGCCAGTGTATGGCGAGCAGGTGGTCTTCATCTTTGACGAATGCCACCGGAGCCAGTTCGGTGAGGCGCAAAGAAACCTCAAGAGGAAGTTCAAGCGCTTCTACCAGTTTGGTTTCACCGGCACGCCGATCTTTCCCGAGAACGCTTCAGGATCAGAGACGACCGCGAGCGTCTTTGGTGGCGAGCTTCACTCCTATGTCATCACCGATGCTATCCGGGATGAGAAGGTCCTCAAATTCAAGGTCGACTACAATGATGTCCGTCCGCAGTTCCGGGACATCGAAACCGAGCAGGACGTGGAGAAGCTCAGCGCCGCTGAAAACAAGAAAGCCTTGCTACATCCTGAGCGGATCAAGGAAGTCTCTCAATACATCCTAGAGAAGTTCCGGCAAAAGACGCACCGCACCAATCCCGGCGGCGGGGGCTTCAACGCGATGTTCGCTGTCAGCAGTGTGGATGCGGCGAAGTTCTACTACGAGGCTTTGAACGCGCTTCAGCAGGGCAGCGAGAAGCCGCTCAAGATTGCGACCATCTTCTCATTCGCGGCAAATGAAGAGCAGAATGCCGTCGGTGAAATCCGCGATGAGAGCTTCGACGTGTCTGCGATGGATAGCACCGCGAAGGAGTTTTTGAACGCCGTTATTCGGGACTATAATTCGATGTTCGGCGGTAGTTTCAGTACTGACCGGAACGGTTTTCAGAACTACTACCGCGATCTGGCGAAACGGGTGAAAGGCAAAGACAACAATAAAGAACTTCCGCCTGACCAAAAAGTTGATTTGCTCATTGTGGTAGGAATGTTTCTTACGGGTTTTGATGCTCCGAAGCTTAATACACTGTTCGTGGACAAGAATCTGCGCTTTCATGGGCTGATTCAGGCCTTTTCGCGGACCAATCGAATTTTCGATGCGACCAAGACCTTTGGCAATATCGTGGCGTTTCGCGACCTTGAGCAGGCCACCATCGATGCCATCACCTTGTTTGGCGACAGCAACACCAAGAACGTGGTGCTGGAAAAGAGCTTCAGTGAATACATGAATGGCTTCTCGGATACAGCATCGGGAGCGGCTTGCCGGGGTTTCAAGACTATCTTGGCCGAGTTAGAGCAACGCTTTCCTGATCCTGGCGAGATAGAGAAAGAATCGGACAAAAAGGACTTCGCAAAGCTCTTTGGCGAGTTTTTGAAAGCCGAGAACGTGCTCCAGAACTTCGATGAGTATGTCGCGTTGAAGGCATTGCAGGACGTGGACCAGAGCGTTCGGGAAGAGGTTGAGCCTTTCAAGGCAGAGCATCACTTGGACGATGAGCAGGTCGAAGATCTGGCGTCTGTTACGCTGCCAGCCGAGCGCAAACTCCAAGATTACAAGTCGACATACAACGATATTCGCGATTGGCTGAGGCGCGAGCGTGAGGCCAACGATGTTGAGGAGTCGACCCTTGATTGGGACGATGTTGTCTTTGAGATCGACCTGCTGAAGTCTCAGGAAATCAATCTGGATTACATTCTGGAACTCATTTTCGAGAAAAATCGAGATACCAAAGACAAGAATGATCTGATTGAAGAAGCCCGGCGCGTCATTCGCGCGAGCTTGGGTAATCGCGCGAAGGAAAGCCTTTTCGTCGATTTTATCAATCGCACAAACCTCGACGAACTAGAAGATAAGGCAGCGGTAATTGAAGCCTTCTATGCGTTCGCTCAAGAGGAACAGAGTCGCGAGGCAGAGAGTCTCATTGCCGACGAAAAGCTGAATCGAGATGCCGCCAGGCGCTATATTTCGAATTCGGTGAAGCGAGAATATGCGAGCGAAAACGGCACGGAACTAAATTCTATCTTGCCGCAAATGAGCCCTCTGAACCCACAATATCTCACCAAGAAGGAGGACGTGTTCCGGCGGATTTCCGCCTTCGTCGAAAAGTATAAGCGTATCGGTGGAAAGATTTAGGCGCGAGCGGTCACTTGGCAACGCCCGGTTTGTTCCGCCGGGGTTGCGACGATGACCCAGGTTCGAGACCCGCGACCAATAGGTCTTCTCCGCGATCATAGAAACAGGCTTATATCTGGCCAGCGATGCTGATGCGCCGCGATGAACAGCTTGTTGGCGCTTTCCTCCAGCTGGTCAATTTCCGCCACGCGAGCGTCATAGGTTTTCCAGTGCATGCCCTTCGGCTTTCGGGCAATCAATGCGCCGGTGCCCGGTTCTCCGCCCAGGCTGGTGCGTAGCTTGTTGGCACGGCGCAAGAGCCGGTCAAATTCCTGCTCAGACTGGCTCGCATAGCCCAGTTGATAGCAATGCCGACACAGGAAATATGTGCCACCCGCATGGAGCTTGGCGACACGCCGTCCGCACCGCCTTCCGCTGCCAACGCCGGGGCAGATAAACCATGGGCGCGAACCACCAAACCGGCAGGGCGTGGAGTCTAGCCTGATGGGCTGGCATATGTCCTTCCATTCGCTTCCATTCTGGCTGACCCGAAATTCAAGAGTCAGCGTGAGGCCATTGCTGTGCATGGATATGTTGGCGATGCTTTCGCCATCACGCATCCAGTTCCAACCGCCTGAATAGCCCGGCGCAAGGCACCCCTCCCGGTGCAGCCGGTTCACATCCAAAGAGCGGCATTCTTCCACCTTGTTCCGCCAGCCCGCCCTGCCTGATCCGTAACCGCCCATGAATGTCACTCCGCTGGTTTTTCCGAAATCGATTGTCAATCTGATGATTAAATCGGCGAAAGCAGTCCTTGCCTGCCCGGCACAATATGGCGCCACGCCCCAGCGCCTTTTCGTATGAGCGACGGGCACTATATCGTCCCGCTCTTTCTGGCCTGATATATTGGCGTAACGCTATACGGGTGTTCGTGTTCTTTAAGGCTGGAGCATACTTCTCCCCGATCTTTTGTTATCATTAGCCTTTTCAAGTTGCCGCTGGGGCGATGACGGCGTTTTGGACGCGTCAGATTTGACGCGTGCTTTCGTCTTATTTGAGGCGTCAGATTTCGAGTTCTTTTTCCAGATTTTGATCGGCAAATTCGGGTCTCCGGCGACTGTATCGGTGTCATAGCGGGTCAGCGATGCAATGCGTTCCCGGCTTGCCGCGTTTCCCCGGCTTCGGCCTTTACGTTCCTCTTTCAAGAACCCGCCTTCGACAAGCTCATCAACAGACTTCTTGGCGGTGGCGGGCGCGCACCTGCACATTTCAGACATCCGACGCTCCCCAACAGGAAACACATTTGCCCGGTCTGGCCGATAGGACGCTGTCAGAATCGAAATGATCTTGAAAGCGGGCGGTGACAAATTGCGCCACGCAGCGTGTTGCATCCAGTGATCATAGATTCGCGCATGAGGCCGGTCATGGCAGCTGCTGGGATAGGTTGGCTGTGACACGGGATTGCGCCCAGCGCTCGCACCTATCCGGTGCCGTTCTCAATCAGGGCGCGGATGTCTTCCACGCGCCAAACGGTCACGCGGGCACCCAGTTTCTGGGGCTTGGGAAAGCGCCCATCTCTTACCCCAGCCCACCAGGTTGATTTGCTGACCGGGATGGGGCCTTCTGGTGCAAGGATGGACTTCAGGCGAACGAAACCAGTTTCGGGAAGTGCGGTATAGGACTGCATGATGCGTCTCCATTGCTTTGGTGACGACAAAGTCCGATTGGATGCGGCAAAAAAATAGCCGGGCAGGTTCATAAAAGATTGGGTCAGAATAGAGCGATACCTACCCCACATCGCAGTTGACTTGGTATCAAATACTCACGGTGCAAATCTTTAAAGCACTAATTTATATGCTCTATTAAAATGGGTCAGGTTCTTCGGAACTTTGCTTCGGTGCTCCACCAGAGGGGTCCCAGTTGGCGATTTTTGCCAATTCCTCTATTACGCTTTCACTGGGTTTTCCATCTTCACCGGTAAATCCAAAGCGTGCGGCATTTAATCTGAACCACTTTTTTAGGCGCTGTTTTGGCCTGCCAACCTCTTTCGAGTTTGCATCAAACGCTTCCCAAGCCTCTACGACCGCAGCCAGCTTTTTCGAATATCGGGGGTGTTTGTCGTCACGAAAGCCCGTCGGTCGGTCGTTAAACGGAGGAAATGTGGAGCAAAAATATCCTCGTATTGCCAACCAATTTGTGAGGGCAAGAGCATCTACATGGGAAGTGGAATAGTCATATCTTTGATAGTCCTCGTCGTATCCACCATTTGGGCTTTCGAAAACGACATAATTCAACTCACCTTCTAAGCTTTTCTTTTTGATGGATGACTCCAGCGCGTTCCTTGCTGCCAGATAGCCGTCGGGCTTGGCTTCATCACCCCAGTTCTCAACAGAATCAGAAATTCCCTGAGGCTCAATTTCCAGTATCAGCAAAGCTGCTTCAACAATTGAAACGGCGTCGGACAGTTTCCAAATCGCTGACGGCTTTTGGTAGTCACTTGATGAATCTGCCACCAATCAATCCTCCGGTTTTTTCGGTTGCTGCGCTCGGACAGCTATTTCGCCTGCCCACCAATCCGCCATCTTTACGCGTTCATCCCAGTAGCGCGCTCGATGATAAGCACGGCGAACCTCGTCCGCGCCGATATGGCCAAGCTCGGCTTCAATGGCATCAGCATTCCACAGGCCGCTTTCATTGAGCAGGCTGGACGCGCTGGCACGAAACCCGTGCGATGTATGCTCATCCTTGTCAAAGCCCATGCGTCGAAGTGCCTGATTGAGCGTGTTCTCGCTGATTGGCCTGTCGCGCGCGATGGATGACGGGAAGGTGCGGTAATTGCTGCCGGTCTCGGCTAACAGGTCTCGCAGTATATTCACAGCCAGTTGCGGCAAGTGTTTGGTATGTTCCCGGCGCATTTTTGTTCGCTCGGCAGGTATGGTCCAGGTCGCCCGTTCAAGATCAAATTCTTCCCAAAGCGCCAGCCGCAATTCGCCGGGGCGCGTGTAGAGCAATGCCATCAGCTTTAGCGCCGCCCGCGTGGATGGGGACCCGCCCCCATAATCCCATATCGCCTTGATCAGACCGGCAAACCCTTTTCGGTCGGTGATCGCAGCCATGTGCGAAACCTTGGGGGCGATCAATGCTCCTCTTAGCCCATAAGTCGGATCGTTTTCAGCCCGCGCCGTGGCAATGGCATAGCGAAATACCTGCCCAATGGTAGAGCGCAAGCGCTTGCCGGTCTCGTAATTTCCTTTCGACTCCACCTTACGAAGTGTCATCAAAATTTCTGCGGCGCTAATCGTGGTGATAGGCCGGTCGCCAAAATCATCACTGGCCATATCCAGTAGCCATTGTTTCTTTTTCAGCGTGATCTCGGCTTTCCCTTCTTTTCGAAGTTTGGCCATGAGGTCCGCAGAGATTTTCGCGAAGGTATGTTCGGTGAGTGCGACCTGACTGGCCTTCATTTCCTTGGCGTGGGCGCTGGGGTCTATCCCCTCGGCAAGAAGCGCCTTTGCATCAGCCCGCAATTCACGTGCCCGCGCCAGACTGATCGCTGGATAGGGACCAAAGGAGAGCACATTCTCCTTGCCATCAAACCGGTATCGCAAACGCCAGAGTTTTGAACCGGTGCGCTGGACAAAGACATACAAACCGCCGCCATCAGCCTTTTTATAGTCCTTCTCGCGCGGGCTAAGCTGCCGGATTTGAATATCAGTTAGCGGCATATGCGGGTATCTCGATCACCTAGTCCGGTCCAAAAGTCCCGGATACCCGCAAATCTACCCGCAAAATACCCGCATGCCAACGGATATACCCGCACGGCATTGGACAACAAAAGCGCGACTGGCTCTGGTTTTTCTTGTTATTTTAGTGATTTATGGAGTTTTACGGTCGATTTCGGATAAGACAATGGTGCCCAGGAGAGGACTCGAACCTCCACTTCCTTTCGGAAACCAGCACCTGAAGCTGGCGCGTCTACCAGTTCCGCCACCTGGGCAGGTAAGCAAGGCGGGCGACATACGCGTTTGCCCGCCTGTCTGTCAATTGAACATTCACGCGGTATGCAGATTTCTCGCAGACAACCGGTGTGACTGGATCAGCTTTTTTTCGCTGAGACCGCTTCGACAATGGCGTTGGCGTCTTCGGCGCCGCGACGGACATGCACCAGATCGCCGGGTTCCGACCAGGCCGGACGCAGGGAATCGGAGGCGAGAATAACCGCCGAATAATCGCCCATCTGATCCAGGGCGGCGCGGTTGAACAGGCGTTGCGAGGCGACATCGCCTTCAAACAGGGCGCGCGGCGTTTCATCCTGTCGCAGCGATTCCGGTGCGATGGATGTCGGTGCCTTCGGCAATTCATCCTTGTTGATTCTGCGATAGCGGTAGCGTTTCATCGTCTAGTCCCCCAGTCCCAATCCCGGCCCAGAAAGCGCGTCTATTGGCGCTTTTCTCTTGACCCACTTGAACCCTTCACGTTTGGTAATCACCGCCGTGTCGACCGGTCCGCCGACACCTTCCGGCCCAAGTGACATGCGCATCTTAACAGAAGTTAAATGAACGAGCGACTCTGCCAGCCATGCCATCTCGTCCGGCGGCATGCCCTGCAATGTCGAGGCGAACGGCCCCAGATGCATGTCCTGAATATAATCACGCAGATAATCGAGGAAAATGCTGATGAAATCGTCCGACATGGCGGCGTTTTCCGAATGCAGGCGGAGTTTTTCTGCGTCGCTCTTGGCAAATTCATTGATCAGCCGGTCGCCATTGGCGCGGATAAGGTCCCGAAACACGGTCAGTGAATAATCCAGAAAGGATGGATCGACGCCGTGGACCATGGAAATCATCACATTTCGGACCGCAAACGGCAGAACATCGGCGGGATGATCCACCGTGATATGGCTTCTGGAACGCGGCGAGACGGCCAGCCGCCCGGCGATGACGCCATCGGTTTCAAGATTGATGAGGGCGGGAAAGGTTTCATCGGCGCCGAAGCCGGCGATGACGAGCCCGGACCGGGCAACGGTTTCGATATCGGAAATGGTCAGGCGATGCAGCAGGCGCGGCAATTGCAGCCGGA
>BQJI01000026.1 GCA_021604625.1 Hyphobacterium sp. | reverse complement strand
TTAAGGCATGAAGCCATGCCGGAACTGGGCATGCCGTCCATGGTGATGGAGTTTTCCATCGCCGAAGACGTTGATATCAATCTGTTCCAGCCCGGCGCGGCACTGATGATCACCGCGACCATGGGCGATAATGGCCTGATGGTCATCGCTGCCGAGCCGGAAGGCGCGGAATGAGCCGGCCGATTATCCGCTGGCTCATCACCCTGCACAAATGGGCGGCGCTGATTATTGGTTTGCAGGTGCTGGCATGGGTCGCAGGCGGTCTGGTGATGAGCGCCATTCCGATCCAGCAGGTGCGCGGCGAGCATAATATCTCCGAACAGTCCGAAACGCTGGATCTTTCAGGCGTGATGGCACCGGGCGAAGCGGCAGCCATCGCGGATATTACGCCGGACGCCGTAGAATTTCGCTCATGGCTGGGCCGGACCGTCTATGAATTCAGCCGCGAGAATGGCGCTTCGCTTCTGGTTGATGCGGTGTCCGGCGAAATTCTGTCGCCGATTGACGAAGACACGGCCAGAGCCGTCGCTCGTGCCGATTATGCCGGTGATCCCGACATTGAAGCCGTCACCTTCTTTGCCGAAGCAACATGGGAATCACGCCGCCCGGAACCGAGCTGGCGCGTTGCATTTGCCGATGGGGAAGGCACGCGGCTATATATCAGCACGGCCACAGGCGAGGTTATCGCCCGGCGCAATGATGTCTGGCGATTCTATGATTTCTTCTGGATGCTGCACATCATGGATTATGGCGACCGGTCGCATTTCAATCATCCGCTGCTCATTCTCGCCAGCCTGTTTGCGCTGGGAATGAGCCTGTTCGGCTTTATCCTGCTGTTTCCGTGGCTCGGTCGAATGATTTCGCGGCGAAAACGCTAATCCTCGCACATCCCGCATTCACGGGGATGGTCATGACCTTGCGCCTGGCGTCGCCGCCAGTTGGCGATATGCGCGCCCATCAGAAGCGTGACACCGATTCCGGTGAGGATGGATTCAAATGGTTGCGCAAAGACATGGGAGGCACCTGTCAGCATCAGGCCCAGCCCGGTGCCGGCGACAAGCATGGTCCAGGGACCGGACCGCATCGTCCGTTCGCCCCAGAAAAACGCCAGCAGGGTGATCGGCGCGGCAATCAGAAACAGAACAAGATGGGCCTGCCCGTCAACCAGCGCCAAACGCTCTGCCAGTTCGGGAGCCAGCGCCGGGGCCGCGACCGCCGCTGTTGGCAACGCCAGACAATGCAGCAGGCAGACCACGGACAGGCTGGCGCCGGAAACATCAAGCAGGGATTTGGTATGGTGAGTCATCGGGGGCCAGTCATCTCGCATTGATCTCCAATGATATAATATAACATTACAAGAATTCAAAGCCTGATCTGCGCAAGACCTGTTCGTCTACCCGCCACAAAAAAGGGCGGCCCGATCGGGACCGCCCTTCAATTTGTTCCGTCGAGATCGACTAATTGTCGCCGAACTCGATTTCCGAGATATGCAACGTGGCCGGCGGCGTCCCCGCTGACGACGAATAGGTTCCCACCCAGATGTCATAGACACCCGACATCGGCGAGGCGAATTCCAGTCCTGGATTGAGACCTTCAGCGCCATCGTCATTGCAGAACCAGCTTCCGTCCGGCGCGTTGACAACCAACACCGTGTCAGTATCCGACGTCGCCGAAATGAAGAGGTCGAAGGTCGAACCCGCCGAATAATTCAGCTCATAATCCGGTGATGCCGTGGTGTAACCCCAGCACCCATCCGGTCCATTCTGGGAGACGTTGATATCGCCGCCCGCGGCCAGCTCGACATTGTGCGGGTCGGGGATAAAGCCACTATCAAGCGACACCGAGCCATAATTTGACGTCAGCGAAACGTCGAGCAAGTTGTCACCGCTTCTCGGCATCGGATCGATAAAGGGTTCGTCTTCGTCAAAACCCAGCTCCGAAATAATCAGCGTGGCCGGGGGCGTCCCTGCGCCGGACGAATAGGTTCCGACCCAGATGTCATAGACACCCGATTGTGGGTTTTCGAACGTCATGCCCGGATTGAGGCCCGCCGCGCTGTCATCATCGCAATGCCAGTTGCCATCGGGACCATTGACGATCAGCACCGTATCGCGGTCCGAACGCGCCGAAATCGACAAATCGAAACTATTGCCGGCCGAATAAGTCAGCTCATAGTCAGGCGCCGCCGTCGTATAACCCCAGCAACCTTGCGGGCCGGTTTCGCGCACATCCACATTACCGCCAGCGGCAAGCTGGACTTCATGCGGATCAGGAATGAAGCCGGATTGAAGGGCACCATTACCGTAATTGGCCTCCAGCGTGTAATCGAGCACGCTGGCACCTTCACCCTGATAGCCACTGTCAAAATCGAAATCATCAAAGACGCTGTCGGACCCCGTGCCATCTGCGCCATAACCGAGTTCGGAAATGTGCAGCGTGGCAGGCGGTGTGCCTGCGCCGGATGAATAGGTTCCGACCCAGATATCATAGACACCCGATTGCGGGCTTTCGAACATCATGCCCGGATTGAGGCCCGTCATGTCATCATTACAATGCCATGCGCCATCGGGGCCATTGACGATCATGACGGTGTCGCGATCGGATGTCGCCGAGAGATAGAGATCGAAATTCGAACCGGCCGTATAGGTCAACTCGTAGTCAGGTGCCGCTGAGACATAGCCCCAGCACATGTCACCAATGCCGGTTGCAGCGACATCAATATCGCCGCCAGCCGCAATCTGGACATTCACAGGATCCGGAATGAAGCCTGTATTCAGTGCCTGACCGCCATAATTGGCCGGAAGCGCGAAATCGAGACCGCCACCATTTGTGTTCGGGCGCGGGCCAAAACCCAGCTCGGACACGAATAATGTTGCGGGCGGCGTGCCGCCACTGGTCGAATATGTGCCGACCCAGACATTATAGAGACCGGACGCCGGACGCTCGATCTGGATTCCCGGGTTGAAAGCCCCCTCGCCTCCGTCATCATCGCAATACCAGTTTCCGCGCGCATCATTGACCACCAGCGTGGTGTCCGATTGCGACATGGCGGAAATGAACAGGTCAAAAGAACCGGCAGAGTAATAGACGTTGAAATCCGGCGCGCTGGCAATATTGCCGCGGCACGCACCGCTTCCTGTCACATTGACAGGCACACTGCCACCGGCGCGAAGCTGCACGCTATGAGGGTCAGGCAGAAAGCCCGAATTCAGTGTGATCGAGCCATAACTTGGCGGTTGAGAAATGTCTTGGGCGGCCACGGACGTGGCGGCAAGAGCCGCCACGCCAAGAGCCGGAAGAAACGCTTTCATGATGTAGTCTCCCCGGTTGAGAAAATGGCGATCAATAGGAATTGAGTTCCGAAATCGCCAGGGTGGCATTCTGCAAGGATGCGCTTGCATAGGTGCCGACATAAATGTCGTATTGACCCGTCATCGGACTGTTCCAGCGCAAGGATGGATTCAGGCCTTCACCACCATCATCATTGCAATACCAGCGTTGATCTGGCGCATTGACCACGAGCGTCGTGTCGGCGTTCGAACTCACAGATATAATCAAGGGCAGCGCGGAACTGGCCGTATAATTGAGCCGGAAGTCCGGCGCATTCGCGACATAGCCATTGCAGGATCCGCCAATCGACTGGGCCGCATTGATGGAACCGCCCGATTGCAACGTCACCAGATACGGATCCGGTGTAAAACCGGACACCAGTGAAACCGTGCCATAGGTCGGATTAAGCCGCCAGTCCTGGGCTTCGGCCGCACCGGCCATTGCCAGAACCGCCAGAGCAGACGTCGTAGCCGCAAGAGTAATTTTACGAAGCATAGTATATCCCCTGTGTATCGCCCGCCGCCGACAATCAGCGACGGAGCGGGACAGACGGACACTCCCCCGTCCATCCTCGCTATAGAGACTATCATTAAAACGGCTTCGCAGGTGAACCCTGCTTGAACGGAAATATCGTCGCACCGGCAGAAAACCGGCAAACTCCCGCCATAATTCGTGTCAGGCGGGAATTTGAAACCGGATTATCGCGGCGCAAGCACCATCGTCATCTGACGACCTTCGAGTTTCGGCTCGAATTCAACCTTGGCCACCGCAGAAAAATCTTCCTTTACGCGGTTCATGACATCCATGCCCCGGTTCTGGTGCGCCATTTCGCGGCCGCGGAATCGAAGCGTAACCTTCACCTTGTCACCCTCTTCGAAGAAGCGGGTCATGGCTTTGGTTTTCACTTCATAATCGTGCGTATCGATGTTCGGACGCATTTTTATCTCTTTGATATCTTGCGTCTTCTGCTTCTTGCGCGCCTCGGCTTTTTTCTTCTGTTCCTGGTATTTCAGCTTGCCGTAATCCAGAATCTTGCACACCGGCGGATCTGTATGCGGCGACACTTCGACGAGGTCGAGTCCGGCTTCAACGGCCGCTTCAATAGCGGCATCGGTGGGCATGATTCCCTGCTTCTCGCCATGCTCATCGATGAGCAGGACACGGGGAACGCGAATATCTTGATTAATGCGGGGGCCCTCTTTTTTGGGGGGCGCCGCGGCAAAGGGTCTGCGTGCTATGTAACTTCTCCACTAATAGCCAGAAACGAAAAAATACCACAGATGCGGGAAAAGGCGACGGTCAACGGACAGTCCGCCCATCCGCACTGCAGCGGTAGGGTGTTATGAGGGTCAGGCGAAGAAAATCAAGCCGCACGCGGTGATTCCTCGAAACCGCCGGCAACCCGCATCGCCTGAAGCGTTTCATCCGCCGTCACCTGCGCCAGGACCGGCGCATGCAGGAGGACGACCGGTGAAGCACCGCGCGGCGCTCTCAAGGCCGGGTCCAGCCCGTCCGGATAGAGCGCTGCAGCCGGAGGACCTGCGGCGACCAGCAGGTGCAGCAGATCGGTATCTTCGCCGAACACAAAACGTGTCCGGCGCGCCAGTCCGGC
This sequence comes from Hyphobacterium sp., assembly GCA_021604625.1. Classification (GTDB taxonomy): domain Bacteria; phylum Pseudomonadota; class Alphaproteobacteria; order Caulobacterales; family Maricaulaceae; genus Hyphobacterium. The sequence continues at coordinate 11,838 of BQJI01000026.1, read as the reverse complement.
CAGCTGAACCAGCTTGGCTTTTCCGGTAATGTCGCGAGAATTCGGCACGTTTTCGGCAACATACCGGCCGACATCGCGTGTGGTCGGGCCGCCGACAATGGCAGGGGTTATGCCTTGCTCCAGCAGCGTTGCAGCGAGAGACGCCCAGCGCTCGCGCGGCCATCGAAGATTGGGCTTCACATCTTCACCGGCTGGCGCCAGAAGCGCATAGGGGCCGTTCAAACCGAAATATTCAGGCTCCAGCATGCGCGACGTCCGCGCAAGATAATCCACCCAGGAGACATCGGGCGCAGGGGCTTCACCCAGGCGGTAATCATCCCGACCCAGACCGCACCGCCCGAGCGCGGCCGCCGCAGATTCAACCGGATGAACCCCAACCTCGTCACGCGGGGCGGCCTCGACCCATTTGATACCGGAGAACCGCAATCCGCCCTTGATCCGGCGCGCATCAGCATCCCCGACAAGGTCGTATACATATTTCGGCTTGGTCACCTTGATCCGCTTGGACGTCAGTTTTCCCGCCGGTCCGGTTGCGGTGGCATCGGTTTCAATCTGGCTGAAATAAGGGCAATGCTTGAGCAAGGCCTCATAGTCCGGGGCGGTCAGAAGAATAAATTTGGCGCGCGGATTGGCATCGCGAATCCGCTGGCAGGCGGCGAGTCCGCGCACGGTCGACGGCAAGTCGCCCCACAGGAGGACGTAGATAATTTCTTTTACCGCGTCGATCATACCGTCACTCTAGAAGCTCGTTATAGACCCGCAAGGTCGATTTCTGCAGCGACGTAACCGTGAAACGGTTCATAATACGTTGCCGACCGGCCTGGCCCAGAACCTGACGCGCGGCGATATCAAGCCCCATCGCGACTTGCAATGTTTTTGCCAGCGCGACCGGATCGCCGGGTGCCACGCGCCAACCGGTGACGCCGTCTTCTACGACTTCGCGCGCCCCGCCGTGATCGGCGACAATAACGGGCAGGCCTGCCGCGCTGGCTTCCGCTGCCGTCCGGCCGAAAGCTTCCGGATCGGTCGAGGGGTTGAGCGCAAAATCCGCCAGTCCGAAGGCCGCCGGCATGTCATCACAATGCCCGACAATCCAGACATCCGCTTCAAGGCCATGACGCCCGATCAACAAGTCCAGCTCGTCGCGATAGCTGGTACGGCCCTGATCTCCGCCGACAAGGATCAATACGGGTCGTTTCAGCCCGTCCGCTTTCATCCGGGCCAACGCCTGAAGCGCGATCATCTGTCCTTTCCAGCGGGTCAGCCGCGCCGGAAGCACGACGACCGGACGCTGTTCCGGCAAATTCCACTCAGCCGCCAACGCCCTTGCCCGCGCTTTTACCGCCGGTGTCACATGGAAACGCTCAATATCGACGCCGCGCGGGATGACCGTGATTGCGTCCGCCACCAGACCATGCTGGGCAACAATATAGTCACGGATGAATTCTGAATTGGCGATCACCCGGTCGCCGCGCGCCATAACCGAATTATAGAACCGTTTCAGTGCCGACTTGGCATTATACGTGCCATGATATGTGGTCACGAATTTAACACCGGTAGCTCGCGCTGCCCGCAACGCGCTCCAGGCCGGTGCACGCGATCTGGCGTGAACGATATCAATGTCTTGGGTCTGGATCAGCCGTTTCAGCCGGGACACGTTCGACATGGCGGTGGCGATATTCTTGGTCGCCATCGGCAATCGGATAAGTTCGCCGCCAGCTGCTGCGAGCTCGGCTTCCATCGCCCCGCCTTCGCTGGCGACCAGCGCGCCATGCCCCGCGTGGACCAGCGCCTCGGCGATCTCGATCGTGGTGCGTTCAGCTCCGCCGGTTTCGAGACCGGGAATGACTTGCAGCACATTCATCGAAATTGAGATCTCCAGCCTTCAAACTTGACCCCGTCCGGCAATGTGCTGGAAAGGTGATGCATCTTCTTCCACAGGACTTAAGCCATGACAAACACTCCGGCCATCCGTTTTTTTGAACGCTCCGACGGAGAGCAGATCGCCTATGCGCACCGCAAAGGCCAGCCCGGCAAGGCAGGCCTGATCTGGCTGGGCGGATTCAAATCCGACATGAACGGCACAAAAGCGCTCGCACTGGACGCCTGGGCGGAGGCGACCGGGCGCAGCTTTCTGCGCTTTGACTATTTTGGCCACGGTGCATCCTCCGGCGATTTCGAGGACGGCACGATTGGCCGCTGGCGGGACGACACCCTTGCCGTTCTGGATGAATTGGCCACAGGTCCGCAGATTCTGGTCGGTTCGTCGATGGGCGGCTGGATCAGCCTTCTGACAGCAAAGGAACGCGCCGAGCGGATCGCCGGCATGCTGCTCATCGCCCCGGCGCCGGATTTCACTTCGAAATTGATGTGGCCGGGTTTTTCCGACGAGATCCGCCAGACCATCCTGACAGAAGGAAAGTTTGAGGAGCCGTCTCCCTATGATGACGAGGTTTTTGTCGTCACCAGGAAACTGATCGAGGATGGCAGGAACTGGTCGGTGCTGGACCAGCCCGTCGCATTTGACGGCCCGGTTCGCATTCTTCAGGGCGTGCTCGATGACAGCGTGCCCTGGGAGCATGCCCGCAAATGCATGGACGTCCTGACCAGTGACGACATTGTTTTCACGCTCATCAAGAATGGTGATCATCGCCTGTCATCAGGTCCCGAGCTCGCTCGCCTGATCTCGGCGGCAGAAAGCCTCGCCGCTCAGATCGAGGCGGCATAAATCGCACGCAGCCCGTCCCGATAGGTTGGATATGTCGGCGTCCATCCGAGCCGTTTTCGGGTGGTCTCACTGCTCACCCGGCGGGAAACAGCATAAAAACTGCGCAACATGGCGCTCATTTCTGCCGTCTCGAAATCTTCCAGCGGCGGTGGCTCAACGCGCAACAGTTCAGCGGCGAAGGCCACCACATCAGCTTGCGGCGCCGGCAGGTCATCCGCGAGATTGAACGGCCCCGCGACATCAGGACGGGAGATCGAAGCCATCAGCGCCGTCGCAATGTCATCAACGTGAATACGTGAGAAGACCTGGCCGGGTTTGATAATTCGCCGTGCTGATCCGTCTCGGACCCGCTCCAGCGCGGAGCGCCCGGGGCCATATATTCCGGCCAGGCGGAATATTCGCGTCTTGTCTGATAGCGCGCACCAATCCTGTTCAGCCACTAATCGTCGCCGTGATCGTTCGTCAGCCGGGTTCGGCGGCGTGAATTCATCCACCCATTCGCCCCGTGCATCACCATAGATGCCGGTCGTCGAGAGATAACCCAGCCAGTCCAGATTCGGCAGGCTGGTCCGATGATCGAACAATTCAAGGAACGGATCGCCCGTCTCGCCCGGCGGCGCGGAGACCAGAATATGGCTGGCTGCCGCCATGGCGTCTTTCAATGCACGGACATCCGGATTGACCAGCGGATGAAGGCCCGCAGCGTCCAGCTCGGCGGCTTTTTCAGGCGATCTTGTCGTCCCCGTCACCTGAAATTCCTGCGCCGCCAATAGTGGAGCCGTGGCTTTTGCGACATAGCCGCAACCCAATAGCAAGGCGGAACGGGTGTGAAACATGGACGCCAATCTAGCGCCCGACTATGCTGGGTCCAATGGGCATTTGGGAGCTCCTGACATGAAGCGTCTTGTTTTTGCAGCTGCGGCGAGCGTGGCTTTCGGATCTGTGGCTGTTGCGCAAGCCCGCGATCACGCCCGCTACGAAGCCTGTCTCAATGGTATCGAGGCCAATGCAGATGCCGCTTATGAGGACGCGCTGGCCTGGCGCTATGAAGGCGGTGGCTGGCCCGCCCGTCACTGCGTCGCGCGCGCTTTGATTGCGTTGGGTGAGGAAGAAGAAGGCGCGTTTCGCCTGCAGGCGCTGGCCGAAGCCCCCGATGGCGGACCCACAACAATGAAAATCGTCTATCTCGCCGAGGCCGGGGAAGCCTGGATGAATGCCGGGCACCCGACCGAAGCGCGCCGTGTCTATGCTCGCGCCGTGGAAATGTCTCCGCAATCCGGCCCGCTCTGGCTCGGCCGCGCCCGCGCCGCAGCAGAAATGGGCGAATGGGCGGCCGTTGAAGCCGACGCGGCTCAGGCGATCTCGCACGAACCGCAAAACTTTGACGCCTGGCGCACCCGCGCCGAAGCGCGTCTGGAACTGGGTGATCTCAATGCCGCCGAAGCGGATATGAACCGCGCCTTGCGGCTCGCCGGAACCGACGATGAAACTGTTGCCGTATTATTGATCCGCGGCCGTATCAACGAGGCCCGCCGGACCGGCGGTTAGTTTCATAAAAGCTTCAACAGCGAAGCAAGTACCAAAAAGCCAATGCCGACCGCATCGATCCGGATGACGGTTCGAAGCGCGGCATTGTAACCGCCGGTCAATACCGCCAGTGCAATATAGGAAAGCATCGCCGCGAACCCCATGAGAATGGCGGCAAAATGCAGGTCTTCGTAAAAAGCCGCATACAGCATGAAGCCACCAATGATCCCGAACAGGGCAGCGCGATGGCGCATCATGATGGACAGATCAGCGCCTCCAATTGGCGATTGATACATGCGTTCGAGCTGGCGGCGGGAAATCAGCCCGAAGATCGGCGCAAAGTTGATCAGCCCTGCGCCGAAAATCAGAAACTTGATGACCAGTGCGGCCAATTAGTCCTCCACCGCGTCCGCTTCGTCCTCATCTTCGCTTTCCGCTGCGTCCAGCGTGGCATCGATCCACGCTTCAGTGCGGTCTTCCAGATAGCCCAGCGGCACCGCGCCTTCCGACAATAATTCATCGTGGAAATCGCGAATATCGAAATGCGCGCCGAGACGCTCTTCGGCGCGGCTGCGCAGATCGCGCATCAGCATTTCGCCGGTCTTGTAGGCCAGCGCCTGTCCCGGCCAGGAAATATAGCGCGAGACTTCGGTATTGATGTTGTGCGGAGCCAGCGCCGAGTTTTCGAGGAAGCAGGCTTCGGCCTGTTCGCGCGTCCAGCCCATATAATGGATGCCGGTATCCACCACGAGGCGGCAGGCGCGCCACATCTCGTAGGTCAGGCGACCAAACTGGTCATAGGGCGTTGTATACATGCCCATTTCTTCGGCCAGAAACTCGGTATAGAGACCCCACCCCTCACCAAAAGCGGTGATATAGGTGTTGCGACGAAACTCAGGCACGTCCTCCAGCTCTTGCGCCAGCGCGCCCTGATGGTGGTGACCCGGCACGGCTTCATGCACGGTCAGCGCCGGCAGATTATAGAGCGGGCGCTGAGCCAGATTATAGGTGTTAACCATATACCCACCGGCGACACCGTTTTCCAGCGAGCCCGGCCAGTAGCGGCCCGTCGTATAGGTCGGGGCCATCGAGGCCGGCACCGGGCGCACGCCATAGGACAGGCGCGGCAGGCGGCCAAAGAAACGCGGCATCGCATCATCGGCGCGCTTGGCGAGCCAGGACGCATACATCATCAATTCCTGCTCGCTTTCGGCATAGAATTGCGGATCAGTGCGCAGGAAGTTCAGGAATTCGGCGAAACTGCCGTCAAACTCGACCTCTTCGATAATCTCTTCCATCAGGCCGCGAATTCGGGAGACCTCGGCAAGGCCGCGCTGATGCACCTCTTCCGGTGAGGTATCCAGTGTTGTGTGATAACGCACCAGCGCCTGATATTGCTCACGGCCATTGGGGACGGAGGACAGTCCCAGCTCGGTCCGCGCTGCCGGCACATATTCTTCATCCATGAAGGTCAGAAGATCGCCATAGGCGGGCAAGGCATGGGTTTCGATTGCCGTCGTCGCATCTGCGAGAAGACGCGCGCGGTCGGTTTCCGACACGGTTTGCGGCAAGGCCTGGATCGGCCCCAGAAGACCACTATCCTCAACACTCATCGCCGCAATCATGGCAATCTGATCGCGCACGCCGCCAATGATATTCGCCGGTTGGGTGTATCCAGCTTCGATACCCTGGCGCATCCAGTAGACATTTTCATCCAGATAGCGCGGCAGATCTTCGAGCCGCGAAATCCAGTTTTCCGCCTCTTCTACTGTTGACGGACGGGTCGAGGAGGCGACGTAGAAGGGCGTCGAGAAGAAGCCGCTATCATTGGAAAATGGCGCGCGCTGCATATCGTATTGCGCCAGCTCGACGCGGAACCGCAGGACATAATCCAGCGTCGCGAAATTGACGATCTGGTCGTCCGGCAGATTGTCTTCCTCGATCGCATCCAGCCGTTCGAGGAACACCACATCGGCGGCGCGATCTTCGGCATAGCGCTCCGGCGACAGATCGCCCCAGCGCCCCGCGGCATCCGGGTTTTCATCCGGATCATCGCGCGATTCATGGGCCTGATAATCCTCGATCAGGGATTGGAAATCCTCGGCATCATCCGCAAACGCGGACGCCGACAGCAGAAGTCCTGAAACCAGAATGGCACGCAGCATGATCTTTCTCCCGAACACGTTTGCCCGGCAGACTAGACCAGATTTACGAGATGTCAGCCCTTAGTCGCGCTTCAAATCTTCCGGGCGCAGGCCCAGACGCTTGATGATCTGCTTGTCGACAAATTTTTCCGGCAGCAGGCGCGGCATCGTCCAGTTTTCAAACCGCTGCGGCACTTCCGCATAACGATTCTTCGGGCTTGGGGCCGTCAGGCAATGATGCACGCGCTCGCCAATCTGCCTGGCCGGCAGGCCTTTCGGGCCGCGATCCAGCATCCATGTCAGCACACGTTTCATCGACTTGATGTAGTCCGTATCGCGGTATTTTTCGATCTCCTCGGCATCATCCGCCTTGTCCCAGATCGGCGTCGCCACCGCCCCCGGCCCGATGATGTGAACGCCGATGCCATAGAGCGCCAATTCCTTGCGCAGGGATTTCGACAGGCCTTCCAGTGCATGCTTGGACGCCGCATAGGGGCCGACAAAGGGCATGCCCATCTTGCCCGCAACCGATGACATGGTGACGACCCGCCCCGGCTTTCCGGTCAGGGATTTGTCCGCGCCCAGAAGCGGCCCGAAGGCCTGCACCGTGCGCACAACGCCGGTGACATTGATATCCATCTGGCGCTGAAAATCCTCGACATCCAGATGCAGGATCGGCCCGGTCACCGCGACGCCGGCATTGCAGACGAGGCCTTGCAGCGTCTTGCCGCCCAATGCCGCGCGCACCTGCTCTCCCGCCGCATTCATCGAGGTGGAATCCGTCACTTCCATTTTCAGCGGTGTGACACTGTCTCCGAATTCCTGGCTCAACCGCCCGGCATCTTCATCCTTGCGAACGCCCGCAAAGACATGAAAGCCGTTCTCGATCAGGACGTGCGTCGTCGCATGACCGATCCCGGTCGAGGCTCCGGTGACAACGGCAGCAGATTTTGTGATGAGGGTCATGGCTTCGGGCTCCTGAAATGGCGGTATCTGAAGAACTATACGCCAGCCAACCCGTCAAGGATTGCTTTTGATCGGCGCACCAGACAGGCTGGTATGAATTCGACACTTTGGGAGGGGCATGTCATGATCATGCGTTCGTTTGCACTCGCGGTCAGTCTGACACTCACCGGCACCGCCGCCGCACAGGACCGCCAGGCGCTGGTTGGCGGAACCTTGCTGGACGGCAATGGCGGCCCACCCGTCTATAACTCCGTCATTCTGGTCGAGGATGATCGCATCACCGCGGTCGGCAATCAGGATTCGCTGGACGTACCGGCGGGATACGAGATCATCTCCACCGAAGGCATGACCGTCCTGCCCGGATTGTGGGAAATGCACGCCCATCTGATGCTCACCGGCCATGCGGATTATGCCCACTGGCACCCGACCTATGCGGATCGCCTGGAGGACGAGATCATGCCGGCGACGGCGGTTCAGTTGCTGCTGGCCGGGGTCACCACCGCCCGCGATCTCGGTGCGCCGCTGGAGGAAAGCCTCTCCATTCGAGATCGCATCAATTCCGGCGAATTGCCCGGCCCGCGCCTCTTTGTCTCTGGCCCCTTCCTGCAAAACGAGCCCTATCCTGGCACCGAGAATTACCGCTGGGGCATTTCCAGTGTGCGTGAAGCGCGCGAGCGCGTGCGTGAGCTCGCCGAAGCGGGTGTCGATGTCATCAAGCTCGTCGATCAGGACGAGATGGAATTGGAAGAAGTCCGCGCTCTGGTCGAGGAAGCTCATGCCCACGGCCTGCGTGTCGTTGGCCACTCACATCGTGCCGATGAGATCATTGTCGGTCTGGATGTGGGCGTAGATAATTTCGAACATACCGGCCTGACGACCGCGCCGGAATACCCGCCCGAAGTGATCGAGGCTCTGCGCCGTCGCACCTCGCAAGGCCGGGTGCGCGGCGGTCCGCTCTTCTGGACGCCAACGATTGAAGGCCTGTGGAATTACGAGCGCACCCGCGATAATCCCGAACGTCTGGACGATACCTGCTGGCATCGCGGGCTTCAGCCCGACACCATCGCCGACATTGAAGGCTCGCTTCAGAATGTCGACCAGCTGGAATACATGCAGCTCACCCCGCTGCGCCGCCCGACCTTGCGCCGCAAATTCGAGCAATTACAGGAAGCGGGCGTTGTGATGCTGATCGGCACCGATAGCGGCATCCCGACCAAATTCCATTGCCAGTCGACCTGGAATGAAATCGACATCTGGACGCGCGAGCTGAACGTGCCGGTGATGGATGTCATCCGCTCGGCCAGCTACTGGCCATCCGTCCTGATGGGCGTGCAGGATCAATGGGGCCGCATTCAGGAAGGCCAGTATGCCGACATCATCGCGGTTGATGGCGATCTCCTCACCTATCCCAGCCTCTTGCAGAACGTCGATTTCGTCATGAAAGGCGGCGTCGTTTATGTCGAAGATGGCAATGTCAACGAGGCGATGTTGCCGGACAGCCTGCGGGTGGAGTGATCACCAATGGACGGCGGCTGGATCACCGTCTGGGACTTCCGCGATGCCTTTCCATGGTATCTGGCGATTGGCCCGGTCATGGTCGGCGGCGCCAGCCTTTTATTTTACGTCAAGCTTCTGGGTTATGACGCCTGGATATCGGACGTTTGCGGCGCCGTTCGTGGGTGGGTCGCCCGAATACTCGGCTACCCGATGACTATTCTGATATTTGTTGCCGGCTTGGTCGGAACATATTTATCCGCAAGTCAATATCTGAACCAGCACTCCGCCTTCGCAGACGGTGACTACACCATCGCCGAAGGACTGGCTGAAGTTATTAACCCATCGCCTTCATCTCCGGAACAAAGACTGGAAATCGATGGCGAAATCTTCGTATACGCGGTCAATAATAGTGGTGCCTTCAATTTCGCAGGCCGCTTTACCGAAGGCGGCATTGTGCGCACCGGTATGGAATTGCGTATCTCCCACATCAATGGCGATATTCTGCGCATCGAACGGCGCGAACTGCCGCCAACCGATACGCCGCATTGATTCCGAAGCGACGCGGCTTATTGTCAGCGCCGAAACGGGCTTTGTCTGATCAGGGAAATCCAAATGGCCAGCGGAAATACCGATACCCGGCCGCTTTCGCCGCATCTGCAGGTGTGGCGTTGGCATCCGACCATGTTGTCGTCCATTCTTCACCGCGTCTCCGGCATCGGGAATTATCTCGGCGCCATCGCGCTCACCGCTTGGCTGGTCATGCTGGCCACAGGTACCGAAGGCAGTGTCGCTTTCCTGTTTAATGGTCCGATGGAGTGGGTGACGCGGATCGGCCTGATCCTTTTGACCTGGTCGGTGAGTTTTCACTTCCTCAACGGATTGCGCCATCTGGCATGGGATGCCGGCAAGGGCTTTGATCCGAAAGGCTCCAACCAGCGCTCCATCCTGATCATCATCGGCTCGATCATCCTGCCGGCCATCCTCTGGTTTTTCCTGCTGACGGGAGGCGCATCATGAAATCGATGATGACCCCCGCCAAACGCACCAACCGCCTCGGCTCGGCCAAATCCGGCACCCATCATTTCATCACCCAGCGCGTCAGCTCTGTGGCGCTGGCGATTGTTTTGCCGATCTTCGTGATCTGCTTTGCCTTTTCAGGTGCGCCCGATGCGGACGCCGCGCGCGCCTGGTTTGGCGCACCCTGGGGCGCGATCCTGACACTGATCACCATGGCCGCGACGCTCTATCACATGCGGCTCGGCCTGCAGGTCGTGGTTGAGGATTACATCTCCGGATCGACACTGAAATTCACCCTGCTGATCGCCAATACGCTGATCACTTACGGGCTGATGCTGGCCGGGGCCTATGCCCTGATCCGCCTCGCCCTTGGCAATTGATCCGGGAAGAAGAGAGACACCAATGTCCGAATATAACTGGATAGATCACACCTATGATGTCGTCGTCGTCGGCGCTGGCGGCGCCGGTCTGCGGGCCGCGCTTGGTGCCGCACAATCGGGTCTAAAAACCGCCTGCATCTCGAAAGTCTTCCCGACGCGCTCGCACACAGTCGCCGCGCAGGGCGGCATCTCTGCCTCACTCGGCAATATGGGCGAGGATGACTGGCGCTGGCACATGTATGACACCGTCAAGGGGTCAGACTGGCTGGGTGATCAGGACGCCATCGAATATCTCTGCCGCCATGCACCGGAAGCCGTTTACGAGCTGGAACACTGGGGCGTGCCCTTCTCGCGCACCGAGGACGGTAAAATCTACCAGCGCGCTTTTGGCGGCATGACACGCAATTATGGGGAAGGCTCGGTCCAGCGCACCTGCGCCGCCGCCGACCGCACCGGCCACGCCATTTTGCATACCCTCTATGGTCAGGCCATCAAGGAAGAGACCGAATTCTTCATCGAGTATTTCGCCCTTGATCTGATCATGGATGAGGATGGCGTCTGTCGCGGAATCACCGCCTGGAAGCTCGACGATGGCACGCTGCACCGCTTCCGCGCGAAATCCGTCATTCTGGCGACCGGCGGCTATGGCCGCGCCTATTTCTCCTGCACCTCGGCGCATACCTGCACCGGCGATGGCAATGCCATGGTGCTGCGCGCAGGCCTGCCGCTGCAGGACATGGAATTTGTCCAGTTCCACCCCACCGGCATTTACGGCGCGGGCGTTTTGATCACCGAAGGCGTGCGCGGCGAAGGCGGCTATCTCACCAATTCGGAAGGCGAGCGCTTCATGGAGCGCTATGCGCCCTCCGCCAAGGACCTCGCCAGCCGCGATGTCGTCTCACGCTCGATGACCATCGAGATCCGCGAAGGCCGTGGTGTCGGGCCGAAGAAAGACCATATCTATCTTCATCTGGATCACCTTGACCCGGCGATCATCCACAAACGCCTGCCGGGCATTTCCGAAAGCGCGCGCGTCTTCTCCGGCGTCGACGTCACCAAAGAGCCGATCCCGGTTCTGCCGACCGTCCACTATAATATGGGCGGCATCCCGACCAATTATCATGGCGATGTTTTAACCCTCGATGCCAAGGGTGAAGAAACCACCGTGCCCGGCCTGATGGCCGTGGGCGAGGCGGCGTGCGTCTCCGTGCACGGGGCGAACCGCCTCGGCTCCAACTCGCTGATCGACCTTGTGGTCTTTGGCCGCGCGGCAGGCCTTCGCGTCGGTGATACGGTTGATCCTGCTGCCAGTCAGCCGGAATTACCGAAAGGTGCCGGCGATAATTCGCTCGCCCGTCTCGACAAATACCGCAATGCATCGGGCAAGACGCCAACCGCCAAACTGCGCGATCAGATGCAGGTGGCGATGCAGGAAAACTGCGCCGTTTTCCGCACTGGCGAAGTGATGTCCGAAGGCGTGGAACGCATCAAGCAGGTCCATGCCGGCCTGCCCGATATTCACGTTTCCGACCGTTCCATGGTCTGGAATACCGATCTCATGGAAACGCTGGAGCTGGAT
>BQJI01000025.1 GCA_021604625.1 Hyphobacterium sp. | reverse complement strand
GTGGATCTTGAGGTCTTCCGGCCCGACGGCTCCAGCTTCCAAAGCTGGACACTGGGGACAACGCTGACGGGTTTCCAACCCTTTACCTACTGGTATGCCGGAGCCCAATTGCCGGCAAATGCGCCGACCGGTCGTTGGCGTTTCCGTGCCAGTTTCGCTGGCCGGACGCTGGAACGGATGTTTCTTGTCGGCAATGAAACCGTGGCCGGGGATGTGAGGGTGCGCTCTTCGGTCTTACCGGCAAGCCGGTCGGTCCGGGCCGGAACGGCTGCCACGGCATTTGCAACCGTTATAAATGCCGGTGCCCAGGACGCGCTTGGTTGCTCTATTCGGCCAGCCCAACCGTTTGATGGAACCTTCGAATATAGCGAAACCGACCCGGCTACCAATGATGTTACCGGTCTCGCCAATGCCCTGTTTGGTCTGGCATCGGGTACTTCCCGATCTTTTGTCATCGCGGCAACCCCTGCGGTCGGCGCGGTCGGAGAATCGCTGGACCTGACACTTCGATATGATTGCATGAATGGAGATGCCGCCCCGACAATTATCGGCGTCAACTCCCTGCGCCTGTCCTTCGAGGCTGCGGATCAACCGGATATGATCGCCGTTGCGATCACGCCTGACCAGAATGGTGTTCTCACGCTTGATGGCACCAATCGACCCGGTGCGTTTGCTGTGGCAACTGCCAATGTCGGAAGCGCTGGTACGCTGACTGTGAGGCCGCGTATTTCCGGTTTGGACGCGTCAGACATGACGCTGACTATTTGTGAAACGAATCCGGCAACAGGTCGGTGCCTCGCTTCCCGTACTGCTTCGGTGCAGCGTAATTTTGGCGCCAATGAAACCGCAAGCTTTGCAATCTTTGCGACGACGGCCAATCCCATCGGTTTCAGCCCGGCCTCACGGCGTATTTTTGTCGAGGTGACCGATGATGGAAGCGTTTCGCGCGGCGCGACCAGTATTGCGGTCCGCACGGCCACCGAGTGACAAAAACGGGTTCGCCCAAGGCGGATACTAAAAATGGTCTTGTCAGATAAAAACCCGGTCGAGCGACGAGTGGGTTTTTCGTAGCCTCCTTGGATGAAAAACCCGTTTCGGTATTTCAAGACATCTCCTGAAGTGATCCGCCTCGCGGTCATGATGTACGTTCGGTTCCCGCTGCTTCATTGTGTTTGAGAGTCATCTATACCACACGGATGAACTCAACATGGCGAGATGCGAGATTGGAACATACTCCCATTCTATGTTCCAATTCTCTATTGCCACCGCTGTTCCATATGCAACAATAACAATAACTTATATGGAGAAAATGCGTGCCCTTCTCTTCCCTCTCTCTCCGCCACTCATTCCCGATTTTGAGTTATAAAACCGCAGGCTTGGCGAGAACTGACCGAATGGCGGCAGCTTGCCGCCTAATTCCTGACTTTCCTAGCTAAGTGAGACCGCTTCGCTTTAGTCTGATAGCACCAACAGCATCGCTACATTGCCTGTTTTTCCAGCATTTCGAATATCGCGTCGCGTTCCGATAAAACCAGCAACAGGGCCAGATCACCCTCTTGTAGACGATCCAGAATTTGCGCTGCGCCATCTGCCGGCGAAGACGCGTGCAATATTTGATCGTCGTTGAGACCACGGGAACGGGCGACCTTGATAATCAGCCGTGTCACATCACCCTCGTTTCGCCCCCGCAAATGCTCGGAAAGCTCACTGGCGATGAGGTGGTCGGGGTTCATGGCGAGCGCACTGGCCGTGACGTCGACAATGTCCTGATCGGACCGGTCGCCCGCATGGCTGAGCATGACAAAGCGTCGCTTGGCCGGGATCGCCCGCATGGCCGAGGTGACCGCTTCGATGGAGTGCGGGTTGTGGGCGAAGTCGACAAAGACGCGCGCCCCCTTCACAACGAACTCGTTACAGCGACCCGGATTATCTTTCGGATCGTTCTGGAAATGACGCAATCCGGTACGCATGGCATCAATCCCGACCCCCATTGCCTGTGACAGGCAGGCGGCACCCAGCGCATTGCGCACATTGTACCTGGCGGCACCCTTCATGGTAATCGGAATTTCGTCGACATCCAGAATGGCTTGGCTTTGCACGCCATCGAAAAGCATCAGCGTTGTGCCATCGAGCCAGCCGCAGGGCCGGTTGTGCGCGCGCGCTCGGGCAATATTCGTGTTTTCCGGGTCGAGTGAGAACCAGTGAATATCGACAGCGAGGTTCGCCGCCTCGGCAACGACGAGAGCATCGTCAGCGTTTAAAACCAGTATACCATCAGCTCCCAGAGCACGGTGCACGGCGAGTTTGGTTGTCGCAAGTTCCTCAACCGTGTTGATACCAAATTGCCCCAGATGGTCGGCCGCGACATTGGTTACGAGTGCTGCGCGTGCATGGGTCAGTGGCAGGCCGCGACGTAAAATACCGCCGCGCGCGACTTCCAGATATGCCATCTCCAGGCGCCGATCGCGCAAGAGAAGGCGCGCGCCACCTGGTCCTGAATAATCACCGCGGTCCAGAATATTATCGCCGACACTGACCATGTCGGTTGACGTCAGGCCGGCGATTTTGCCGGCCGCCCTGGCCATTGCGCAAGCCAGGCGCGTCGTGGTGGTTTTTCCGTTGGTGCCGGTGATCATTGCGACCGGAATGTCGGCGAGTTTTGACCAGTTGACTGCGTCCGGTTTCGGTAAGTCCAAAACCGGCCAGGACGATGATGCTTTACCATAACCCAATGAAAACACGTCATCATCGACCAGAAACCCGACGCCATGGGCCTCGGCGCGTTTGATAAGGTCCAGCAGGCGTGGATTGGCTTCACGCGTCATGAGCGATGTCAGATCAGCGATCATCGTGTCGAAATCGCCGGCGTCCACCTTCAGCAATCTAGCGGCACAAAAATGCCAGGCGGTTTGGGCTGCAAACGTCGCGCTGTAGAGCTGATCCATGGGTGCTGAGATCGCCAGGCTGACGCCGCCCTCATAAGCCCGCGACGTGATGCGCTGTTCAGCCCACCCAATCGCGTCCAGCACACGCCGCGCCTGTCCGTGCCAAGCCGAAATGACGATGTTGGCATCAAAATCACGAAACAGCACATCCAGTACCGCGCCGGGGTAATCCCATAGCAGGCCGGGGCCGGTCAGACGGCGGGTATCATTCAGCACAAGCCGCTCCGAAGTCGGTATCCTGATCTCGAGCGCCTCTTCAATGATGTCAGCGTGTTCGGTCACGATGCGGCCCTAGTCAGCATCTTCGCTGTCTTGACGGGCCAGACGTACGCCGCGCTCGTCACGGATCAGGGTTTCGCCTTCGCCGATAATGTCCGTGGTTTTTTCTGGCATTGGCGTGACCGGGACGGTTTGAGCGTCTTCAACCGGCGCATCATCGTTCTGAAAATAGATGATCTGCTTCCAGCTTCGCGCACTATTGTCGCCAAACACCATCAAAAGGTCGCCCGCCTGTGCGATGTTCAGTCCGCGATCGACGGCTTCGACTTCCTCGGGAATGATTTCAATCGCGTCCGGCCTGGTGCCCAGCTCTTCGAGCTTTTTACGGAGCATTTGCGGCACTTCATCGTGCCCGCGACCCCGCCGGTTATCGTCAGCCTTGCAGATATAATGGTCAAAATGTCCGGCAAGGATTTCTGCCGCCTGCAGGATATCCTCGTCGCGCCGGTCGCCCGGCGCGGCGACAACCGCAATGCGGCGTCCTTTGACATCCATGCGACTGACCATGTCGGCCATCGCACTAAACGCTGCCGGGTTGTGGGCATAGTCCAGGATAACCGTGAATTTGTGTTCGTTAAAGACATTGGTCCGGCCGGGCGCTTGGAAGAAGCTGGTGTCGAATGTCCGCAGGCCATGACGAATATTGTCGAGATCGACCTTGAAGCTATAGGCCATGGCGGCGGCGAACATGGCGTTCTGCACATTGTGCAACGCCTTGCCTTCCATGGTGGCCGGTATGAGATGGGACCACAAAACCGGCATATGCCGACCCTTGTCATAAATGGTGATTAGATCGCCATTCATGCCTTTTTCAAGCACGACGGCGCGGCCGCCGGCGAGGATGTGTTCCTTGACGAGCGCATGGTCCGGATTCATCGTGGCGTAACAGATGGTTTCGGCATCCGCGAAATCGGCCATACGCAGGCAATTGATATCGTCGGCATTCAGGACCGCCGTGTCGGTGGCCGATTCCACGACGACGCGTTTCACGACGGCCAATTCTTCAACTGAATTGATACCGCCGAGGCCCAAATGGTCCGCTGTTACATTCAGGCAGGCAGCCACGTTTGAACTTGGATAACCCAGCCCACTGCGTAGAATCCCGCCGCGGGCGGTTTCCATGACAGCAAAATCCACGCTGGGATCGCGCAGTACAATTTGTGCGGAGGTTGGCCCTGTCATATCGCCTTTGACGCTGAGTTTGCCATCGACATAAACGCCATCGGTCGAGGTCATGCCGACTGTCCGCCCGCTGGTTTTCATGATGTGGCCGAGCAGGCGCGAGGTCGTGGTCTTGCCGTTTGTGCCGGTGACCGCGGCAATCGGAATCCGGCTCTCCGACCCGGTCGGGAACAGCATTTCGACGACTTTGCCGGATACATCGCGCGGCGTGCCTTCGCTGGGCGCGACATGCATGCGGAAGCCCGGAGCGGCGTTCACTTCGACAATGGCACCCCCGATATCCTTGTAGGATTTGGTGATATCGTCGATCAGAAAATCAACTCCGCCGACATCGAGACCTACGGCCTTGATCGCACGTTCGGCCATTTCGCGATTGTCAGGATGAACGGAATCGGTCACGTCAATCGCAGTACCACCCGTGGAAAGATTGGCGGTGGAACGCAGATACAACGCTTCGTCCTTCGGCAGGACGGTCTCTTCTGTCACGCCCGCTTCTTGCATCAGGCGCAGGGCCTGCGAATCCAGCTCCAGATTGGTCAGGACTTTCTCGTGGCCAATACCGCGTCTGGGATCGTCGTTCACCTCGTCGATCAGTTGCGCGATGGTCTGCTTGCCGTCGCCAACCAGATGGCCGGGAACACGTTTTGCAACAGCTACCAATTCGTTATTCACAACCAGCATGCGATGATCAAACCCGGTGACGAATTGCTCGACCAGAACCGACCGGCCCTTGCCGTGTTTCTGGGCTTCCTCGAACGCGATCTCGACCTGTTTATCCTCGGTCAGATTGATCGACACACCTCGCCCATGATTGGCATCCAGTGGTTTGAGCACAACCGGGTAACCGATATGACGCGCCGCACGGATGGCCATGCCAGCGCTATAGATCATGCGCTGTTTCGGCACCGGAAGGCCCAGATCATTCAACAGATTATGCGTGTCTTCCTTGTCGCAGGATATTTCGACGGCAATGTGTCTTGTCTCGCTTGTAATCGTCGCCTGTATGCGTTGCTGATGCTTGCCGTGCCCGAACTGGACGAGCGAATATTTGTTAAGCCGTAACCATGGAATGTCGCGTTCCTCGGCGGCTTTGATTAGCGATGCGGTTGATGGGCCAAATTCGTGGCGCTGGGCGCTCAGGACGAAATCGTGCATTTCCGCATCCCAGTTGAAATCCGGGTCGGGCCTGAAGTCGGCTTCAGACTGAATGGCTTCAGGCAGGAGATGCATCAACAAGCGGATCGCCAACTGGCCCGCATCCAGACCGACATCGCGCTGGCGATAGGCATACACCATGTTGTATTGGCCGGGTTCGCCGGTTGAGCGGGTTCGTCCAAAAGTTACTTCGGTACCGGCAACGCCCTGAATTTCCAGCGCGCAATGTTCCAGAACATGGCCCAGCCACGTGCCGTCACCTTCGCGCAGACGACGGATAAATCCGCCCGCCTTGCGATAGGAGCAACCATGCTCCTGCAGGCCGGGCAAGGCTGCAACCAGCGCATCCAGATAATCGGATCCGATTTTCGCTGATGGCCAGTTTTCGAGCGCGCCCAGATCAATGACATGCCGGATAACCGGAAAACTCGCCCAGACATTTGGGCCGACATACACATTGGTGGAGACGATTTTCATGGATTGCGCTCTCTATTGCTCAGTCAGGCAACTTATCCGGGTGCTGCCTTGTCATCGGTTTCATCCAGTTTTACCGCAGGCAGGCTGCAAAAGCGGTTGGCTTGATTGTCGGGCGGGTAGGCTTGACGTGCGGAGAGGTCATAGGTGCAGCCTTCGCCCATCACATCGACTTTGAGGCCAAGCAGGCTCAGGGCTTCGCCTTCACCTGCGTCCCACAGCGATGAGTAGCACAATTTTCCGGCGTCAACGACGGTCACCGTACCGCTACCGACGACTTCCAGAATGTTGTCGGGGCCAATGAATGCGGCCGTATCTTCATCAATGCCAAGCCCGATCAGGAAGGGATTATGCGAGGTTGCGGTCAGCAATCGACCGAGCCGGTTACGTTGGGTGAAGTGCTGGTCGATGATCACCGCATTGGTCAGGCCCATTCCCGGCGCGAGTGACACCGCGCCTTCAGCGGGTGCCGAATTACTGTCACCGCCTGAAATCATGTGTTCAGACATGATCGACGCACCGGCGGAGGTGCCGGCAACGGGAATGCCCGCCGCATTTCGTCGCCGAATGGTTTGCGCAACATCAGTGCCGCCCAGAATGGTCGAGAGGCGCAGTTGATTGCCGCCGGTCATGAAGATACCGGTCGCCCTTTTCAACAGCTCGCCAAAAGCGGGATTGTTGCAATCCTCGCGGCTGTTGATCGGCAGGAATTCAACCTTTCCCGCGCCGAGCTCGGTGAATATCTCGTGATAGTCCGGCCCGGTGCTTTCGAGCTGTGACGCTGTCGGGATGACAACGATATCGGCCTCGGAACCGCCCGCCAATTCGAGGAATTTGCGATGGATATGCATTTCCTTGACCCGGTCTTCACCGCCGCCGATGGGGATGATGAAACCGCGATCATGGTCGTGGGATACAGGGGCTGGGCACATGCGGGAGATCTACTTTTCAATCATCAAGCGAGGCCGGGTCTCGGGTTAGCCCGCTTCGTAAGTTCCAAGAACGATGGCCTGTTCGTCGCGGACATGCCACCGGCCATTGCACATGACGTCGGTCACAGCGTGCTTGTTATTCACGACCACCAGATCAGCGTCCATGCCCATTGCCACTCGGCCTTTGGTGCGGAGTTTCAACAGATCGGCGACATTGCTTGTCAGGCTTGGCAGAATGTTTTCGAGTGCGACGCCTTCGGCGACCAGCGTGCGCAAGGCATCCATCAGGGTTGATGATGTGCCGACGCCCATGCGGGTCAGATTTCCTTGCCGGTCGAAATGCGGCAGGCAGCCACCGCCATCGGAACTAATGGTCAACTGGTTTGAAGGGCAGGCCGCCTTTTGGTAGCGCATAAAGGCCTCGGCGGCTGAATAGCCCGGATCGGTATGATCATCGGGAAAGGCGGTCAGATCAACAACGCAACCTTCAGCGGTCAAAGCGAGGGCATCCTCGAACAGGACCGGGTTGCGATTGATATGGGTCGGGTTAAACACGCGCGGCGGGATCTCTGATTGGGTCAGGGCATCACGAATGAGCGACAGACCGCGCGCTCCGTCGCCCAGATGGCAATGCACGATACCAGCTTTGCCGGTCATTAGACCCGCGACATGGGCTTCGCTGGCGACGCGCAGGAATTCATCCAGTGTGGGTTGGCTGGAACGATGGTCGCTCAATGCCAGTTCACCAACACCAATGATCGGGTCAATATTGACGATGTCGCTGCGAGCGCTGCCGGTCAATGTGGTCAGGGGGTAATGATACCCACCGGTATGGCACCAGGCCGACAGCCCCTCTTCGCGCAGACCATAGGCCTGCGTCACCAGCGTCTGTGTATTGCGGGTCAGATCGTCAGTGCCCAGCACACCGATAACGCTGGTCACGCCGACACTTGTGAATTGTGAAAGGCTGACAGGCGGGACGCGACTGGACGCGCCGGTTTCGCCGCCGCCGCCGACAATATGGGCGTGTCCGTCAATCAGGCCGGGAACAACAGACGCGCCGTCCAGATCGGTTACGGCAATGTCCAGCGCATCATCCAGATCTGGGATCGCATTGCCGACAAACAGGATACGCCCCCCGCCAATCAGAAGGTGGCAGAGGCCCATCGGTTCAGGCGCAAAGAGCCGGGCGTTGGTGAGCAGATGCAGCATGCCTTGCAATAACCGCTAATCGGGATTTTGTCAGACAAAAACGCTGTACGTCCTGGCGCCGAAAAGCAGACGAATGTCCGATTGTCAGCTTGTCCGGAGTTATGAATGGAAACATCCACCCCCATGTTCCAATTCTCGATTGGGCACTGTCAGAGCAAACCGGCTTGAACGCGGATTCCCGGTTTTGTAGCCTCGGCGAATGAACAAGAATCCATTTCGCTACTTCAAAACATCACCCGAAGTGATCCGCCTCGCGTTTATGATGTAGGTGCGATTTCCGCTTTCGTTGCGGAATGTCGAAGATTTGCTCCACGAGCGTGGTATCGACCTGAGTCACGAGACGGTGCGATTCTGGTGGAATCGTTTCGGGCCGATGTTCGCCGCCGAGATTCGACGAAAACGGGCAGATAAACTTCGTGCCTGGGACCAGTGGCAATGGCATCTGGACGAGGTGTTTGTGAAGATAAATGGCCAGACGCATTACCTATGGAGGGCAGTCGATCACGAAGGTGAAGTGCTTGAAGCTTATGTCACAAAACGCCGGGATCGCCATGCTGCATTGAAGTTTCTACGCAAAGCGATGAAGCGATATGGCAATCCGAAAGTTATCGTGACGGATCGATTGCGGTCATACAAAGCGGCCATGAAGGTCATCGGAAACGAAGGCAAGCAGGACGTCGGGAGGTGGCTCAACAATCGGGCCGAGAACAGCCACTTACCCTTCCGAAGACGGGAGCGAGCCATGCTCAGATTTCGGCGAATGCGAAGTCTTCAAAAGTTTGTCGCCGTCCATTCTTCCGTCCACAACCACTTCAACCATGATCGACATCTCAACGCCCGCGATCGGTTCAAGGAGAACCGGGAAATCGCGCTGGCCGAACGGCGGCAACTTGCCGCCTAAACCGACGAAACCCATAGCAAACTGAGACCCGTTCGCTTTCGTCTGACAGGCCCGGCCGAGGCGTTACTCCGCCTCGGCATTTTCTCCCGGAATGATGAAGTGGCGATCGCTGAACCGGAAAGCAGCTGCCGGCATCGGGCTGCCGCCTTCGGAGATTTCCAGCTGATAGCGTTCGCCGCTACACGCGCCCGGGGCTTCCGGCATCGCGGCATTCATCACCATCAGACCCACATGTTCCCACCCTGCAGGATCAACCGTGCCGGACTGGCCCAGGGAAATGACCTGGATCTCGCCGCCACGCTGTCCGAGCACGAAGAGGACGACATCGTCGGAGCGGCTGACCGTAAGCGTGGTCGGACCCGAAAGGTCGAGCGTGAAATAATTAACGCCCAATTGCTCCAGCCGGCCCTTGCCATAGCCGCGACCGGACGCGCTCAGCGTGCCGGTAACCTCGACGGTCTGGGTGAAAACCGGTGCCAGATCATAATCCAGCGCATAATTCTGCGCCCGCCAGCGGGTGACCGCTTCGCCAAGGCTTGACCCGGCATCCTGCAAGGCGGCGTCCATCGTCTCCAGCCCGTCCATGAGCGCGGCATTTTCCCAGAAGCGGACGATCATCTCATTGCCATGCTGATCGGCGATGGATTGCAATAGCGTCCATTGACCGTAATCCAGACCTTCATCCGATGTGCTCCAGCACCGGCCCGGCCGGGAGAAATCCGACGCGACATAATCGGTGGCATCCTGATCTTCACCGACGGTGACGGTTTCAATCCAGGACGCGGTGGATTCATATAGCCAATCGAGTTCTTCGACCGCGTCATAGCCATACTGGACAATATGGTTCAACTCATGCGTGGCAGTGGCGCGGATCAGGCTGGAGGGGCTGGCATCGCCCAGACCCACAAAATCATTGTCGATAACAAAGATAGCGCGCGCCGCCGTTTCTTCCCGAACATCGGGTGTATCCGGGTTGTCGAACACGGTTTCGACCGGGCGGGCAAAACCCAGTGCGCCGCCCACCTCAGATACAAATGCACGGTATAGCCCGTCTTCATCACGGATCGGTTCGGCAAAGCCGATGGCCGTCTGCGCATCGAGATTGGCCTGCAGCGAAACGCCGACTTCGCGGGCATAGTCTTCCGAAGACGCATCCACGCCGTCGAGCGTATAATAGACGACAAAATCCTCGGTGCGGATCGACAGAGTTTCACCGCTGAGCGAGATATTCTCGCGCAAGGCGCGCAGCTCGTCGACAATACCGGCATCCACCAGCGACATCACCAGCGTAAATTCGCCGCCGCTGTTTCCGCCGCGATAACGCTCCATGCTCACTGTGTATTCGCCTGGCGTCTCGATTGTCAGCGCAACGGCCGAATTCAGCGACCCGTCACCGCGATCATCATTGAGCGCGACCGGTTCTCCATCCGGCCCGAGAACCCGCAACACCGGATCCAGGTCACCCGATTGTGCATCGGCAAGCACCAGCAATGTCTGTCCGGTCTCCAGCGAGACGTGAAATTCCCGGGACGGCTGGTTGTCATCAATCGTGCCGCTTTGGCGGGTAATCTCTGTTCCCTCGATGGCGGTAAAATCGTAAGGCAATTCAGCGTCGGGATCGATGGCTGCTGAAATCATCACATCGCCGAAATCAGCACCGGAATAGGAACCGATCACCAGTTCATGGCGCCCGGTCTCGTTGATTTGCAACAGAATTCGGGAATTCAGCGTACCGCCTTCACGGCTGTCATCATTCTGCGCCAGAATGTTGCCAGCGGGGGAACGCAATTCCAGCGTCGTATCCATACCCGGGCTGATCGCATAGGTGTTGGCGACCAGAATATCGCCTTCGGAAAGATCGACACCCACAGACCGGGTCGGGTTCGAATTATCCAGCGAAACAACGTCGCGGGCGAGAATTTGTGCCGCTTCCGTCAAGCCGAAATCAACACCTTCGCTGATCTGGAGCTCGAAAGAGCCGAAACTACCGCCATAACCGGTGACGGATGCCGTGTAGTGGCCTGGCGCGGGCGGTTGGAAAATGACCTGCGATTGCAACCCGCCGCCGGAATAATCGTCATTTTCGGCCAGTGTCTGACCATTGGTATCGGTAATGCGCAATACGGTATCGAAATTGGCCTCGGACCGCGTCGTCAGCGTGACCAACTGTCCGTCGGACAGATCAATCTCGAAATCAACACGCGCTTGATCCGCGCTGACCTCGCCGGGGCGAATATCGTCTTCGCTGGTTTGTGCAAAGGCAGGTGCTGAAACACACGCCAGAATAAGTGGAAAAACCCCGTAACGCATGAACGCCCCCAATTGTGTGCAAAACCCGTGTTTTGCCTGAAAAGGGGCTTAGCCATGCCTTTTGACGACCGCAAGGCGGCAATGTGCAAGCAGAGCGGTTTTTTCCAAAGTTCCGGAGGCGGATTTCGAGGTCGATTGCGCTCTTGTACGGTCCCTGTGTTCAACCGTTCAGGACCGGCCCTTGTTCGGGCCATTGCGTTTCACCCGTTTGAACGAGGCATTGCCATCATCATAATTGGCACGTCGGGGTTTGGGCTTGCCCTTGCCCTTGAACTGGCCTTTTGGGGCATCCTTGCCGGGCGCCGGTTGGATTTTGGCCCCGAAGGGACGGCTATCGCCGTCATTGGCCTTCTTTTTCGGACCGGGTTTTCCGGCAAAAGATCGCTTCGACTTGTCGCCGTCATCGCGAAATTTCGGCTTGCCGCCAAACGCCTTGCGTGGATGATTGTCCGATGCGGCCGGTTCAGCCTGCTCATGCGGTCGCCGCGGCGGACCATCATCAGGATTATACTGCGACGCACGCGGAGATGCCGGGCGTTCATCGGCCCTTTCATTGCGAGGTTTGCGAAACGGCTTGTCCTGATACGGCTGGGCAGAACGATCCGGCTGGGGACGCTCGGTGCGCGTCTCTGGTTTGCGGTCAAACTTTCGCTTTGGCCGTTCTTCGCGAACGCGTTCTTTCGGTTTGCCGGAGGGCGCGTTGGCGGGTGTGATGTAGATCGTTCCTTCACCACCGCCTGATTTTGCAACTGCTGCCTGAAAGCGCTCGGCATGAGCGGCTTCAATCTCGAACAATGTTTCATTGGTCTCAATCTCGATCGCGCCGACTTCCTTGCGCGTGACGTCACCAATGCGACAGATCAACGGCAGGAGCCAGCGCGGCTCTGCCCGCTGATTGCGACCGGCCGTCAGCTTGAACCAGGCACCGCCGACGAAAGGCTCGCGGCGCGCCGGCTTGCTGCGTTCGTTCGCGGCAGGCATTTCCATCAGGTCTTCGGCTGAAGGTGTCGTTGATTGCATGCGGTTGAGAAAAGCGGCTGCGATCTGTTCGGCGCTATGCAGGGTCAGCAATTCGCGCGCCTCGGCCAGCACGTCATCATCATAGGTTTCGTGCAGGCTGGGATCATTCAGAAGGCGCTCGCGATCTTTTTCCTTGATATCGTTCAGGCTGGGCGCTTCACCCCATTGCGCCTCGATATGCGCGCCCCGCAGCAAGCGATTCATGCGCCCGCGCTGGTTTTGCGGCACAATCATCACGCAAACACCCTGTTGTCCGGCGCGGCCCGTACGCCCCGAGCGGTGTTTCAGAACATCGCTATTGGTCGGCAGGTCGGAATGCACCACGAGTTCCAGTCCGGGCAGATCCAATCCCCGCGCAGCAACATCTGTTGCGATACACACGCGCGCCCGGCCATCACGCAAGGCTTGCAGGGCGTGAGTGCGCTCCTTCTGTGACAATTCACCGGACAGGGCGACCGCAGCAAATCCGCGATTGCCCAGCCGGGCAGAAAGCCGGTTGACGCCTTCACGCGTGGCGCAGAACACAATCGCTCGCTCGGCTTCGTAGAAACGCAGCACATTGATCAGCGCATTCTCGCGATCTGACGGCGAAACGCTGAGAGCGCGATACTCTATATCCGCATGCTGCTGACGTTCGCTGACCGTTGAAAGCCGAACCGCATCGCGCTGATAGCGGCGCGCTATATCGGCAATGGATTTTGGCACGGTGGCCGAGAAAAGCAGCGTGCGTCGGTCTTCCGGCGCGCCTTCGAGAATAAATTCCAGATCCTCGCGGAAACCGAAATCAAGCATTTCGTCGGCTTCATCAAGCACAACAGCGCGCAAGGAGGACATGTCCAGCGAGCGGCGTTCGATATGGTCGCGAAGGCGGCCCGGCGTGCCGACAACAATATGACATCCTCGCTCCAGCGCCTTGCGCTCGGACCGGGCATCCATACCGCCTACACAGGACACAATGCGGGCACCCGCCTCGCCGTAGAGCCACAGCAATTCACGCTGTACCTGCAGGGCCAGCTCGCGGGTCGGTGCAACCACAAGCGCCAGCGGCGCCGCCGCATAGTCAAAACGTTCTTCGTCTTTCAAAAGCGTCGGCGCGATGGCGATGCCGAAGGCGACCGTTTTGCCGGAACCGGTTTGCGCCGAGACCAGCAGATCCGCTCCGTCGGCTTCGTCGGTGAGAACCGCCTGCTGTACTTCGGTCAGATTTGTATAGCCCTTGCCTTCAAGGGCGCGCGCCAATGCAGGCGCAATGCGGGAATGCGTTGTCATGATGTGTAATATCCAAATAGGCGCGTGGCTTTGACCCTCTGGATCAAGGCTGCGGTGTGTTTCCAGGTGCGCTTTTCAAGCGTCACCCCATACCGAAGCTTTTCCGCGCGAGCGGCGTCTAACATACCCCTCCGCGATTGGCGACACTTCATTTCGACAGCGAAAAAAGATCAGAGCGACCCCGCCTGTGATTGCTTGCCGCTTTGCCCGCCCTAGCCAGACAGTCGGCAATATTGTTAGGTTGTCGGGCCGGGTGCGAGCCATTCACCCGACAGACTCAACGACATATAGCAACACGATGCGCCGCCAGACCGGATAGGAGACAGTTTGTTTTTCAACGAGATGCAGGATGAAAATGGGGACGCCCGAGAGCCCTATGAGAATTATTGCAAATGGTTGAAGGACAAAGACCTTTCTTCGTTGAGAAAGAAATCGAGAGAAGCCGACGCCTTTTTTCGCCGCACAGGCATCACCTTCAACGTCTATAGCGAAGCCGATGCTGACGAGCGTTTGATCCCTTTTGATCAGGTGCCGCGCATCATCTCCGCGCGCGAATGGTCACGGCTGTCAAAAGGCATTGAGCAAAGGGTTCGTGCGCTCAACGCATTCTTGCATGACATTTATCACGGTCAGGAAATCATCAAGGCAGGTCGGGTGCCGGAAAGCCTGATTGCCGACAATGCAGCACTATTACCCAAGATGATGGGGGTGGAACCGCCGGGCGGTGTCTACACACATATTGTCGGTGTTGATCTGGTCCGCACCGGAAAAGATGAATTCTACGTTCTGGAGGACAATGCGCGGACGCCATCAGGCGTGTCCTACATGCTCGAAAACCGGGAAACCATGTTGCACATGTATCCAGAGCTTTTCTCGGGCATCAATGTCGCCTCTGTCAGTGATTACCCCCTGAATTTACGCCGATCATTGTCTCGGTGTGCGCCGGATGCGTGCACCGACAAGCCGGTCATCGCTGTGTTGACGCCCGGCCTTCATAACTCGGCCTTTTACGAACATGCTTTTCTGGCAGAACAGATGGGCGCGGAGCTGGTCGAAGGTCATGATTTGCGGGTGGTGGATGGCCGCGTCGCCATGCGCACGACGCTCGGGTACACGCCCATCGACGTGCTCTATCGGCGCGTCGATGATGAATATCTCGACCCGCTGAATTTCAATCCGGAATCAATGCTCGGCGTGCCGGGGATATTCGACATTTATCGTGCAGGCGGGATCACTATTGCGAATGCCCCCGGCACCGGAATTTCGGACGACAAGGCGCTCTATTCCTACATGCCCGACATCGTCGAATTCTACACCGGGCAGAGCGCAATACTCGAAAATGTACCGACCTGGCGCTGCTGCGAAGCCGATGCGCTGGCCCACGTGCTTGAAAATCTCGAAGAGCTGGTGGTCAAGGAAGTTCATGGCTCGGGTGGCTATGGCATGCTGGTCGGACCGGCAGCGAGCAAGAAGGAAATCGCTGCGTTTCGAGAAAAATTGAAGGCCAATCCAGCCGGATATATTGCCCAGCCAACATTGGCGCTTTCCACCGTGCCGGTCCTTGCCAGATCCGGACTGGCACCACGCCACGTCGATTTGCGCCCCTTTGTGCTGGTCTCGCCGGACCGCATAGATATAACGCCGGGCGGCCTGACACGCGTGGCCATGAAGGAAGGTTCACTGGTGGTCAATTCCAGTCAGGGCGGCGGCACCAAAGACACCTGGGTATTGGAGGACTGACGGCTATGCTCGGCAAAACCGCAAATGGCCTCTACTGGATGTTTCGCCAGCTTGAGCGCAGTGAAAACACCGCCCGGCTTGTCGAGGCCGGATTCCGGATGGCCCTGACCCGTCAGGCGTCCGGGCAGAATGAATGGGCCTCCATCGTGCGAACGGCGGGATGTGATGATCTCTACAGGTCCCTTCACGACGAATATGGCGCGGATCGGGTAATCGATTTTCTGCTGCGCGATAGCGCCAATCCAGCCAGTGTCTGCTCGGTTTTCCAACAGGCCCGAAACAACGCGCGCATGGTCCGCCCGGCGCTGACCCGCGAGGTTTGGGAAAGCACGAATGAAGGCTGGCTGTGTCTGAAAGACCTGCTCGCCAAACCGGTGAAGCAGAGCGAATTGCCCAATGTTCTGGCGACCATCCGCCAGCGCAGTGCCATGGTTCGTGGTGCCTGGCATGGCACTGCGCTTCGCAATGATATCTACAGTTTCGCGCGCCTCGGAACACGTATGGAACGCGCGGACAACACCGCCCGGATTCTCGACGTCAAATATTATATATTACTGCCTACGGCGGCATCGGTCGGATCCTCGCTGGACAATGTCCAATGGGAATCCATTTTGCGATCTGCGTCGGCTGCGCGGGCGTTCAACTGGTTGCATGGCGGTGAGACAACACCGTTGAAAATTGCGGATTTTCTGATTTTTCACAACCAGATGCCGCGATCTCTGGTGTATTGTTGCGCAGACAATGTCCGGGCCCTTGAAGAGCTCGCCGTGCTGTATGGCGAGCGACAACCATCGGCGGATCAGGCACAAGGCATGTTGAACGAACTGACCGAGCAATCTGTCGAAGGCGTGTTCAAGTCAGGATTGCACGAGTTTCTGTCGGATTTCCTGACGCGCAATAACGCGCTGGGCGTTCAGATAGAAACCGACTACAGGTTCAATGCGTGACCCGATGCGTCTGAAAATCGCTCATTCCACCCGCTATGACTACGGTCAGCCCGTTCCCTATGGTCTGCAGCAATTGCGCCTGAAGCCTGACTCCGGGTCCACTCAAACCATCATCAAATGGGATGTCAGCCTCGAAGGCGCAAAACGCGAAGCCGCCTTTCGTGACCAGCATGGCAATCAGGTCGAACTGGTCAGTATCGAACCCGGAGCGACCGCCATAGACATCACCAGCGTCGGCGAGATTGAAACGCGCGATACGGCGGGCATTGTCGGTCCACATGACGGGGTCGCGCCGCTCTGGTTGTATCGACAGCAGACGCATCGCACCCGCCCCGGCCCCGCTACGACCGCCCTGATCCAGGCCTTCCCTGATCCGGACCGGAATGCGGTGCAGCGGCTCCATGCCCTGACCCGCTATATTGGCGAAAGGGTTATCTACGATACATCGGCCACGCATTCTGAAACCACCGCGGAATCTGCCGTAATCACGGGTCGTGGTGTCTGTCAGGATCACACCCATATATTCATTGGAATAGCCCGCGCGCTTGGCTTTCCGGCGCGCTATGTCAGCGGCTATCTGATGATGGATGATCGCGACGATCAGGATGCAAGCCATGCCTGGGCAGAAGCTTTTGTCGATGATCTGGGCTGGGTCGGTTTCGACGTTTCAAACAAGATTTCGCCAGACGAACGCTATGTCCGAATGGCAACCGGGCAAGATTATGGCGAAGCCGCACCGATATCGGGTTTTGTGTTCGGCGGCGGCAAAGAATCAATGATTGTCACGCTTCAGGTTCAGCAGTAACGGATGCGCGAGAAATTAATCTCACTGGATAAATCAGAATGACCTACTGCGTTGGCATGCGCCTGGACCGCGGCCTGCTTTTCATGTCGGACACACGCACGAATGCCGGTGTCGACAATGTTTTCACCTTCCGCAAACTCTTTACCTGGTCCACGCCGGGCGAGCGCGTGATCACGCTTCAAACCGCTGGAAATCTTGCCACAACTCAGGCCGTTGTCAGCTTGCTCGACGAGCGCATGAAGGCACCAGCCGAGCGCAATCCCAGCATTCTTGAAGTGCCGACCATGTTTCAGGTGGCAAAACTGGTCGGCGATACGCTAAAGGAAGTCGTCCTTGCGCAGTCTGACAAAGGCCCAACGGCCGATTCTGCTTTCAGCGCGACCATTATTGTTGGAGGCCAGATCGCAGGGTCAGAACCGCGGCTTTTTTTGATCTATCCGGAAGGCAATTTTATTGAGGCCACGGACGAAAATCCCTATTTTCAGATTGGTGAAGCAAAATATGGGCGCCCTATTCTGCTCCGCGGCTATGACAAAGAAATGACTTTCGAAGCAGCCGTGAAATTGCTGCTCTTGTCTTTCGAATCGACATTGCGGGCCAATCTGTCGGTCGGCATGCCATTGGACCTTCTGGCATATGAAACGGACAGTTATTCGGCTGATCGCGGCTGGCGTTTTGAGAAAGACGATTCTTACTTCACCGAATTGTCAGGAATGTGGGGCGATGCCATTCGCGCGGCCATCGACACACTCCCGGAGTACAAATTTCCCGGCTGAATTCGCAGTCCATTACAAAAATTTCATGCGTTGAATATTTCTGCATCAGCTTAACTGGCCGCGGGCTCAGGATTGTTGGGGGTATTTACGCCATGATGCGCATTTTTCTGCATGCCTGTTTTTCAGCTTTAATCCTCCTGATCACTGCTGCATCGTCGGCGGACGATTTGCTGGTGCCGGGCGACGAGGTTGAAACCCCGGGTCTTCAACTATCCAGCCAGGCATTCATGTTGGCACCGGGCGAACGCCTGACCCTGCCGGATTTGGCGGGACATGTCTTCGAGGCCGAATTCGAGCGCGCCGACATCACCCAGCCCGGTGGACGCCTCTGGGTGGGGCGTATCGCCGGTGGTGAAGCC
>BQJI01000024.1 GCA_021604625.1 Hyphobacterium sp. | reverse complement strand
GCCAAAGTTGACGGTGAAGAATGGGATTTGACGCGGCCTCTCGATGGAGACGCGAAAATCGAACTGGTTACGCGTGACCAGCCGGAAGCGCTTGAAGTCATCCGCCACGACGCCGCGCACATTCTGGCGCAGGCGGTGCAGGAGCTGTTTCCCGGCACGCAGGTCACGATTGGCCCGGCCATCGAGGATGGTTTCTATTACGATTTTGCCCGTGACGAACCGTTCTCGACGGAGGATTTCGACGCCATTGAAAAGCGCATGGCCGAGATTGTCGATCGCGACCTGCCTTTCGAGCGCGAGGTCTGGGATCGAAATGATGCCATCGCGCATTTCGAGAAGATGGGCGAAAAATACAAGGCCGAGCTGATCTCTGATCTGCCCGAGGATGAAGTCATCACCATCTATCGCCAGGGCGACTGGATTGATCTGTGCCGCGGGCCGCACCTGCCATCGACGGGCAAGATCGGCAAGGCCTTCAAGCTGATGAAAGTCGCCGGTGCCTATTGGCGCGGCGATCATCGCAACGCCATGCTGCAGCGGATCTACGGCACGGCCTGGGCGGATGACAAACAGCTCAAGGCACACCTCCTGCGCATTGAAGAAGCCGAAAAGCGCGACCACAGAAAACTGGGTCGCGAAATGAATCTCTTCCATATGCAGGAAGAAGCCCGCGGCATGGTGTTCTGGCACGACAAGGGCTGGACGCTCTGGCGCGCGCTGGAAAACTATGTCCGTCGTCGCCTGCAGATCGCCGGTTATGAAGAAGTCAAAACGCCGACGGTGATCGACCGTTCGCTGTGGGAAAAATCCGGCCACTGGGAGAAATTCCAGGAGCACATGTTTACCTCCCAGACGGAAGATGGCGATGTGCATTGCCTGAAACCGATGAATTGTCCGGCGCACGTCCAGATTTTCAATCATGGTCAGACCTCCTATCGCGACCTGCCCTTGCGCATGGCGGAGTTCGGATCCTGCCATCGCTATGAGCCGTCCGGCGCCTTGCACGGCCTGATGCGCGTACGCGGCTTTGTGCAGGATGATGCGCATATTTTCTGTACGCCCGATCAGGTCGCCGACGAGGTCAAAAACTGCATCGACCTCATCCGTCTCATCTATGCCGATCTCGGTTTTGAGGACGTGGTCGTGAAATTCTCAGACCGGCCGGAGGTCAGGGCAGGTTCCGATGAGGTCTGGGACCGGGCAGAGGCTGACCTTCTGGCGGCCACGAAGGCCGCTGGCGTCGATGTCATTCACAATCCCGGCGAGGGCGCATTCTATGGCCCGAAGCTGGAATTTGTGCTTCGCGATGCCATCGGTCGTGACTGGCAATGCGGCACCGTTCAGCTCGATTTCGTGCTGCCGGAACGTCTCGGTGCGGAATATGTCGGCGAAGACAATGAAAAACACCGCCCGGCAATGATCCACCGCGCCATTCTGGGCTCGTTTGAACGCTTCGTCGGCATTCTGATCGAAAACTATGCCGGGAAATTCCCGCTTTGGCTGGCCCCGCTTCAAATCGTGGTCGCAACGATCACGTCCGAAGCCGATGCCTATGGCGCGGAAGTGGCGGAAACGCTGCGAAAGGCCGGTTTGCGGGTGAAGACCGACTTCCGGAACGAGAAGATCAATTACAAGGTTCGCGAACATTCCGTTGGCAAGGTTCCGGTAATTGCGGTTGTCGGCATGAAGGAAGCAGAAAACCGGCAAGTGGCGCTCCGTTTCCTTGGTGAAGGCAACAAGCAGCAGGAAATCCTCGGTCTCGATATCGCGGCCGATATGCTGGCTGGACAGGCCACGCCTCCGGATCTGAAACGCGACTAGATAGGCATAATGACGGTCTCCTTTAGGCATCAAGGCCAGACGCGGCCCGGAATAACGGCGATCACCGTCATGTTTTTCTCCGCTATGGCAGCAGCATCAGGGGGGCTTTCCTTACCGCCTTTCGTTGCGCTGGGTGGGATCATCGCGATCCCGTGGCGACAAATTCTGGATTTCCGAGAAAATCCGCCTTGGGAAGCCGTATTATTCCTGCTCTTCTTTGCCTGGGTCATGGTCAGCTGGACCTGGTCGCCCTATGAAAAGCCCGATCAGGCCATAAAACTTCTGGTCGGCATCCCGCTTTATGCCAGCTTTGCATTTGCAATTTCAAAACTGCGCGGCAAGTGGCAATCGCGGGTTGAAGCGGCTTTCGTTTTCATGGCTTTCGCCGCCTCGATTTATCTGTTCGCGGAATTTGTCATCAATGGCGATGCGACGCTGGCCTATAAACTGGCCGTCGAAAATGCTGTCGCAAATGATCAACATACCTTAAACCAGGTAAATCGAAGCCTTGGCCATGGCGCGCTTTTATCCATTCTGTTCGCGGGGCCTGCGGCGGCTTTAGCGTGGCGGGAAGGCGGACCGCTCATCGGCTTGTTATTGATTACGATCACCGGAATAATGTCGCTCGGTTTTGGTCTAGAAGTAAATTCGGTCGCATTTCTGGGTGGTTTGTTCGCGGCGACATGCGCGTATTTCTGGCCACGTGGTGCTTTATCAGCGACTTTTGGTGCCATTTCCGGTGCATTTGTGGTGGTTCCGTTGACTCTGCCTTCGGTTGCCGGCGCGCTTCCGGCCAGCGTCCGTGCTGCGTTGCCGGAATCGTGGGACATACGCCTCGAAATCTGGCAATTCACCGGTGAGCGTTTGGCCGAAAATCCCTGGTTGGGTTGGGGGCTGGATGCGGGCCGCGTTATTGACGCAGAAGCCGAGATTCGTGGCACGGTTCAAAGCCTGCTTCCGTTGCACCCCCACAACGCGCCGCTTCAAGTCTGGCTGGAGACCGGTGCTTTTGGTGCCGTACTTGTAATGTTTGCGATTGTTTTGCTGGGCGGAAGGATTGCTGGCGCTCCGCGATTGTCGCGTCTACAGGCGGCCGCAATATCATGGGTTGCGGTTACCTATTTCACCTTCATTTTCTTCAGCTATGGCGTTTGGCAGGAATGGCATATGGCGGCACTGGCAGTCGCCGTCGCCGGAACAACTTTTCTGTCCGCAAAGTCCCCGGCAAGATGACCGGCCCGGCGATCAGCGCCGTCATGGTCAGTTATCGGACCGGACCGACCTTGCTCGACGCAATCGATGCCTTGCTGGCTGATCCCGAAATCGCCGAACTTATTCTGGTCGACCATGACAATCCGGCTGAAATTCGCACCCGCCTTGATCAGATTGCCGGGAGTAATGTGTGTCTCAAACTGATCCGCACAAACGAAAATCTCGGATTTTCCAAAGGATGCAATATCGGCGCGGCTGCCGCCTCCCATGACTGGCTATTCTTTATCAATCCAGATGCGAAAGCAGAATCAGGTGCGGCCAGCAAGCTGGTCGCGGCGCTATCGGGCGCGCAAGAGCCCGCTATCGCCGGTGCCAGAATTCTGAATGAGGACGGCTCCGAGCAGCGTGGTTCGCGGCGTCGCCAATTGACGCTTTGGACCGCGATCACAGCCATCACCGGGTTGGCTCGCCTTGGCATGGAGCAGGAGCTGGTTCCAAGCAACCCGATCGCCGTGCCGGCGATTTCAGGCGCAGCCTTCGCCGTCAGTGCGGAAGGATTCCGGACGCTCGGTGGATTCGACGATGGCTATTTTCTTCACGTCGAAGATATTGATATTTGTCGGCGCGCCGCGACGGTCCTGTTTGTACCGGATGCGATTATTCATCATGCTGGCGGAACAAGTCGCACCAGTCGTTTTTTTGTTGAATTCGAGAAAGCAAAAAGTTTCCTGCGCTATTTCTGGAAGTTCAATCGCAATCCCGGAGGCCGGGTGGCCACTATTTTGGCAGCACCTTTTCTGGTGGTCACAATCATGTTGCGCGCCATCATTTTGCAAGCAGTCAGCCTGTTCAGGTCTTAGGCGGAAACCCGCCAGCGTTGGATAACATTGAGTGGACGGGGTGTTTCAGCCCCTCTTTTTCCAGCCATTTTGCAATTGCGATCAATTTCGACAAATCGAGACCGGTCTCGAACCCGCCGCGTTCCAGCATGTAGACCACGTCTTCGGTTGCCACATTCCCTGTGGCTTTTGGCGCAAAGGGGCATCCACCAATTCCGCCCACCGAGGCATCGATAACGTCCACACCGGCCTCAATCGCGGCATGGATATTCGCCATCGCCGTATTCCGGGTATTGTGAAAGTGCAGGCGTAGACGTGTGTCAGGCGCCACCGCGCGCACGGCGTCGATGCGCGCGCGAACATCCCAAGGGTCAGCCACTCCGATCGTATCGCCAAGTGCAATTTCGACAGCCCCTGCCGCCGCCGCACGTTTTGCCAGCATAGCCACACGCTCAATTGGCACCTCGCCGTCGAACGGATCTCCGAACGCAACGGAAATCGTCACCGACACCGGCACGCCGTCATCATGGGCCAATACTGCAATGTGGTCGAACAGGTCCGCGGTTTCTTCAGGAGTTGCGTTCTGATTGCGTTTGCCAAACCCGGCGGACGCCACCATTACGAAATTCACCTCGTCACACCTGGTATCCAGCGCCCGGCGCATGCCGCGTTCATTCAAGGCCAGACCGATGTATTTCACGCCTTTATCGCGAGGCACACCCGCCATCACCGCGTCTGAATCCGCCATGGCTGGCACCAGTTTGGGGGGTACAAAGCTGGCCGCCTCCATGCGTTTCACACCCGCCTCGATCAACCGTTCGATGAATTCAAGCTTCACGTCCGTCGACATCATCGCCGGATCGTTCTGAAGGCCGTCGCGGGGGCCAACTTCGACGATTTCTATATGTCGGGGCATGGTTCAGCCCTCCTGTTCACAATTGTGCAGACGTATGATCAATACCGTTTCCTCGCCACGTGAGTAATTGACGCCGGGCACTTCACGCCGCGCACATACATTCGTCTCGATCTGGTCGAACACGGCAAAATCGGACCCGGAACGCGCTGTGTCCTCTATGGATAGCACAATCCCGTCTGCGCTTTCGATTTGGTCCCCGAGTTCTCGGAATTCAACAAGTCGCGTTTCGGTGCCCAAGGCAAAAACCAGGCTGGGTTCGGTATAGCTGGAAACAACATGTCGGGCGGCAACGCCTTGCGTAGATTGCAGATGGGTTGCGGCATTTGCCACGCGCTGTGACAGGTCGAGATCAGGACCGCTCGGAATCGCGACACTCCGCAGCAAGACATGCCCGCCGAGCGCGGCAATAATGATGAGAGCGAGCGCCGGCACCTTGCGGGCGCGTAGAATTTCGAAGATGGCGCCAAGCGTCAGCACGGCAAAAATACCGGCGCTTGCGATGCCGACAATAGGGTCGCCGCCATAATTCGAAACGCTCAATATCATCAACACTGCAAATAATGTGGCGCCAAAGACGCCAAAAACCAGAGAGGCATAGCGAGACCACGCGGGCATCTCTGACGCATATTTCCAGCCAAGCCCTGCGGCCAATGCAAGAGCAGGATAAACGGGCAGGACGTAATGGGGCAATTTTGTTGGCAGAATTTCAAAAGCCAGCCAGGCCGGAATAATCCAGGCGAGTAAAAACCGTGCGGCATCGCTGGTTTCGTTTTGGCTGTCGCGAACATCATCCACCAGTTTGCGTAATCCGGGGATCAGAAAATAAATGATGGGCAGGCTGGTCAACGACAGCAGCAACAGATGGTAGCCCGGCCAGGCGCCGTGTGACTCTGCGCCGGAAACCAGTTTCGGTGCCAGATCGCCGCTGAAAGCATCGCGGAGAAAGGCCCCGTCGGTCGATATCTGGATGGCGACAAACCACGGCAGAACGATCAGCATTGCCAGCGCAGGGCCCGGCCAGAACAGAAGCGGTTTCAGCCAGTCAATCCTGCGTTCCCACAACACCAGCACCGCTGTTGTCAGGCCCGCAATCATGGGCGTGACCGGCCCTTTGACAAGCACGCCAAGGCCCATCATCGCCCAGAATATCAAGAC
Source organism: Hyphobacterium sp. (assembly GCA_021604625.1). GTDB lineage: Bacteria > Pseudomonadota > Alphaproteobacteria > Caulobacterales > Maricaulaceae > Hyphobacterium. The sequence continues at coordinate 12,518 of BQJI01000024.1, read as the reverse complement.
CGTGCGCCATCCCGCACCATGCCGTAATTGCACCAGCGCCGCCATCGCCATTGTCGTCAGCCCGACCACCATGGCATCGGTCTTCGCAATCCCGCCTTCGGTGGCCATCATCGCCGATACCGCCAGCATGGCGGCGGCTGCAAAAGCGGCCTCGCGGCTCATCAACCGGGTCCCGGCCCAGAAACATCCCAACGCTGCCAGCATTGCACCGATCACCGACGGTATGCGGTAGGCCCAGATCTGGCGGGAATCGGCATCTGAGAGCAGGCCGACACTCAGCGCCTGCATCCAGTATATGCCGACCGGTTTCTTGTTACGCGGATCATCCTGAAACCGGATATCAACAAAATTGCCGGTTTCAAGCATTTGCGCGGTCGCCTGCGCATAGCGGGCTTCGTCGCGGTCCAGAGGCTGAACGGTAAATACACCCGCAAGGGCGGCCAGCGCCGCCAGCGCACCGATAACCCACCACGCTTTGCGTCCTGCAATCAGCTGATCCATATTCCACTTTCGGCAGAGGGGTGGAGAAACGCCTCGCACCCGTAGTCAATTCAGGTATGTAACGGGTCACGACGTGTCCGCAAGCGGCACGCACGAAAGCAGGACCGGAAATGAGCGATAATCCAGATATCTCAATCGTCGTCCCCGCGCACAACGAAGCCGGGAACGTCGCGGCGCTGGCCGCTGAAATCGCGGCCGCACTGGAGGGCCGTTCCTACGAGATGATATTCGTCGACGACAAGTCGACCGATGGCACCCAGGCCGAGCTGGTGGCCGCCAAGGCAGAATTTCCGGCATTGCGGGTATTATCACACCGTAAAAATGCTGGTCAGTCGAAATCTGTCCGCAATGGGATTCTTGCGGCGCGCGGGATTATTATTGGCACGCTGGATGGCGATGGACAGAATCCGCCGGCCGATTTGCCGCTTCTGATCGACGCGTTGTCACGGGCGGATGCGCCAGAACGCCTGAAACTTGTCGGCGGGCGCCGCGCAAACCGTCAGGACTCGGCGTGGAAGAAATTCGCGTCCCGCTTTGGCAATTCGGTGCGAAAAACGCTGCTTCGCGATGATGCGGATGACACCGGATGCGGGCTCAAGGCCTTCTATCGTGAAGCCTATTTGAGGCTTCCCTATTTCGACCACCAGCACAGATTTCTACCGGCTTTGATGAAGCGGGAAGGGTATATTTGCGAGTTTCGGGATGTGGGCCATCGGCAACGCGGCGCCGGAAAATCGAAATATACGAACTTTGGTCGGCTTTTCGCCTCATTGTCTGACATGCTAGGGGTGATGTGGCTGAACTCCCGGTCGAGAGATTCCGGGGGAGCCGACGAAGTTTAGAGGGAGTTTCCCATGGCCAATGGTGGCGATCAGGGATTTTTTCTTGGCATGATGGCCAGCCGCCGCGCGCGCGAACGCCGCTCAGCGGGAAACAATGGTCAAAACAGAGGGGGTGGAACCTTGTTTAATATATTTCCCATGATGGTCATTCCGGTCATCATTTATACCGTGGTCGCCTTGATTGGCGGCAATGATACGATCGGGCATGTCGTCTTCAGTCCGACCATGGTGTCTGGTGAGCAATGGACGCTCAGCGTCGGCGATTTGCTGATCATTCTCGGCCTGGTTTTCCTGTTTATTGAAACCGTCAAGGCAGCCGGATCCGGCACCGCCACGATCATGAACCATGGCTTGTCCATGCTGGTTTTCGTGGTTTGTCTGGCGCTGTTCCTGTTGATGGGATCATTTGCGACCTCGACCTTCTTCATCCTGATGTCGATGACGTTGATCGATACACTGGCCGGCTTCATCATTACCGTTGTTGCCGCTCGACGCGACCTTGCGGTCGCCGACTAGGCCAGCAGCAACAACAGCCCGCCGGCGATAAACGTATCAAGCGTGATCGCCAGGCGGCGCTGGAAAATGGCGAATCTGATCATGCGCGCCGCTCCTCAACCGGGGGCGGCGTTTGCATGTGTGCCGGACGGGCATAGGCCTGATGATAGCGAGTGCGTTCCGTCATGTCGGCACGAAGGCCGCGACGGCGGGGCTGGCTTGCCAGCTCGACGACGACCGCCGCAGATACCAGCGTCTCATTTGTGTGGCTGTTCTCTGTCGGGACAACAGAGAGAGACGGGAGGTCGCGCCGCGGCGGCCGGTCGTTGGAATCCGCAACCGAACTGACAGGCGCAACGCGGGAGACGTTGCGGGTCGGGACATAAGTCAGAAGGCCACGGATCGTTGTCATGCCACCAACATCGCAAGCGCGATGCCAGTTCTTAAGCCGGAATTAACCCTGTCTCGGGGTCAAAACAGCCCATTTCACGCCAATCTCGGCGGCGACGTTAAGACATTCGTAATAAAATGAGACAGCTAGTTGCCCGACAATTTGTCGATCTTGGCGCGCATGGCATCCAGTTCCGCGCGCATGGATTTCAGATCGTCGCTTTCCTCGGCCTCGGCGGTAGCAGCGGGCGTCTCGTCGCGACCTGCGGCGGCCAGGAACGGGTTGAACATCTGCATCGTCTGGCTGAAGACTTCCATATTGCGCTGGCTCTGCACCTGAAAAGCGTCGAGAATTGCCTGCGGTGACTGCATGGGGCCGGTAAACTGCTCACGCATTTCATCCTGCTGCTGCGAGAAGGCGTCCATGGTCGCTTGTAGGTAACTCGGGACGACAGATTGCAGGCTGTCGCCGTAATACTGGATAAGCTGGCGCAGGAAAGGCAGGGGGAGAAGGTTTTCTCCGCGGGCCTCTTCCTCGAAAATGATCTGGCTAAGCACACCATGCGTCAGATCATCGCCGGATTTGGCGTCAATAACCGTGAAGTCCTGACCCCGCTTCACCAGTTCGCGTACATAATCCAATGTCACATACTGACTGGCCGACGTGTCATAGAGACGCCGGTTCGCATATTTTTTTATGACAATCGGGTCCGCAGCATTTTTTGTTGCACTCATATCCGGCGAATTCCTTTTCGGCGCGCTCATGCACTGCTATACGCCAGAGAGGCGAGAATGCACGGGGCTGTTTCGCGGGTGATAATTACGCTCCTTGGGATTTGCTGCAAGTGCGTTACGCAAGCGCAGGAAAAACAAGGCGTCTGGATCAAAAAGGTGGACTATGGGACGAAGAGCATTGGTGACCGGCGGAACGCGCGGCATTGGCGCAGCAATTTCCCTCAAGCTGCAAGAAGCGGGCTATGACGTTGCAGCAAATTATGCAGGCAATGACGAAGCCGCGAAATCCTTTACCGACGCCACCGGGATAAAATCCTTCAAATGGGATGTCGGTGATTATGACTCCTGTGCCGCAGGCCTCGCTACGGTGGCCGACGCACAAGGCGGCCCGCTCGAAATACTCGTCAATAATGCCGGCATCACCCGCGATGGCATGTTTCACAAAATGACGGCGGAGCAATGGAATGATGTCATCCGCGTTGATCTGACGTCTCTGTTCAACATGTCGCGTCCGGTGATTGACGGCATGCGCGAAGCAGGGTGGGGGCGTATCGTCAACATCTCGTCGATCAATGGCCAGAAAGGCCAAATGGGTCAGGTCAATTATTCTGCGGCAAAAGCGGGCGTGATTGGCTTCACCAAGGCCCTGGCACAGGAAACGGCGCGCAAGGGCATTACGGTGAACTGCATCGCGCCCGGTTATATCGACACAGATATGGTCGCGGCTGTGCCCGAAAACGTGCTGCAGAGCATTATTGCGGGTATTCCGGTCAACCGGCTTGGAAAAGCCGGAGAGATCGGTGCCGCGGTCACCTATCTGTGCAGCGAAGATGCCGGTTTTGTCACCGGCGCGACGCTTGCAGCAAATGGCGGACAATACGTTTCCGGTTAATATTCGCGCCCTAATTTCGCCAATCTAGCGAGGCAAGGACGCGGTGATGATATCACGTCGACACATCCTTCTGGCCACGCTTGCGAGTTTGGCCCTGAGGCCTTCTGTCTCCTGGGCAGGGGTGGATAATCCATTGCGCAATCGGCGTGCGCAGCGTGTCGAAGTGCCCGATGTCGCGCAGTTTCACCGGCACGATGGCGAACGTGGTTTTATTCTCGACCGGACAAATGATACCTGGTTGCTGAAACCGCTGGACGAAGACGAAGTGCTCGTGCTGTCGCCACAACGTGCGCCGGGCGGTGGCACGTCATTCAGATCCGATTGGGGTGACGAAATAATCCGCGTCTCGTCCATCGGCGCAGTGACCTATTACCCGGATGATCAGCCAAATGGCGTGATCGCAGAAGTTTGGGAACCGGCGCGCGAATTACGTATCGCCCGGGCAACCGTCGATGAATTGAGAAACCGGTCTACACGCGCTGCGCAATATCTCGCCGAAATTTTTGAACGCCCGATCCAGGTTGAATACGGTGCGGCGCCGCATGAAGGGCTCGGCGTAATGGTTGAAGCGTTTGACAGGGCAATAGACGGAATTTTGCAGGCCCGAGAATCGGGCGCCGTGCTGGATGGCCTTGGCCGCCTCAAGGTCGCCGCATCGCATGCAGCCGATATCGAAATCAATGGCGATCTATGTGTGATCAAGGTTGATCCGCTGGCCGGTTTTGCCGGACGGCCATCATCCACCCGCATTGCGCGTTTCCTTGTGGCCGCCTCAATGCCCGCCTGACGGTGACCAGCCGGGCGGCGCGAGTTCAAATCCTGAAAACTCGAAACCCGGTGCGACCGTGCATCCCACCAATGTCCATTCGCCCAGTGATCGCGCGCTTTGCCAGGCCTGTTCAGGCACAATGCCAACGGGCCGGTGACCATCGGTAAGGTCTGATGACAAGGTCAGCGACCGGATTGAATCATCGGAACCGGCAATATCCAGCCGCAACGGTGCGCCCGCATACCAGTGCCACACCTCAACGGCATCAACACGGTGCCAATGGGAGATCTGGCCGACTTCCAGCAGAAAATAGATCGCAGTGGAATGCGCCCGGCCAGACGTTTGTGAGCCGTCCCGGAACACCTCCCTGAACCAGCCGCCTTCAGGATGCGGTGCGAGGTCCAGTGCGGCGATCATTTCCGCCGCGGTCAAAACCGGTCCTTGCGGCCGCGAATTTCTGCAAATACCTCAACAGGACCAGCACCCGGCATGCCAATGTATTCGGCAAGACCGGCATCGTCCGCCCGCAGAAACGGGTTGGCAGCTTTTTCCCGCGCCATCGTCGTGGGTATGGTTGGCCTGTTCTGGGCCCGCAGAATTGAAACCTCGTCTGCATAGGCATTTAACGCCGCATTCGCCGGATCAACGCTGAGGGCAAACGCGGCATTTGCCTGGGTATATTCGTGCGCGCAATAAAGCAGCGTGTCATCTGGCCATTGGCGCAATCGCAACAGGCTCCTCCACATGTCGTCCGGCGTGCCCTCGAACAATCGCCCACATCCCAGAGCAAAGAGGGTGTCGCCAACGAATGCAGTTTTTTCCACGCCGAAATGATAGACGATATGGCCCATTGTGTGGCCCGGCGTGTAGAGCACATTTGCGACATGCTTTCCGAGAGAAACCGTATCACCATCCTCAACATAACGGTCGACCGGGCTGATCCTGTGTCGGTCATACCCCGGTGCGGTGATGGTCGCGCCGGTCGCGGCTTTCAGCGCTGCATTGCCGCCAGCATGGTCAAAATGATGATGCGTGTTCCAGATCTGGGTGATCGTCCATCCTGCCGCTTCAGCTTCGGTCAGGTAGGCGTCGGCGTCCGGCGTATCGAGCGCAATGGTTTCGCCGCTCTCCGGATCATGAATGAGAAAACCGTAATTGTCGGACAGGCAGGGGAATTGCCGGATTTTCAGTGTCGACATCGAATTCGCTCTTTTCTGCCAGAACCCTGTTAGCGTATGACCGACAGACTGCCATGATGATGGCCCAGAAGGAAACCGGTTGAATGAGATCAGACGCGCTGCAGATTGACCGCTTCTATCAAACCGATCAGGGGATTGCCGCCCGCGCAATGATCTTGCGTCGGCTGACAGCGCTGTGGCCGGACCTGCGCGATATGGACGTACTGGGCATCGGCTATCCACCGCCTCTTCTGGAAGCGCTCGGTGCCACGGCGCGTCGATGTCTGGCTTTCATGCCGGCAGATCAGGGCGCGGTCCGGTGGCCGGCGGGGCAGGCTTCGAGAACCGTGTTGGGCGATGAATTGCACTTGCCATTTCCCGAGGCGATGTTCGATCGCATCGTGCTTGTCCACGCGCTGGAAGATTCCCAATCGCCAGCACATTTGTTGCGGGAGCTATGGCGTATCCTGGCACCGCAAGGCCGCCTGGCCTTGATTGTACCCAACCGGGCAGGCCTCTGGGCCAGAGTGGAATCAACACCGCTCGGGCACGGGCGTCCGTTTTCAAAACGCCAGCTTACCCAATTGCTTGACGACGCTGCGCTGGCGCCGACAGCCTGGACCAGAGCCCTTTATGCACCGCCATGGAAATGGGCCTGCAGGGAGAATCGCGCTTTGGGCTGGGAAGAAGCGGGCGAGAAATTCTGGCCGCATCTCGGTGGTCTGATCATGGCTGAAGCCATAAAAAATACCGGTGCATTGACGCCGCGTCGCGCGCGACCTGCTCGGGTGCGGTTGCCACACCTTGAAGGCAGGCCTGCGCCTGCGCTATCTCCGCTTCAGACAAACGCCAAGGAAAATTGATATGACGCTTCAGCCGCGCCCCGGAATACTCGATATCCGACCCTACAAACCCGGTGCAGCGGATGCGCCCGGTATTGCCGATCCGGTAAAGTTGTCATCGAATGAAAACCCGCTGGGTTGTTCGGATCTGGCGCGGTCTGCCTTTGAGGCGGCAACCAAGAATTTGAACCTTTACCCCGATGGCGGTGCCAGCCAGTTACGGGCCGCGATCGGCAAGGCAAATGATCTCGATCCTGATCGTATCGTCTGCGGAACCGGTTCGGACGAATTGCTCCAGCTCCTCGGACGCGCGTATTTGGAACCGGGCGATAAAGTCGTCCAGTCTCAATACGGCTTTCTGGTTTATCGACTGGTTGCCATGCAGTCGGGCGCCGAATTGATCAATGCACCGGAAACAGATTTCACCGCCAGTGTCGATGCGCTTCTCAAGGCTGCAGGAACAGACGCTCGCATCGTTTTTCTTGCCAATCCGAACAATCCGACCGGCACCTATCTGTCTCACGATGAAATTCGTCGACTGCGCGAAAATTTACCGGACAGCACCATGCTGGTCGTTGACGAGGCCTATGCCGAATATGTTGACGAGCCGGATTATGCGACCGCGTTCGACCTGGCTAATGAATACGACAATGTTGTCGTGACGCGAACATTCTCCAAAATTCACGGTCTGGCAGGGCTTCGCCTTGGCTGGGCTTATGCTGACAAATCCATCATTGACGTTTTGAATCGCGTGCGCGGTCCCTTCAATGTCAACCTTCCCGCCATTACTGCCGGTATTGCGGCGATACAGGATTTCGATTTCCAGAAGCGATCAGCCGATCACAACAGGCGCGGCCTCGCCTTTATGCGCCAGCAATTGGGCGGGCTCGGTCTCGACGTGACACCGAGTGTTGGCAATTTTGTGCTGGCGCATTTTTCCGAGCAGGACGGAAAAACAGCAGGCGACGCCGATGCATTCCTCACGGCGCGTGGTCTGATCGTCCGGCCGGTTGCGCCTTACGGCCTGCCAAATTCCTTGCGGATTACGATTGGTCTGGAGGCCGACAACCATAAAGTTGTCGACGCGCTCACAGCGTTCATGTCGGCCTAATTCGCTAGCGAGCCCACCTCTCCAAGCCGAACAGGTCCGAAATAGATGCCGCCATTCCGGAATGAAAGCGGGATGGCGGTTCCATCTTCGTCGCGCGGCGCGGACTGGGCGACCAGTCGCAACGCGCCGGAGTTTTCCCGGGAAATCGCCCCCGATTCAATCAGCGCATCGACCACGGCTTCCGGGTCCAGCAGATTCAGGCTGAGACGCCCGGCTGGCCGCAAGCGACCATCCAGCGCCATTTCACCATCCGCACTTAGATTGAGACGCCCCCAATCGGTTTGAAACTGGCGCAATCTAAAAAGTCCCTGAGCGTTCGACCATGCGGCGAGATCGGCGGTTTCCGCCAATGCGTTCCACTGGGAGATCGTAAAGTCGGCGCGCAACTGGGAAATGTAGTCGCCAAAACTTGAAGCCAGTGTCGGGTCAATTTCGCTTGCAACCAGATCCACGCCCTCAAGATGAAGGCGGATCGCCATGACACCATCATCTGTCGTGACAGCATTGAGGCGCAGACTGGACAGGCCGGAAACGGTGCTGCGGGCATCGCCGAGTCCAGCGATTTCCAGATTGTCAATTTCTGCGCCAATGCGCTGGGTGATACCATCTGTACCCGAAATACTAAATCGCGCATGCTCGGCCATCAGCGCCAGGCCCGCGCCATTCTGTTCCAGTTGCATCGTATCGCCGAGCGAAATGATCCAGTGCGTGAAGTCATAGGGCAGGGCGTTGGCTTCAAATGAATTGACCTCGATCATCCAGCCGCCATCACGTTCTGGCGCCCGCATGACAATGTCGTCTGCCGAAACTGAAAACCGGTAGGGAAAGCCACCAACGCGAACATTGGAATGTTCGATCGTGAATCCCGCTTCCATCTGGGCGGTTTCCCAATTATCGACATAGGCCTCGATCTGGCCGCGCGCATAGACCCAATAGGCCGAATAGGCACCGAATACGACAAGTATGGCGAGAACCGGGACCGCAAAACGCTTGGGCATGACACATCCATTGTGAAGGGCCGTCAGGCCCGATTGGCGCGCAGTGTGCGCGTTCCAGTTTCAATACGCGATTGCAGCGTATGCATGAAGTCCGCGCGTGATAATCCCGGTGCAATCGGTTCGAGAAATTCGATGACCGATTTGCCAGGGCGCCGAATGATACCCTTGCCGGACCAGTATTCACCGCTATCGAGCGCTACGGGCACACATGGCACATCCATTGCGGCATAAAGACCGGCGACACCCGGTCGCAATTCCGTAAACTCGCCCGGCTGCATGCGCGTGCCTTCCGGGAAAATCAGAATCTGCCGCCCTTCGCTGGCGCGTTGTTTTGCGTCGCGAAGCATTTTCCGTAGAGCCTTGGCCGCGGCACCCCGGTCAACAACGATATTTCCCAGCTTCATGGCAAACCAGCCAAAGACCGGCAGATAGGACAATTCCTTTTTCAGAATGATCGCCGGATCATCCAGAATCTGCCAGAATGCCTGGGTTTCCATCATGCTTTCGTGGCGAGACGCAATCAGCGCGCCGCCTTCAGGCAGGTTTTCGCGCCCTCTGACCTCATAGCTTTGCCCACAAATGATTTTCAGGGCGCCGAATATCATGGCCAGCCAGATGCGATAGAGCGCACGAGACCAGCTGCGCGGAAACAGCAAGAGCCAGACGGCAGAAAATCCAACGATCAACATCGAGCCATACATGAAGATGACAAACAGCAACGACCGGATGATCGTCAACGGGCCGGCAGGTTTCATTCCGATTCTCCGTCAAACGCACCGCGCGCCATTTCGCGGAAAAAGACCGCTGTGAATTTGAGATATTCCAGAGCCCAACGCCGCGCCGCGACGCTATTTTCCCACGGACGCGGCGAGCGCACCGGCCAGGCGACCAATTCGTGATCGGGCATCATCGCGCGAAGTTCGAGTATTGCGCGTGGCATATGATAGTCTGATGTCACAACGACAATGCGCCGAAAATCGTTCGTCTCTGCCCATCGCACCGATTCGCGCGCATTTCCCACCGTGTCGGCGGCTTCCCGCCCGAGATCGATACAACAGGCAAACATTTGCGGGTCGATATTGACAGATGTCTGAATCGCCTCGGCGCTGACAGCGGGATTTACGCCTGACACCAGCAGGCGTCGCCCAATGCCATCTTCCAGCAATGTGACGGCGGTTTGAACGCGGCCTTCGCCACCGGTGAGAACAATAATGCCATCCGCATCAACCCTCTCCGGTGTTTCAAGCGCGGAGACATGCCCGGCATAGGCGGCAAACCCCGCAAACAGGCCGAACACCAATACAAAGGCGAGCGCGCGCAGCGGCTGAAAGTCACGCCCGCCGGATTTACCGTGCTTCGTCATTATGTGTTGTCCTGGCTCATCATCACCAACGCTTACGCAATTCCTCTTCCACGGCCAGTCGCGCCGACAGCGCAGCGACACCACCTGCTATCAGCGGCGCCATAGCCAATGCAACGATTTCAAACGGAGAGAATAACAACTCCGGCAGGAAATACAGCGCATCGGCATTATTGCCGCCTACGGCAACCAGAATCGCGATCAATGCGGCGAAAATGGCACCGGTTGCGCCCGCTTTTACGCCGAGGCTGAAAAACCGCCGTTGAAACAGGCCCGCCACATATGAATCGGTTGCACCGACTATATGAAGCGCATCGGCAACATCGCGGCGCGCGACCAGCGAGGCCCTTGCAGCAAAAGCAATCACGGCGGCCGCGGCCCCCAGAATCAGGGCAAGGAGACCGAAGGCAAGCAGCCGCGCAAGCTGACTGGCACGCGCGACCGCATCACTCCATCGACCATGATCGTCAATATCGGCATCAATTCCGGCCGTTTCCAGAATATCCGCGATCTCGTCCAGCGGCACCCCGTCCGGATCATCAAGAACGACATCAATCAGCACCGGCACCGGTAAATCCGAAGGCAATCCAGACGTGCCGAACCAGGGTTCCAGGAGCATTTCGGAATCGGCACGGCTTCGTGCATCCGCCCGCGTCACGCCCGGGAGTTCAGAGATTTCGCGGGCGATGTCGATGGCGTCCTGGTCGGCGTCGCGACCTTCAATCGGTCGGATCTGTACGGTCAGGCTGCCGTCAAGATCATCCATCCATCGTTCGCTTGATGTCCACGTGCTGCGCGCGCCCAGAGCGGCCAGACACGCCAGGAAAACCAGAATTGCGGATACGATGAAGAGCGGCCGGTCGCGGCCGGCATCTGGCGGCAATAATCGGGCATGCCCCCCCGATGGCGGTGCCGGCGGCGATTTCTCATCTTCACTCATGCCGCACGATCCCGATAGGTCAGGCGGCCATCGGCCAGTGACATGACCGGCGCGTCGAGCGCCCGCACCAGTGTCAGATCGTGTGTCGCAATCAGCACGGTTGTCCCCAGCCGGTTGAGTTCGACAAACAATCGCAGCAGGCGCCGCGCCATATCCGGGTCGACATTCCCCGTCGGTTCGTCAGCGATCAGCAATTCCGGCTGATTGACGACCGCGCGCGCGATGGCCACGCGTTGCTGTTCGCCGCCGGAGAGCGTTGCCGGGCGCGATTCCATATGGTGCGCGAGTCCGACCCAGCTGACGAGTTCCGCAACGTCCTCGGCATAGCTGGCGCGTTTCTGGCCCGCGACCCGAAGCGGCAGGGCGACATTTTCGAAAACACTCAGGTGATCGAGCATCCGGAATTCCTGAAACACGACCCCAATCCGGCGGCGCAAATCCGGCAGATCCTTTCGCTGCAGTCCGGCGGTATCGTGGCCGAAATGCTGAACCACACCGCGCGAGGCTTTATGCGCCATATAAATGAGGCGCAGAAGAGAGGTCTTCCCGGCTCCGGACGGACCCGTGAGGAAGGTGAAACTGCCGCGTTTCAGCTGGAAAGAAACGTCTTTCAGGATTTCAGGGCCACGCCCATAACGCATGCCGACAGCATCGAAGCCGACAATCACTTCGGATTCACTTTGTTGAAAGGGGTTCACGGCAATTTCTGTCAATCTAAATCCCGCAGCCATGGCTGCCACTAAGCTGAATCGGGCTCCGATGATACTGAGCTGCCCAAATTGTGACACGCGTTATCGCGCAAATGCCGGTGCCATTGGCGTCAATGGACGACGTGTGAAGTGTGCCGCATGCGCGCACATTTGGACAGCCCGGAATGAAGAAGAGCCGGTGCTTGAGGCGATTGACCCGATCCCGGACAAGGCGGCGCCGGAACCCGAACCCGCGACGCCAAAAGCGCCGCATCGGGCTTTCCGTGAGCGCGCGGAACAGAAAAAGCAGGACCAGTTGAAAACCGCTGCCGCTGGGGCATGGGGCGGTCTGGCCGTTGCCGTGGCGGGCGTATTCGCCGCGTCCATCCTTTTTCGTGCTGATATTGTCAGTGTCTGGCCGCGCGCCTCCAGCGCCTATGCGGCGGTGGGCATTGATGCCAATGCCTACGGCGTGGCGATTGACAATCTGTCGGTTGAGCGTGGCGAGGAACACGGCATTCCAACCATTGTCCTGTCTGGCGAGATCCGGAATATCGACCGCCAGGCCCGGCAAGCGCCGCAATTACAGGCGCGCCTGATCGGTGAGGACGGCGCGTCCGTACTCGAATGGACGATTGTACTCGATGGCGACGCGATGGCACCGGGCGAGCGACGTCATTTCACCACTGTCGCCGCGGATCCACCGGAGAGCGCAATTGAAGCGGAAGTGACGCTGGCCGGATTGATGCTGCCTGATGATGTTGAAGCATCGCAGA
>BQJI01000023.1 GCA_021604625.1 Hyphobacterium sp. | reverse complement strand
GTTCATGATACCATCGTTCGTCAGAGTCGAAGCGATCGTGATGACGTCCGGACCCGCGGCGAGCGTTGCATGCAGCGACAAGTCATTGAGACCTGTGGCAGAAATGGCCTGGCCATTGTCACACACATAGGTCAAAGGAACCGATCCGGTGAATGCCGAGGAGGCTGTGACCGCCACAACAAATTGCTGCGTTGCCGCCGCATTGATAGCAACCGGTGTGTTGGTCGGGCCATTGATGGCTCCGTTCCCGTCGGCGGGAGAATAGCTGACGGACAGGGCCGGATCTGCACCGAATCCAAGCGCGACGCGGCAATTTGTTGCCGTCGCGTCGCCGGAATTGATGACACTCGCGAAAACGGTCGCGGGTGCGTTTGCGGCAACGGCACGCGAGTTCGGCAGCGTTGCGGCATTTAGAACCGGCGCAGCCAGAGCGGCGCCCGCAGATGCTGCAAATACCGCTGAAAATACAACTGAACGTAACATTCTGCCCCCTTTATCCTTCCACGTTGGTAGAGATTTACCATAAGCTGTGGCCAACGCCGAATCCACTGCGGCCATTCTTGCCGGCGGTGCCGTTGCGGGCTAAGCGCAGCGAGATGAAACAGGAGATCCCGATGGCCAAGCTGGTATTGATCCGACACGGGCAGAGTGAATGGAATTTGCAAAACCGCTTTACCGGGTGGGTCGACGTCAAGCTGACCGATGAGGGTGTCGCTCAGGCGCGCAAGGCCGGGACTTTACTGGCCGAGACGGGTTTCGCGCCGGAGCGGGCGTTTACATCCGTCCTTACCCGCGCTGTCCGTACATTGTGGCTGACGCTGGAAGAGATGGACCGCGTCTGGATACCCGTCGAAAAGTCATGGCGCTTGAATGAGCGGCATTATGGCGGCCTGACCGGGCTGGACAAACAGGAAATCCGCGAACGCCACGGCGATGCACAGGTGCAGATCTGGCGTCGCAGCTTCGATACGCCGCCGCCCGCGCTTGATCTTGATGATGAGCGACATCCCTCGCATGACCCGCGGTATAAAGATCTGTCGCCCGATCAATTGCCGGCAGCGGAATCGCTTGAACTGACGCTGAACCGTGTGCAGCCCTATTGGGAAAGCACAATCGCGCCCCTGCTCGAAGCTGGCGAGGATGTGCTGGTTGTCGCGCACGGCAATTCGCTGCGGGCAATCGTAAAACTTCTCTTCGATATGAATGACGCCGACATTGTTCAGATTGAAATTCCAACCGGCAATCCGCTGGAAATCGGTCTGGACGGAGCCGGGAAAATGCCGGTCACCGCGCGTTACCTGGATACCGAGCGCGCCCAGCCACTTCCCGAGATTCCTTGAACTCGCCTAACGATCTTCGAATGATGGATGCGGCGCTGGCGCTGGCCTGGTCGGGACTGGGCAAGACCGCGCCCAATCCGAGCGTTGGCTGTGTGCTCGTCAAAAACGGCCGGATTATCGGCAAGGGCATTACGGCGCCCGGCGGCCGACCGCACGCCGAACGCGAAGCGCTGGATTCGGTGATTGAAAATCCGCGCGACGCAACGGCCTATGTCACGCTTGAGCCGTGTGCTCACACCGGCTTGACGCCGCCTTGCGCCGATGGGCTCATCTCGGTCGGCATTAGTCGGGTCGTCATCGCTTGTGTTGATCCTGACAAACGGACAGCAGGTGCCGGTATCGCCCGTTTGAAAGCGGCCGGGATATCGGTTGAAACGGGCGTCCGCGAAGCCGAATCCCGAATCCTCAATGCCGGGTTTTTCCATCGCATTGGCCGCGGGTGGCCGCTGATTGTGGTGGATGCGAATCCTGAAACCTACGACATATCCATTCATACCTTTGAATCCAGTGACATTCCGGGATCGCTACGAGCGCTGGGCGCAGACGGCAACAACCGTGTTCGCCTCCTTCCCGATTCTCCTGCTGCAAAAGCCGCGGATGCTGCAAATCTCGTCGATGAAGTTGCCGCAGGTCCAAACACGCCACGTTAACCAAAAATCGCGATAATTTCAGTCGGTTTTCGGGATTTTGACGCACGTCATGTCTGAGCAGGTCAAATATCGCACGCTGGATCAAGCGCAAGTTGACGACATTTGTCGTCGACACGAATTGCTGTGGAGCGGCAAGCCGGGTGGCGCACGTGCGAGCCTCACCTATTGTGTGCTTGACGGTCTGTCTGTGGCCAATCGCGACCTTTCCGATGCGGATTTTACCGGTTCGACAATGGTCGGATCTGACCTCTCCGGGACGGTTCTCAACTCCAGCAGCCTGTATGGCTGCGATTTGCGGCGCGCCAATCTGGCGGGCGCATCGCTACGGCGCGCAGACATGCGGGGCGCGGCATTGCGTGGCGCAAATCTTCAGGGTGCCGATTTATCAGAAACCGATTTACGCGAAGGCACGATCGCCCAGATGGACCGCGAGCGCGGCCTCGCCATCCTTAAACACCGGTCCCGGCCGGGTGAAATGACGATGGCGAATTTCAAGGGCGCCAACCTGTCGCGGTCGAAAATGTCCGGATCATCAGCCCAACGCGCCGATTTCACCGATGCCATTCTGCTCGGCGCGCGTCTGGTGAAAGCGAATTTGAGATCGACCGTGTTTTCCGGTGCCAATCTGGAAGGCGCAGATCTGTCGGGCGCAGATCTGACCGATGCGGACATGACCGATGCGGTACTCATCGACACGACATTGACGATGGCACGTCTGGATAATTGCGATCGGACTGGCGCGCTGACCAATGACCCCATTGGCAAGAATATGCGCGAGCTTGACCGCCCGGTTGAAGACATGATCGAGGATCACATCCGCTGGTGCGCAACTGGCGGCAAGGAGGGGCAGCCTTCTTCTTTTGATGAAACCGATCTCAGGCCACTGAAAAGTCTGGCGGGCAAAACGCTGACCGCTTTTCACGCACGCGGCGCGACGCTCTACGGGCTGGATCTGGAAGGCGCGCAATTACAGGGCGCTCGGCTGGAGCGTGCGGATTTGCGCATGGCCTGTCTGCGCGGAGCGGATCTGAGGGGCGCCGATCTGACCGGCGCAAAACTGCACAATGCCGATCTTCGCGACTGCAAGCTGGGCCCGCTCATCTTGACGGGTGACAGATTGCTGCCTGCGTCGCTCGCGGCCGCAAAAGTACGCTATTCCGATCTCACAGGTGCCGACCTCAGGCACATAAAAGCAACCGGCGCGGACTTTTCCTATTCGACGTTGTTCGGGACGGATGTCCGCAACGCACTGTTCACGGGGTCCTGCTTCACCGGTGCTCGCGTAGGCGAAACTTTCGAATCTGATGTCGAGGATTTGCAGGGTGTCGTGGACCTGGATGCTGCGTGAATCAAAAGCGCGCGCCTGAAGGGAATAAGGCGCGCGCTTGGACTGTGTGGTGCTGTTTGGGGAATTAAGCCGCTTTCGACTTGCCGCCCTCAATCACCTTTCGACCCTTGGCCGACACGTTGCCGATTGAAATCCGGCGCGGCTTTGCGCTTTCCGGAATTTCCCGGCGCAGCGTGACAGACAGCAGCCCGTTCTTCAGTTCTGCATTCTCGACAACGACGTGATCCGCCAAATGGAAACGGCGATCGAATGCGCGTTCCGCGATGCCGCGATACAGGTAATTTGGCGCATCCTCGTCGGTAGTCGCTGACTTGCGACCGGAGACGGTCAGGACATTTTCCTGAACCTCGACCGTCAGATCATCTTCGCCAAAGCCGGCAACGGCCAACTCGATCCGGTAGTCATCCTGGCCAAGCCGCTCGATATTGTAGGGTGGAAATCCGGTGGACGGATCGGCTTTTGATGCGGAATCAATCATGTTCGCAAGCCGGTCAAAACCGACGATGGAACGGTAAAGTGGGGTGTAATCCAAGCTTCTCATGGTCTTATCCTCCTGTGGAAGCGACAAGTTATTTCCGGTCCCTGGCGGGATCGGAAGAGTTGCGATTTCCATAATTCCGCCACTCAGGCCGGACCGGAAACCGCGCAAGCCCCGTTATGGCGACCTGCAACAGACGAGGTAGGTAGCGTGTTGGACGCTTGCAAGAGGTTCGCTGAAACTTTAGGCGTTACAGACGGATAAGTCAGTTTTCAGGGGAATTCATATGCGGCAGGCATTCGTGTTATCTGGGTTGGCCAGCTTTGCTCTGGTGGCGTGCGGCGGTGCTGATGTTCCAGCGGATGTCAGTTCGACTGCCGAGGAAACCGAGCAATCGCCGGAAACTGGTATTCCGGCACCCGTTTCGGAAAATGAGACCGCCGGGCCACAATCCGGCAGCCTGGAATGGGCCATCGCCGGGGACTGGCGCGGCGAAAATGGCACCCGCGACGGTTTCAGACACCCTCGGGAAACGCTTGAATTTTTTGGCCTGGATCCCGACAGCGAAATTATCGAAATCTGGCCCGGCGGCGGCTGGTACGCCGAGATTCTTGCGCCATGGATTCACGAGAATGGCGGAACCTATGTCGCCGCACACTTTGCTGCCGACAGCGCCAGCGCAAACCGACGACGAAGCCGCGCGGGTTTCGAACAAAGATTTGGACCTGGAGGCGGATTTGGCGACGTTGCCATTCGTGATTGGGGACCCCAGAGCCTATCGCTCGGAACTCCCGGTTCAGCCGATGCCGTGCTGACTTTCCGCAATATCCATAACTGGATGCGCGGCGGGTTCAGTGAAGCGGCCTTCGCAGAGTTTCATAACGTTTTGCGGCCCGGTGGACTTCTGGGCGTCGTCGAACACCGCCTCCCCGATACGCGCGAGCAGGATCCATTGGCCGGCTCGGGCTATGTACAGGAAGCTTATGTTATCGCACTGGCGCGGGAGGCCGGATTTGAACTGGTCGATACCAGCGAAATAAATGCAAACCCGGCCGATTCCGCCGATCACCCGAATGGCGTCTGGACCCTGCCGCCTTCTCAGAATGGCTGGGATGAAGACGGCTTCGATTCCGCGCCTTATCAGGCAATTGGCGAAAGTGACCGCATGACGCTTTTGTTCCGCAAGCCGATGACGGATGGTGTGCAGCCCAGCGAAAGCGAAGACTAGCCCGCCAGCCTCTTCATCGCCTGTTGATGGAGAGCGGGCGTTGCCGCAGCGATCAGCTGGCCTTTCTGATAGTCATCGCCGCCTGACCAGTCCGTGATGGTGCCGCCTGCTGCTCTCACAACCGGGACCAGTGCGTGAAGGTCGTGGAGGCCAAGACCGGTTTCGACGACGAGATCGATGCCGCCCGCTGCGAGTAGCGCATAGGCATAGGCGTCCATGCCATACCGGGTCAGGCGTATTTTTTCGCGGAGGCGCGCGAACTGTATCGCTTCGCCGCCTTCGAAAAGATGCGGATCTGTCGTCGCCATGATGGCGGACGACAGATCGTCGACGGTTGATACCTGCAAACGGGATTTTCGGGAATGGGTGGACAGTTCGGCAAGATCACCAAACCCTGTAAACCGTTCTTTTATATAAGGTTGGGAGACCATCCCGAGTACAGGCCGGTCTTCGAAAGTCAGCGCGATCAGCACACACCAGACCGGTGTGCCGGCAATGAAGCCACGCGTTCCATCGATCGGATCAAGTGTCCAGGACCAGCCATTGCGGCTGGCAATTGATGGAAATTCCTCGCCGAGAATACCGTCTTGCGGTCGGTGGGCGATGATGCGTTCCCGCATGGCCGTTTCCGCCGCCCGATCTGCAATCGTCACCGGGTCAAAACCGATATCCAGCTTGTTTTCAACGCCGGACAGATTCCGGAAATGCGGCAGGATTGCCGCACCGGCCGCATCCGCCAGCTGATGCGCGAATGCGAGCTCTTCTTGAAGGTCACGTTCAGACATGAGGCCGGACTAGCAGGCCGCCCGGCCGATGTCAGCTATTATGGCTTCAGGCGGCGTCGTTCGCGGGTTCGGCTGGCTCCAGCGACTTCGCCAGTTCAAGCAAACGTTTACGAGGCCGCTCTCCGAGCTTGTAATAGGCACGCACGAGATCCATCGTTTCCTTCTGTGACAGAATATCTGCGGCCATCACGTCCGGTTCGTCGCCATCTGCAGCTTCAGGTGCCAAACCATCGTAAAAATACTGGGCCGGAACATCCAGTGACTGGGCCAGTTCGAACAGGCGGCTGGCACTGACGCGGTTTGCGCCACACTCGTATTTCTGGATCTGCTGAAAGCGGATGCCGACAGATTCGGCAAGTTGTTGCTGGGTCAAACCCAACAGACGGCGACGACGACGCAGGCGCTTGCCTATGTGAAAATCGATTTCGTTTGTCATTCTCGGCTCCGGATATCGGTTCTGGACCTGCGCCCCCTCGACGCATTCGCCTAGAAAGGGAGCAAAGCCCGTGCCGCACACCCGCGCACATGGTGATGTCAAGTAACTACAGTGACTTAGATAGCATCTTTTGCCATTCTCTGGCGACAAGCCGGTTCAAAACGGCGGATATGATGTCCTGCGTCCGGTCAAATGTCCCGGAACGGGTCACCGTCTCTTCATCGAGATAGAGTTCCCGGTTGATCTCGATCTGCAAGGCGTGACGGCCTTGACCGGGTTGGCCGTAAAAGCTGGTCGTGTGCCCGCCGGCATAAGGCCGGTTGCGACGCACCGTCAGCCCTTCGGCACGAAAAGCCTGCTCTGTTTCCGACACGATTTCCGGTGCACATGAGCGGCCATGGCGATCTCCCAGAACGATATCTGCATTCCCGGCGGCGGCCGCCGGCATGGAATGAACGTCGAGCAGTATCGCGACACCAAAGATATCTGAAATGGATTTCAACTCGGTATCGATGGCGCCGTGATAGGGGCGATAATAATCGGCGATGCGCTGGCGTCCTTCGGCCAAAGGCAGTTTGCCAGCGTAAAGACCGCGCCCATTGGCGCTAATTCTGGGAATGACCCCCAGGCCGGCTTCAAC
The DNA here is from genome assembly GCA_021604625.1 of Hyphobacterium sp. GTDB lineage: Bacteria > Pseudomonadota > Alphaproteobacteria > Caulobacterales > Maricaulaceae > Hyphobacterium. Next base: position 11,709 of record BQJI01000023.1, on the reverse strand, counting down.
ATGCGGCGTTGATTTTGCCTGACCGGGCGGGGTTTCGGTAAACAGACCAGGATCCAGCTCGTCAGCCGACCGGTTCGGATCAACGAAGACGCGCGGAAACGCGGCAATGATGGATGACAGGCCAATATCCAATGCGCCTTCGATCAGAACATCGACATAGGCATCTTCGGATCGTCGCAACATTGCCAGCGGCAATTCCGACTGGGCCAACAAGTCTGGCGGATAGATGCGACCGCTATGCGGAGAGGTCACCAATATAGGTGAGCGCCGTTCGGCCGGACGTCGCACAAGAACGGGCTCGTCAATTCGCGAGACGATCGCGGGTGTCGGGTCCATGCCCTTGACGGATTGCGTTGCGTTTTTTGGGGCCATGCGGCACAATGACAAGACGCGGCGTCAGCGGTCAAGCGATTCGCATCGCGTTCAGCGGACTTTTACCTTAATGCGCTATAGCAGTGATCGAAACTGGATTGGTGGAGATCGCAAAATGGCGAAAATCCTTTTAGCAGAAGACGATGGGTCGATGCGTGACTTCCTGGCGAAAGCTCTTAAAAGAGCCGGCCATGATGTTGTATCGTGTGCAGATGGTGATGAAGGCCTTTCGGTCTTCGAGTCCAACAAGGATGCATTTGACCTGCTTTTGACAGATATTGTCATGCCCGGCATTGACGGGATCGAGCTGGCCCGACGGGCCGCCGAGCTGACCCCGGCGCTGAAGATCATGTTTATCACCGGATTTGCGGCTGTGGCCCTCAATCCGGGATCGGCGGCCCCGACCAATGCGAAAGTCTTGTCCAAGCCTTTCCACCTTCGGGAGCTGGTCGATGAGGTCGATCGGGTGATGGCCGCCTGAGCCTGACATCTGGCATTAAAAAAGCCCGCTCGATTGAGCGGGCTTTTTCATTGATTTGAGCACGTGGTTAGCGCGCCGGATTTTGGTCCGTCGGCATGCGGCACTCATTCGCCAGCCAGCTGGTCAGCTCGGTATAAAGCGTCAGCTGATTGTCGAAATTGAGCGTATTGGAGAAATGATCCGCGTCCGGCAGTTCGACATAGCGGTGCGGAATATTATTCCGTTCCATGGCCGTCAGCATAAAGCGGCTCTGATAGGCCGGCACACGCTGGTCAACCTCGCCATGAATGACGAGAAGCGGAATGGTGATATCACCGGCGAAATCATTCGGTGACATGCCGGCATAGCCTTCCTCGATCAACAGGCTTCCGATACCCGTTCCGCCGAAGTCCCTCTGAATGACATCCAGATCGGAGACGCCTGCACCTGCGATGGCGCAATTATACACAGCAGGCTGACGAACGGCCGCGGCGAAAGCGGCATAGCCACCATAGCTCCAGCCAAACATGGCAACCTGATCGGGAGCCGTCAGGCCCTGTTCGATCAGATAGCGGACACCATCATCCTTGTCGTCCGACATGGTAATGCCCCACTGCCCCCAACTGGCGAGCCAGTGACGTAGGCCATAGCCTTCCGAACCCCGATATTGTGGCTGAACCACCATATACCCTCGGTTTGACAAGAGGGATGCCCATTCATCATATGCGCGAGCTTCTGCAACCCACGGTCCGCCATGCGGTAATATGACGGTCGGAAATGGGGCTTCGCCAAATGCCGGAAGAGTTACGATTGCCGGAATTTGCATACCGTCACGCGCCGGATAAGTGATAAAGCGTTCTTCGCCGAAAGCAGCATTGAGCAATTGTGGCTCGGAGCGACCGATGACAATCGGCTGACCATTGGCGATATAATAGTAGACGCCAGGCTCTTGCGAAGATTGCGAGAAGACCGTCATCTGCGCACATTCGTTTACACAAGCGGTTATCGTATTTCTTGTGTTCGGAAATGCATTATCGACCACAGCCTGCAAGTCCGCCATTTCCTGATTGATGAAGGCGTATTGGCGTTCCCCATCAGCATAAAAGGTGAACCCGGCGAGTTCCGGTTCGCGATCAATATGGGGTTCAAAGCGAGAGCCGCGAATATCGACATCCTCGCGTTGATAAATCGTGCGGACATACTCACCGGTCCGGAGATTCATAATGTGCGCGCCAATGGTGTTTTCGCCATTATGCGCCAGCACATAGGCCCGCGTATCATTGTTCGGATCAAATCCGACAACATTGATGCCGGTCTGGCCGTAACGCTCATAATCCTCAATTTCGAAACCTAGGACTTCGCGCCAATCCGGATCGCTGGGATCGGGGCGCCAGAAATAATGAACTGTACGATCGGCGCGGTTCAGCTCGGTTGCGAAACGCGGGTCGCCCTGTTGATCGAGAACAAAACCCTGGAACCGCGAATTACCGCGCAAGATCCGGGTTTGCCGGCCTGTTTGAACATTGTACCGGAAAAAATCCGGCGTAGAGACGCGGCCAATAGATTGCCCGCGCAAATCCTCGACATTTGTTTCATTGCTGAGGCCAGCTGTGCGAATAATGATATTATCGGGATCACCGCGCATAATCCTGGCAATGCTTGCGTCATCCGGCAATTCACGGAAGCCACCGCGGCCAGACCAGTGAACAATGGCTTGCTTGGTCTCGTAAACGCCCTGGTTCACACCTTCAATCTGATCGCGAACCTGTTGCCGAAAATTGACCCAGAGATGTTCAGGTCCAACCCAGAACATGAATTGCATTTCCATACGTTCCGCACCGAGACGTACCGGCTCTGCCGTAAGATCATCGGTGGACCGGACTTCGATAATGTAATCACCGTCGCGCGCGGTCAGCCGCATGATTGCGATATGCTCGCCATCGGGTGAAAGCGCGACATTGCTGACGGCCGTGTAGGTTGCGAAATTTTCAAGCGGCATAACTTCGCCCTGACGAGCGTGGGCCGTTGATACGGTTAGAAGGCCGGCGATCAGGCCGAATAGAATATTACGCATTTTGACTCCCCTTACGGATGTCTGGTCCCAAACATTGCGAACATATTTGCCCAATAAGGCCATTGCGTGCAAGGCAATGAGGCGTGTGACGCGCACCTGAGCATGCCATTTTTTGCATGGAGGCACAAAAAAACGGCCCCGGATTTCTCCGGAGCCGCTCTTTTCAGTCGTCGTTCTGAACTAGAACGATTTGCGTACGCCAAGGAACCAGCGACGTCCACGAAGGTCGTGGCCGATACCGATCGGCACGTTGCCGATGGCGAATACACCCGCCGGGTCAACGACCGGAGGCTCATCATCAAAGATGTTACGTACACCAAAGTTGATGACCCACGTATCCGGTGTCCAAGTTACACCGAGCGTGTGCATGCGATACTCATCCGTGTAGTAAACCGGTGTGCCGCAGTTTGTGAGGCCAGTGGCCGCTGCGTTAACCTGACGGCAGGTTACACCTGTTGCACCCGGATTGTTTTCTTCACCGCCACCAATGTACTGGGTCTGCCAGGTGAAGCGCCAGTTGTCGCGATCAAGTGCGACACGGACGTTACCTGTCCAGTGTGGTGATTCCGTTTCACCGGCATTGTCATCCGGTGTGCCCTGAACGTTGAAGATCTGCTCGTTCAGACGGGTTGCGCGGGTGTCGACCGTCAGGCCCCATCCACCAAACCACGGAATTTCGTCGGTGTAGACCAGGTTGAAGTCCACGCCCTTCGAGTTGATCGTACCAATGTTGATGAAAGAGGCATCGATGAAGTTCAGGAAGCCACTACCATCACGCTGGATACGCTGACAGAAGGCGGACTGGAAGCCCGGAATGGTGTTGTAGCAATCACCGACAATGAAGGCTGCCGTTGGCTCGTTTACCGAGTCGCTGACAGAGATGTCATAATAGGTCATTGCAAAGCGAAGATCGAAACCTTCGAACCAAGGCTGCTCGGCGACAACGCCCCAAGTCTGGGAGATCGATGTTTCCGGGTTCAGCAAGGTCGTACCACCAGAAGCGGTTTCAACCGACGTGTTCGGCAGCAAGTTGCCTGCCAGACCCAGTGACAATGGATCCACGCCCGCAGCCTGACAGTTCGCGATGGTGATCGTCGAACGGGTGTCGAGGTTTGCGTTATACTGAAGCGGCGTTGCCGGGTTGTTGTCGTGGTCGATACGTGCAGCCGTTGGAACGACACACGGGTCAGCCACAGTCGCAAAACCGGTTTGGCCAGCAAGGAACTGCTCGCGGGCGTTTGGTGCGCGATAGGACGTACCATACGAACCACGGAAGTTCAGCCAGTTGGTTGGACGCCAATTACCCTTGATGGAGTAGGTAACGTCGGTGCCGTAATTGCTCTCGTCTGTCCACCGACCGGAAAGGTTGATGGTGATTTCTTCAGCAAAACGACGACCGCGGATCGGCACGATTTCCGTTTCGAAGAAAGCTTCCCAGAGATAGCGGTTACCCGTTGCGCCCTGGTCGGCCGAACGGAAGATGATGTCGCCACGTCCGAAGGTATCGTCCGCTTGTGACTCAATGGTGTCACGGCGGTATTCGAAGCCCAGAACCAGCGGCACATCTGTACCATTGTTCAGCGAGAAGAGCGTACCCGATGTCGTGCCGCCAATGAGCATTTGCTCATATACGGTACGGATCGTTGCCGGCGCGAGAAGATAGTCCATCTCGGCCTGCGTCAGAACACCGCCACCTTCCTGATACAGGGAAGACTGGAACAGGTTGATCGGAACACACGGAACATTGCTCAGGAATTCGCCGCCGAAAGCGCCGACTTCATTGTCCGGGAGACCGTCACCATCAATGTCGATACCACAAACGATCTGGCCGTTCGGCAGACGTTGCGACGTGTTCAGGGACAGTTGCAGGCGATCATTATCAACACCGACGAAACGGCTGAAGCCATCCGAACGAGCATAGCTCATCGACAGATCATAGTTCCAGGAGTTGAAGAATGGCATATCGCCACGGAAACCGATCACAGAACTGATCTGTGTGATGTCCGCAGTTTGACGATCACGTTCGCCGAGGATCTGAACGATCGGAACAACATCCAGGTTGCCGAAGTTCACACCAAACACCGTACCCAGGCAGTTTACACCATTCGGGTTGGATGTCTGGTTACACGGGTTGAACGGGTTGTTGCCTGGAACGGTCGGGAAGAAACCCGGATCAAGGCTGTTGATCGTCGACTGACGATTGGCAACCAGCAGCTCATAATAAGCACTGGTATTGCTGCCCCAGCTGATGTCGTGTTCGCCATAGCTGTAGAAGCTCCAACGCTGCTGCTCAGGAATGAAATCCTGCTCATTATAGTTGGATGCCGTGTTCTGGTTATAGAGCGGTGAAGCAAAGTCGAAGTCGGTCGTGTACGGACCAGGCTGACCTTGCAGACGCGCCAGGCTCCATGCGTTGGAACCGAGCGGCCCACCAACTGGACCACCGAGATTGGATTCCGAGAAGTTCGGAACACCGATATTGGTAAAGCCAGGTGTGAAGTAGGTCGAACCGAAACCAACCGGAATGAACAGGCGGTTGATCAGCGATGTGTTACACGATGCGTTCGCACCCGTGAACAGGCCGACATTCCGACCGGCATTGATCGAGCCTGCAGCGGCAGTGCTGTAATCGTGCGTTGAAACATCAACCGTACGGATGACGCCATCATTGCCGACTTCGTAGTTACGCGGGCAACCCCGTGTAAAGCTGCGATCACCGAGAAGCTGGGCTTCAGTGTTATTGTATTCGAATGCAAAACCCGCAAAGCCACGATCGGAGTTGATACCCCAGGCTGCGGAGAATTGAGTCGTTTCACCACCGGAGTCGAACGGGGTCGTGCGGTTGTACTGCACTTCCACGCCTTCGAAGTCCTGGCGCAAAATCACGTTAGCCACACCGGCCACAGCGTCCGAACCGTAGATGGACGAAGCGCCATCCAGCAGCAGGTCGATGCGTTCAATGATCAGACCCGGGATCAATGTCAGATCCGGGCTGGTCGGTGCACCACCGATACCGGCAGGCGCCAGACGACGGCCGTTGACCAGGGTCAGTGTCCGCTCGGCGTTCAGGCCGCGAAGGTTCAGCTGAACCGAGCCCGGGCCGTTATCAAGAACGAAACCAACGAATGTGGTGTCGATCTGAGTACCCGTGGCCTGAGCCTGCGATTGCAGGATCTCGGCAGCGTTCACCAGGCCTACGTCGCGCGATACTTCGCCCGAAATAACCTGCACAGGAGAGAGCGAGTTGAATTCAGAGCGCTGAATACGTGAACCGGTTACAACAACCGTATCCTCGTCTTCCTCTTCCTCTACCGCTTCCTCATCTTCATCAACGTCTTGCGCATACGCAGACGCACCTGCCAGACCCGCCGCAGCGAAGCCTGCCAGAATGGTTGAGCGTAGGAGACGCTCGCGATCCCAGAAACTGCTCACTGTCATACCCCTTCATGACTATCTAAATTTCTTGGTTCACCGCAGCTTTTGATACCGAGACGAACGCACACAGCCGGAAAGTGGCTACTTTCCTGACCTCACTATCAACGTCCAGCCTTCGCTCGTAAAGCGCACGCCCCATCTTCGCCGTATTTCCGCCGCGAATGTTGCATAAAAGTCATAGGGCATTCAGGTGGGGGGCTGCGGCTCCACGCATGCACCTTCATCTTGCATCCATCGCAGAGCGACGCTAATAGCTCGCCTCCCTTGGTGGACGGGCGCGTAGCTCAGTGGGAGAGCACTACGTTGACATCGTAGGGGTCGCAAGTTCAATCCTTGCCGCGCCCACCATTTCTGCAGAATAATCAAAATGTTAGCCGCAAGGCCCAATGCCGGGCCTTGGCGACGGCTGGCACATGCCTATGTTGACGGCAATCACATTCGAGGAAGATGGCATGTCCGACGTATTGCTCGCCCGACTCAACGAGATCGCCGACCCCGCCAGCGGCAGCGGACTATCCGATGCTGGTCGCTTGGACGGCGCGGTTATCGCCAATGGCGTTGCCACAATTGTGCTGAAAGCCGACGCCAGCGCGGAAACCGAGTCGCTGAAGGCGGAAATCGAGGCGGCGGCACTCGCTCTGGACGGTGTCGAGCGGGTACGAATTATCACGACTTTGCAACGTGCGGCGGGCGATGCGGCAAAGCCGACGCCCCGGCAGGCCAAGCCAGACGCGCCCAAGCCTGCTGATCTTGTTATCGCGGTTGCAGCCGGCAAGGGCGGTGTCGGAAAATCCACCGTTGCGGCCAATCTGGCAGCGGCTTTGGCCAAGAGCGGACAGCGCGTCGCCATTCTCGATGCCGATATCTACGGTCCTTCCATCCCGCGACTGTTCGGCCTGACAGATATCAAAGGGCTGCGGAAAACCGATTCGGGGATCGAACCTGCCGAAGCGCACGGTATCAAAATCGTTTCGATGGGCTTTCTTACCAAGCCGGGCCAACCGGTCGTCTGGCGCGGCCCGATGGTTCAGGGCGCAATCCAGCAATTTATGAACGAAACCGACTGGGACCGGCCGGACGTACTGATCATCGACATGCCGCCCGGCACGGGCGATGCTCAACTGGCCATCGCCCAGACGGTCGCGCTCGACGGTGCTGTCATCGCCTGCACGCCACAAGACCTGGCGCTGGACGATGCGCGCAAAGCCATCGCCATGTTTGAAAAGACCCACACCCCGATCCTCGGCCTGATCGAGAATATGAGCGTCTTTCTCTGCCCGCATTGCGGAGAACCGAGTGAAATATTCGGACATGGCGGAACCCGCGCCGAAGCCGAGGCAATGGGTGTGCCATTTCTTGGCGAAATTCCGCTGACGATTGAATTGCGCGAGCGATCCGATAGCGGACGCCCGGTCGCCTTCGATGCGGGACCGGTGCCTGATGCATTCAATCGCGCGGCGGACGCCATGCTGGTTTCCGCCGGTGAAGCGCGAAAGCCGGCGCCGGGCATGACCTTCTCAAACTAGGCCAGCGACCAGTCGAGGCGCGGCACGCCGCCGGGCGCATTCAGGCCGAAGACGCGTTTGAGAATATCGGGTCGCAAAGCCTCGTCCGGCGCGCCATCGGCAACAATCCCGCCCTCATCAACAACCAGAACCCGATCAGCGAAGCGGCTGACAAGCTCCAGACTATGCCCGGTAATGACAACGCAAACGCCGCGCTCTGCCTCGGTTTTCAATAATTGCGTGACCGCCAATTGATGGCGCGGATCCAGCGCTGCGGCAGGTTCGTCAAGCAGAAGCGTGGGTGCATCTGTCGCCAATGCCCGCGCCAGCAAAATCCGCGCCTTCTCGCCGGAGGACAGCGCATCGAAGCGCCGATCAGTCAATCCCGCTGCGCCCGCCCTCTCTATGGCGTCATCAACCCGGTCCTGATCCTGAGCCGACGGTTTCGACAAAGGTTTGAGAAATGGAAGCCGCCCCAATTCCACCACACGCCTTGCCGTCAGCGGCCAGGCCAGGCGGGAATCAGCGGGCAGATAGGCGATGCGGCGGGCCCTTTCCCTATCGGAAAAACGATGGAGCTGGATGCCGGCTTGCCGGATCTCCCCGGTGACAGGTTGCAGTAATCCCGCGAGAGCTTTGATCAGGGTCGATTTTCCTGCCCCGTTCGGACCCACAATCGCGGTCAGCTCGCCAGCGTTCAATCCCAGTGGTTCGATCCGCAAGGCGGTTCGCATGCCATACCGGCACTCCAGAGCGCCGATCTCGTATCGCAGTGTCATGGTGCCTGCCTCGCCGATGAACGGACCAGATGAAAAAAGAAGGGCACACCGAGCATTGCCGTCGTTACGCCCAGATAGAGCGCGATGCCCTCTCCCGACAAAATCCGCGTAGCGGTATCGGCCAGAACCAGCAGCGCGCCGCCGCCAAGCGCAGACGGCAGTAGTAGCCGGGCGGGCTCATGCCCGACAAATCGGCGCAGGAGGTGCGGCACAACAAGGCCGACAAAACCGATCGCTCCAGCCACGGCGACAGCGGCGCCGACCGCCAGCGCGGTTCCGGCAATCAATCTGATCTGAACGCCGCGCAAATTCACGCCCATGGAGCGGGCGGTTTCCTCGCCCATGGTCAGGGCATCCAGATCGCGGCGTGTCGACCAGATTACCAGGCCACCAAAGGCGATGAGCGGTGTCGCCAGTTTCACGTCCGTCCAACTGGTATTGGCCAGCGACCCCATCAGCCAGTAGGCGATTTCCGAGAGCGCCCAGGGGTTTGGCGAGAAATTCATCGCCAGCGCCACCAGCGCATTGGCCAGCGCGCCAACCGCCACGCCGGACAGGATCAATGTTGTCGCCGTCGCACCGCGCCCGGCAATCAGAAGCAATGTCACACCACCGAGCCCCGCCCCGGCAATCGCCATGGCAGGCAAGACCAGCCCGGACATGGCTGCGAGGCCAAAATAGAGCGCGGCCACTGCACCCAAGCCTGCACTTGCCGAGACACCGATCACGCCCGGATCGGCCAGCGGGTTGCGAAAATAACCCTGCAAACCCGCACCAGAAATGCCCAGCGCAGCTCCAACCAGAAATCCCAAAGCAATGCGCGGCAGGCGCAATTCAATCAGAATGAGGCGGGCCGCCGGTTCGCCGTCCAGCCATTCTGAAACTGGAAACCCGCCGGCGAAAAGCCCGGCAATCGCGGCAATTCCACACAAGCCAACAAGACCTGCGACAATTCGGAAATCCCTCATGAGCCGCCCTCCAGATCATCCAGCGCCTCGGCAATTTGTTCAGCGGCGTCGATCAGGTTTGGACCGGCGCACGACCAAGCCGACGCCGGCACGTCGATGCGCGGCGCCGAATCGAGTAAATGTCGGAAAGCGGAATGTCGCCGGCCGATATCTGAGCGGGTGAAATAACCGTCGACAAAATAGCTGGTCACGATCAGATCCGGGCTGACCCGGAAAGCCCATTCAGCATCTGCGGCCAGCCAGCCCGTTGCACCCGCTTCTGCGGCCGCGTTGCGCCCGCCCGCCAACCGGATCGCTTCATCCACCAGCGTGCCGGCACCGGCTGCCCCGCCGGTCGCGCTGAGATAGAATACGTCTGGCGTCCGGTTTCGCGTTTCCGCTCTGCGCTGCAAGTCTCTTTGCCGGGCGACCAGATCATTGCGCAACACATCCGCTGTGGTTTCACGCCCGAGACGGCGGCCGATGGCTTCAAGATTGGCGCCGACGGACTGAAAGGTCTCGCCCCATTGAACCGACATGTAGTCGATACCGGCCAGATCAAGGAACCGGGCGGCCTCACCCGGGCCGCCGGGCCCGAATATCACCATGTCCGGATTGAGAGAAATCAGGCGCTCGGCGTCTCCATTGACGCGGGGCAATTCGAGCGCCCAGTCCGGCGCGGCAGAGACGGTCTGCCCCGCTTGCCAGGACAAGGCAGCGATCGTCCGGGGTGCGGCCAGCGCAATAACATAGATATCGGCGCAAAGGTCCGCCGATACGATGCGGACCGGGTCGCTGGCTTCGCTATTCGCCGAAACGAATACCCACAAACAGGCCGCGACCTTCAGATGTATATCCAAGGACATCTACCCTCTCCTCGTCTGTCAAATTGGTGCCGCGCACATAAAGCCCAACAGTTTCAGCCATCTGCCATTCCAGCCGTGCAGACACCAGCGTGTAGGCCGGTAAATTCACCGTGGTGAAGGTTGAAAAATCGGTATCCAGCTGCTGGCCGGTGTGATCGGCTGCCAGACCGATTTGCCAGTCGCCCGCCGCGGGCGACCAGTTAATGGCAAAACTGCCGGTAAATTCAGGTCGCCTCAGCTCCGGCATGCCATTTTCCACAGCCTCCAAATGTGTGGCTGACGCGGTGACGTTCAATCCAGCAATCGGCATAAAGGCCGTGTCGAATTCGAGCCCGCTGCGCCGGGACCGCGTCGAGCGGTTGCGCGCCGTGAAAGGAAAAGCACCGAAATCGGTATAGATTTCATCTTCCAAGCGCGCCTCGAACCACGTCAACGACACCTGCCCAATTTCACCCAGCGTCTGATCCCAGCCGATTTCCCAGCCACGTGATCGCTCCGGCGTTAAAGCGGGATTGCCAATGAAGCTTCCCGGGAAAAAGCCGTAGAGCTCATATATCCCCGGATTTTTGACCCCATCGCCGAAACTCGCCCGCAAGCGACCGCCAACGTCATCGAATGCCCAGGCGCCGCCAAACCGCCATGTGGTGGCGTTTTCAAACTCATCATTCTGGTCCTGCCGAAGGGATGCGGACAACCGTGCCGGACCGCTCGAAAACCGGTAATCGGCTGCAATCGCGGTGTTGTTGATATCGCGCGATTGATTGGAGCCCGCACCGACGCCCGCGAAACTTTCAAATTGCACGCCTTCGACTTCCAGCAAGCCCGTCAGGCGGTGGCTCGCCCCGCCTATCTGCCAGTTGCCAGTGGCCTGATAATAGGATTGCAGACGCCGGGCCTCCGTCTTGGATTGAGGAATGCCGACATTGAAAGTCTCCAGGCGATCCTGCGAAGCGTTTATGGCGATGTCGTGCTGAAATCCGAAACGCCGGAGCGTCAGCCGCCCCCCCAGCGCAGCCTGTTGACCGTCGCTATGCTCGGCTGTGTCATTCAGCAAGCCATTGAAATCAGAATCGGAATCAAATTCGCTTTCAAAATCTGCAACGCGCGCAGCCCATTGAATCGACTCACCTTCCGCCAGCGCCACGCGGCCTGTGGTCGAGACAAATACCCGCGTATAGCCATCACTTTCGCCACCTGTCCCTGACACATCTATGCCGTCGGACTGGACAAAGGACGCACTGAGGCCGCCGGTCGTGCGGCCCTGCCGTCCA
>BQJI01000022.1 GCA_021604625.1 Hyphobacterium sp. | reverse complement strand
TGAAGGAATCCGGGCATGTTGTCGATCATGCCGCGGACGGTGAAGAAGGCCTCGAAATGGGGCGGTCGTCCGAATACGACATCCTGGTCGTGGATCGCATGTTGCCGATGCTCGATGGTTTGTCCGTCGTGGAAACGCTTCGTGATGAAGGCGTTTCCTCACCGGTTCTGATTCTTTCCGCATTGGGTGAAGTCGACCATCGTGTCGAAGGATTGAAGGCAGGGGGCGATGACTATCTGGTCAAACCCTATGCTTTTGCAGAATTGCTGGCCCGCATCGAAGCGCTTGCGCGTCGCCGTGACCCGGAAGCGGTTCGCACCAAGCTGGTCGTTGGCGATCTTGAAATGGACCTGCTGGCTCGCAAAGTCGTGCGCGGCGGTGAAGAAATTCTGTTGCAGCCACGCGAATTCAGACTGCTGGAATTTCTAATGAAACATTCCGGACAGGTTGTGACCCGGACCATGTTGCTGGAAAAGGTCTGGGATTATCATTTCGATCCCCAGACCAATGTGATTGATGTCCACATCTCGCGCTTGCGCTCAAAAATTGACAAACCCTTTGAAGACGCATTGCTTCATACGGTGCGTGGTGCAGGCTATCGGCTCCAGGCATAACGCCTGGAGACCGACAGAATGACACACAGACTGCCGTCATTTGTACGAACGACCGCCTTTCGCCTGACCTTGTTGTCAGCAGCTTTGTTTGCGCTTTCGAGTTTTCTGATTCTGGCTTTCGTCTATGCGGCTTCTGCGGGAGCGGCCTTAAGCCGGACAGATGCGGTCATTACAGACGAGCTGGAGGCCGTGGAGCGTCGATACGCTGACGCCGGGATAAATGGCGTCAATCGCTATATTCTGCAGCGGACAGCCGGCGGCAGCGATTTTCTATATCTTTTGATCAATCCCAATGGCCGCCTGCTTTCCGGCAATTTGAACGGGGTTCCAACGGCCGAGGCCGATCCCGATGGATGGCTGGACTTTACCTATGGCCGCGCGCCCGTAAGTGACGCAGGTGATGATCAGACGAGCCGCCGCGCGCGTGCCCGAATCGTCGAGATCGGCGACGGTTATTCGGTCTTTATCGGCGTTGATTTCGAAAATGAAGACCGGCTGATCGGTCGCCTCCTTCGCGCCATTCTCGCCGCGTCCGCGCTGGTGATCGCGCTGGGTATTTTTTCGGGCGTTGTGGTGAGCCGCCGGTTTTCACGGCGTCTGGATGCGATCAATACCGTGTCCAGATCGGTTAAAGGCGGTGATATTACCCAACGCGCGCCGCGTAATGGTTCCGGCGACGAGCTTGATGAATTATCCGCCAACTTCAATGCCATGCTGGACCGTCTCGAAGAATTGATGCACCGGATGCGGAATGTCGGGGATTCCATTGCGCACGATTTGCGATCGCCGCTGACGCGGATGCGCAATCGTATGGAAGATGCATTGCGCGCCGGAGGAAATCAGCAAAGCCGCCAGGCAGCGCTTGAGCAGGCCATGGCTGATTCCGATGAATTATTGAGCGTTTTCAACGCAATTTTGAGCATTTCCCGTATCGAGGCCGGTGAGCGGCGCGAGTCTTTCCAACTCTTCGATCCCGCGCCACTGGTGTCGGATATCGGCGAATTATACGAGCCCGTGTGTGAAGACAGCGGCCATAGTTTTGGTTTGCAGGTTGAAGACGGATTGAAAGTGCGGGGCGATCCGAGTCTGGTTTCTCAAGCGATGGCGAACATGCTGGACAATGCGGTAAAATACACGCCGGACGGCGGGGCTATACAGCTGAGGCTACGGCGGCATAGTGACGGGCGCGCCGAAATCTCCGTCACGGATACCGGGCCGGGGATCGCGGAAGCCGACCGGCTGCGCGCGACCCAACGGTTTGTGCGGCTGGAACAATCGAGAAATCAACCGGGGTCGGGGCTAGGGCTCAGTCTTGTCAAAGCCATTGCCGACGTTCACCACGCTTACCTCATGCTGGATGATGGCCCGGGTGATGTTGAAATGCACGGTCCGGGACTGCGAATTGCAATGATTTTCCCGCTTGTCGCAAAGAAGGCTTGAAAATGACTGCAAAGCAGTAAGGCTTCGCGTCATGGTGGATACCGAAACGCTATTTTCCCGACGGACCTTCACTCCGCTTCTCGTCGAAGGCGGCGAACGACCTTGCGAGTATCCCGGACAACTCCCGGAAGGCGACGTTCGGTTTCTGAATTGCGTTTTCGCTAACTCACCCTATCTGTCGCGGCTGGCGAGGTCGCGCGCCTCCATGCTCGAATCTCTATGCGAACAGTCGACCGATACGGTGTTGTCAGGCCTCAAAAGCGCCGTTGTCGCGGCTGGGCTGGAATGTCAGAGCGCGACGGAATTTGAGTCGCGTTTGCGAACGCTGAAAGGTGACGCGCATCTCGTGCTCGCGTTGGCCGAGCTCGCCGGCGCACTTGATGTCATGAATGCCGCAAAACACTTGTCGGAATTTGCGGACATATGCGTGCGTTCTGCTCTGGCAGGACTTGTGCGTCTGGGACATGCGGAAGGCAAGTTTGAAGCCTTCGACAATTTTGATAATCCCTTGCCCGGCGTGTTTATTCTTGCCTTGGGCAAGTTGGGCGCGGATGAGCTGAATTTTTCCAGCGATATTGATCTGGTTGCCTTCTATGACCCGGAATTGCTGACCGGGGCTGTTGCCGAAAATCCGGGCAAGAGACTGCCGCGTCTGATCAAGGCGCTGGCGCAATTGCTGAACGAGAATACGGCCGAGGGATATGTTTTCCGCGTCGATTTGCGGCTTCGTCCGGATCCCTCGGCCACACCGCCAATTCTCTCGATCAATGGCGCGATGAATTATTACGAATCGCTGGGTCAGAACTGGGAAAGAGCCGCCTATATCAAAGCGCGACCCTGTGCAGGTGATGAGGTGGCGGCTCGGGATTTCCTGCAGGCTCTGCGCCCCTTCATCTGGCGCCGCACGCTCGATTACGCCGCCGTCGAAGACATTCACTCGCTTGCCCGGCAGATACAGGCGGTCGGTGATCGCGCGAAAATCAGGCCTGCCGGACATGATCTGAAATTGGGGAAAGGCGGTATTCGGGAAATCGAATTCTACGCCCAGATTCCACAATTGGTGATGGGTGGCCGAATGCGTGAGATTCGCGTGGCATCGCCGTACAGAGCGCTGGATTGTCTGGCGGCGCAGTCGATTGTTGATACCGGGGTTGCCGACACTCTACGGCAGAATTACCGATTTCTGCGGCAGGTTGAACACCGTGTGCAAATGATAAATGACGAGCAAACCCAATCCTTGCCGATTGACGATGCCTTGCGCGCACGTGTTGCACGACTTTCCGAATGCCAGACGCTCGACGCGCTTGATGCTCGCGTAGAATCAACGCTCCGCAGCGTTCACCAGCAATTCACCGAACAATTTGCGCGTGGCGACAGTCTTGCGGACGATTTGGGAAGTCTTGTTTTCACCGGCGTTGAACCGACGCGTGAAACGCTGGAGACGCTCGAAGCGCTCGGGTTCAAATTCCCGGACACGGCCTGGGCAAGAATGAATGCGTGGCTGGCCGGAAAGGCGCGGGCGGTCCGGACGACGCGCGCGCGGCAGGTGTTGACGCGGGTGGCGCCCCGGCTGCTGCGTGCGATGTCGGCCACCGGCGAACCGGATTCGGCTTTTACGCGGTTTGCATCTTTCATCGAGGGTTTGCCGAGCGGTGTACAGCCGCTTTCCATGCTTGAAAATGAACCCGATCTTGCGCGTGAACTTGTTGCGATAATTGGACTGGCACCGCGAATGGCAACTACATTGGCGCAGCGTCCAGCGGTCATAGATGTCATGCTGGATGCCCGGTTTTCCATGCCATTGAAAGACGATGGTCCGGACGACCAGTTCGACCGGATGCAGTTCCAGATGTCGGAAGCACTTGATGCAGAGGATGCAATGGATCGCGGCCGACGTCTGGTGCGCGAAGAACGCTTCCGTATCGGTGCACAGCTATTGTTGGGTCGCGCTAGCGCGGCGGATGCCGGCAAAGCCTTTGGCCATGTGGCGGACGTTGCGATAGCGGCGATGGCGGACATTGCACTTCAACAAATGCAGGAACGTCATGGGCCGCCACCGGGTGAATTTGCCGTATTGGGGCTCGGGAAGTTGGGCAGCTATGAGCTTGCTGCGGATTCCGACCTCGACCTTATGGTTATCTACAATCCGGAAAACTCAGAAACGGATGACGCTCCCGCCTATTTTGCACGCCTGACCCAAAGGCTGGTCAGCGCCCTTTCGTCGCCGACCGCGGAAGGCACAATGTATGAAACCGATATGCAGTTGCGGCCGTCGGGGAAAGCCGGTCCGGTTGCGGTGCGTCTATCCAGTTTCGGAGAGTATTACCGCGAGAGCGCGTGGACATGGGAACGCATGGCGCTCACCCGGGCGCGGGTAATCGTCGGCAGCGATGATCTGGCGCGCCTGATCGAGGCCGACATTGCGTCAGCCTTGACCCACCCTGTTGCTGCCGATCGGATTGTCGATGATGTGCTCGATATGCGCCGTCGACTTGAACGTGAACGGCAGGCAAAAGGGGCGTGGGACGTGAAATTGCGCCCAGGCGGAATTCTGGACATCGAATTTATCGCGCAAGCCGGTCAGCTTTTGCTCGCTCAGAAAGCGCCCTACCGGCACGAGGCGAATACAGTTGCCCAGATCGCCATGCTGGCGAAGTGCGAGCTCATCAATGCCGACGAGGCCGAACAGCTATCGGACACAATGCAACTCTGGCTGAGTTTGTCGCAAATTATTCGCACAGCGCACGGCAGCGGTTTTGATGCTGGAGCTGCATCAAATGCATTTGCTCAACGTCTTTCGGAACTTGCCGGATGTCGGGATATGGATGAACTTGCTTCGCATATTGCCCGGCAGGCCGAGCGGGTCCGGGTGACGTTTGAAACGTGTTTGGGATGTTTGCAGGACGATGCGACGGATTTGGTCCCGCGTTTCGTTGAATGGGGTGCGAGGTCACAATCAGGAGACTAAAATGAAATCCTCCCTAATTATTGCCGGTCTGGCCGGCGCAATGACGTTTGCCGCCGCAGCTGATGCACAGCATCGTGGACATGGAGGTCAATCGGGTCGCGGCGCCGGCGGACCTGCACGCGCGATGATGATGTTGCGGGCGGCAGATGCCGATGGCGACAACCATATTACCCTGGCCGAAGTGCAGACGCTTCAGGCAGAAATGTTTGAATGGATGGACCGCAATGGCGACGGCGTTTTGTCGAGCGCCGACCGCTCGCCCATGCATCAGCGCCTTGCCAGCATTCATGAGGCTGAATCGGACGGTGAACATCAAGGTCGTCGCCGAGGCCGCCGCGGTGGCGCTCATGAGGACCGGGACGCCAATGGCGATGGCGAAATTTCCCGCGATGAATTTCTTGGCGGAGAAAACCGGATTTTCGAACGGCTGGATTCGAATGGTGATAGCGTTATATCACCCGATGAACTCGATACAGCGGTGGAATCCGCACGGGAACGTCGCGAAGGCCGTCGCTTCTGGTGGCGCGACTAGACGAAGCCGGGGGATGAGGAGGGGAAGAAAGCGTATTGATCGGAATGAATTTCGACCCTCCACCCGGCCAGAGGCCGGCAAAGTTTTCAGCTGAGGAAGATGCGGCATTAATGCGGCGCATCGCTTCAGGCGACAAGTCCGCGGCCAGAATTTTGATGGAAAGGTCATTGCCGGTGATATTGGCAATTGGACATCGAATGTTGCGCGACCCGGTGGAAGCCGAAGATGTTGCACAGGATACGTTTATTCGGGCCTGGAACGCCGCTGACCGCTGGAAACCTGGTACGGCCAGACTTGAAAGCTGGATGGCCCGGATCGCCACCAATTTGTGCCTGGACAGGTTAAGAAAAAAACGGGAGGCGTATATGGAAACGCCGCCTGAAATTCACGATGAAAGCCCGTCTGCGGATGAGCAGATGATCAGCGCTGAAACAAATAATGCGGTACTGGTTGCAATCGGCAGATTGCCGGAGCGTCAACGAGTCGCGCTGGAATTGTGCCACTTTCAGGGTCATAGCAATATTTATGCGGCGAAAGAGTTGGACATCAGCGTCGATGCGCTTGAATCGCTGCTGGCGCGCGCTCGGCGAAAACTGAAATCCCTCTTGATGCCGCAACGGGATGAATTGTTGTCCAGTCAGGCCGATGATCAAGAAACAATAGTGGCGGTGACGTGATGAACGAGAACAGATTCAAAGAATTGGCCGATGCCTGGGGCGGTGATATTTCGCGGTGGCCCGAAGCCGTGCAGCACGATGCAAAAGCTTTGATCGAAAAACACGGCGAGCTACGTAATTACCTTCAAGCCGCGACAGAGCTCGACCACAAACTCGACGCGCCTTTCCATTTGCCTGGAAGTGAGTTTTTACAACACCGTATTCTGGCTACTTTGCCCGAAGCGGTTTTCGATGCAGGCTGGAAACGTCCTGCCATTGCGGCTGCAGCTGCTTTATTCGTCGGACTGGCGGGTGGTTTTGGGGGCGCGCTTGTCGGGCCGAACGAGGCAAATTCCGTGGTTTCGCTTGAATACACTGACGCTTTTGACGGGCTGGCGGAAGACTGGATGGCTTGGGAGTGGAGCGACGCATGAACCGTGCTTTGCCCTGGATCGTCGCATTGATCATTTCGCTGACGGCGAATGGCGTGATGACAGGCCTTGTCCTTCACCAATTGGTCGGGCGACCGCATATTTCCGACATGCTTCACCACGACCGGCTTCCCATGCCTCCTCCAGGCCGGGGCGAGCGTCGCGAAGGTGGGTTTAATGTACGCGCCTTTGTGCAGAACCTGCCTGAATCACAACGCGGGATCGCCCGTGAACGTTTTGATGCGCAGCGTGAGACAATACGCCGCCTGATGTTCCAGGCACGCAATGCCCAACAGGAAGCGCAAGCGGCCATGGCGGCGACGCCGTATGATCCCGAATCGGTTGCTGATGCGCTCAACGAGTTGAGGGCGACGCGCTTTGAAATCGAAGAATTATTCGAGGGAATCGTGCTGGAAGTTGTAGCCGACTTGCCGCCAGATCAAAGAATGCGGGCGATGCAGGCTGGACGCCGCGGCCCGCCGCAAGGCGCTGACAGGCGTCGTGACTCGAGAGATGGGCGGCGTCCACCACCAGACCGTTTCTGATCAGGCTGCGTCGCTGGCTCCGACTGGAGATTCGGCGGCGTCGGTTGTGTTCTGTTCCGCTTCCGCCTCATCCTCGAATGGCATGACAACGGTAACGGTTGTGCCTTCACCCAGCTCGCTGTCGATCTGAATATCGCCGCCATGCAACTGGATAAGAGATTTGGATAGAGCCAGCCCAAGCCCCGTGCCCTGATGACTTTTGGAATGTTGGCTTTCGATCTGCTCAAATGGTCGCCCGAGCCGCGGCAGATCCTCTTTCGGAATTCCGATGCCGGTGTCTGCCACCTGCAAGGCCAGACGCCCTTCCAGACTGAAGCTGCGAACCGTGACGCTGCCTTCCTCGGGTGTGAATTTCACGGCGTTTGACAGCAGGTTGAGGATAACCTGTTTGAGTGCTCGCGGATCGGCCGACAAATCAGCAAGGCTGTCATCAAGTTCGCAAACCAGCCGGATGGATTTCTCATCGGCCCTTGCTTTAACAAGCCTGAGGCTCTGCTCGACAATGTCAGACAGGCTGACAGGCTCTTTTTGAAGCTGCATCTTGCCGGCTTCAATTTTGGACATATCAAGGATGTCATTGATTAAAGACAGTAAATGTTGTCCAGATGTATGAATATCGTTGACATAATCGACATAGCGGTCGTCGCCGAGCGGTCCAAACATTTCCCGCAACATGATTTCGGAAAAACCGTTTACCGCATTCAATGGGGTGCGTAATTCATGGCTCATATTGGCGAGGAATTCACTCTTTGAGCGATTGGCCTCCTCGGCGCGGATTTTTTCCTGCTCGTATTTATTTGCCAGTTCCGCAATGCGCTGCTGGTTTTTTCGAACGTCCTCAACCGTGTTGCGAAGCCGTTGCTCGGATTCCTTGAGCGCGCGTTCCTGTTTTTTGAGGTCGGTGATATCCGCACCTACGCTCACGAGACCGCCATCGCTGGTGGCGCGTTCAGAATAGTGTAGCCAGCGTCCATCCTTCAATTCCATTTCGGACGCATCGCTTGCGCTGGAACCGGTCTCAACGAGGCGAATGGATCGGGCTGCGCCGGATTCTACATCGGCGTAGCTCATGCCGGGCTTTAGGGCTGATTCCGGAAAATCGAAAAAGTCGCGGAATTTGCGATTCCACATCACCAGCCGCCGACGCGGATCCCACAGGACAAAAGATTCCGACATCGATTCCAGCGCTGCGCGCAGGCGATTTTCGGCAGCGGCCACGCGCGCCTGTGCGCCTTTGCGCTCAGTGATATCAATGGCCACACCTACGAGGCGGTCGGACATACCATCCTGCATGTCGCCCCAGGGGCGTCCGCGAAGATGGAACCAGACTGGCAAGCCGCTGGCTTGCGCTTCGATGTCAATATCTCCGGCTTTGACAGATCCACGAATTCCGGCCGCAATTCTTTCCCGATCCCGCTGATTGAAGAGGGCAAGAAATTCCGTACCGCTCAACATCATCGCGTCGTCCTTGCCCAGAATTCGCGCGAATGAATCGGTCAGATAAACAGTGTCCCGTTTACGATCCCAATCCCACACGCCGCACCGCGCGCCTTCAATGGCCAAACGAAAGCGTTTCTCGCTATCGCCCAGCGCCAGCCGCGCTGATTTGAGGCTGTTCATTTGAGTCGACAAGGCGGCGGACAACCCGATCGCGAAAATAACTGGCGCAATAAATAACAGGCCGTAGAGAATTCGTGTTCTGACCCAAGCACCCTGATTGATGCTCATCGTTCCGATAACGACAACGCTCAGCCCATCAAATGGAAGCGGAGCCGCAGCAAGCACCATTTCACGCTCGCCGATTGTAATGCCTGTGAGTGCTTCGCCGCTCTGGATAATCCGGTCAATTGCATCGGATTCAAGACCAAAACGCGCCGTTAGAGGTTCCGTGAACAACCCATCGGAGCGCGGTGGTTGAATGGCCAATGCCTGATCCTGCGGACCCACAAGAATAGCAACATGGCGCGGATCTGTTTCTGTCAGCAATGCTGCCGGTTCAATTTGCAAAAGGATTGCGCCGACAGCTCCATCAGTGGTCTGTACCGGAATAGCCATCGCCAAATTGACGGTTTCCGATGAATTCGACGTTTGCGCGACGAGACCATTGCCGGCAGCCAGCGCGTTGCGGGCCAAGGTTTCGATATCCTGTGCAATCTCCTGCCCCGGCGCCAGATAAGTCAGGTCGCGCACCGCGGGCAATCCGCGCAATGTTGCCAGCCGGGCTTCCAGACGTTGCTGGAATTCGTCTGACGGCAACGTCCCTGCATCTGCGACCGCTACACTCAATGCCGTCAGTGTTTCTCGCAATACAGCGGAGGCGGTTTCGGCGCGATAGCCGGCCTCGCGGGCGTGACTGTCCTGGGCTTCCAGCCGGGTTGAAACGGATTCCTGATACAGTTTGAAACCGATTACACCTCCGAACATCGCTGTGAACAGGATAACGGAAAGCACGATCCAGACGACGCCGCGGACTTCTCCTGAAAACGCATTTGCGGTCGAGGATCGTTGCTGATCCGCTTTGTGCGGACGTTTCGCCCTGGGTCTGGCAGAAGGAGGTGAATCGTGCCGAATCATTTCGGTTAGAGTAGAGACCGAACCGGTAGGCTGTCGACCAGCAATATTGGAAGGTGTCAGGCGACGTTAGGCTGGGCCTGATCATCGGCCCGGCGCTCCGGTCCCTTGTATTTGTCAGGGTCATGACGCCGCCGGTCCGGGCCGAAAAAAACCTTGGTTCGAACGAATGGGCGAGCCCGGTCAATCACCGCGCCAATTTTCCGGTATAAATCATTGGCGGTTATGGGCTTTGCGCAAAATTCGGTTGCACCGGCATCCCTGGCCGCAAGAATCCGCGTTTTTTCCGCATAGGCAGAGAGCATGATGATCGGCAGAAAGGGGTTATCCATTCTGTCTTCGTCGCGCATGCACTTGATCATTTCCAGACCGTCCATGCCTTCCATCTGGAAGTCGAGAATACAGATGTCGATGGTCTCATTGCGGAGGACTTCGAGGCCTTCTTGCGCGGACGCCGCTTCATAAATTTTCTGGACGCCAAAGCCGCCCAGCAAGGTGCGGACAATCTTGAGCATATGCGCGTTGTCATCGACGACAAGAAACGAAAGTTTTTTCAAATCAGCAGGCATGTATCCAACCGTGGCTCACACACTGATCCAATTAACCCAAAAGCGTTAGGCTCCAGTTAAGCCGCCCGAGTGTCTTTGTCGGATGTATCCGACGGGCGTGACCGAATTCGTTTCAACGTGGTTTTGGCGACTTCGACCAATGACCTCAATCCCTCAGGCAGGGGATCAGCCCCCTGATCCAGCGCTTCCATTTTTTCCGCCAGTTTCATGAGTGTCGGTGCGCTCGCGAGGAGGCGGGCCTGATATTCAATGAGCTGTGGGTCTCGATCATATTCTGCGCCAGGCACACGCCAGCCTCCCCAATCCTGTTCATCGGTGACGACAATCGGAAATGATCCCGGAAAAGGATGGTGGGCACATTCATCCGGCGACTGCCATTTGTTTTTAGCGCGCATGAGACGCCAGCGCCCGGTTTCCGGGTCTTCAATTTCTTCTTCCGAGAGCTCGGCGGATTGAAAATCCCGTCCGAGCCCGCAATCATACGCAATACGAACGGGTTCTTCGACACCTTTGACCCAATGCGGTTTGACCTTCTCGATAAGCGCCCAGGTGCCGACCGGCTTGACGAAGACGCGTTGGTGTTTGTGAAAGACCGCCTTGGCCATGCTGGATCCCCTTCATCGTTGCGGCCAATTCTAGTCTTGTGGGGTTAGAGTCGCGTTAAACATGTTGTTCGGTTTGTTGAAATCTGATTGGCGGGCTATGTGAGCGCGATGAAAACTGCACACCAACCCGATCGCCGTTTCAGCGTGGCGCCAATGATGGACTGGACGGACCGGCATTGCCGCTCATTCCACCGCATTCTTTCAAGAAATGCGTTGCTCTACACCGAAATGGCGACGAGCGCGGCGGTGATGCATGGCGACGTGCAACGATTGATCGGTTTCTCGCCGGAAGAACATCCGGTGGCCCTCCAGCTGGGTGGCTCAGATCCCGATGATTTGGCGCAAGCCAGCCGGAACGGTGCAGAATTTGGATATTGTGAAATCAACCTGAATGTCGGATGCCCTTCGGACCGGGTTCAATCCGGCAAGTTCGGAGCGTGCCTGATGCGCGAGCCGGACCTGGTCGCAGATTGTCTCGATGCGATGAATCAGGCCGTCGATATTCCGGTCACGCTGAAATGCCGCATTGGCGTTGATGATCAGGAAGCCGAACAGGCCCTCCCGGATTTACTGGCCCGCGTGAGGGCCTGCGGCATACTGACGGTCATCATTCATGCGCGGAAGGCGTGGCTTCAAGGGTTGAGCCCGAAGGAAAACCGCACAATTCCGCCGCTGGATTACGATCTGGTGGGCCGGATGAAAGCAACATTTCCGGACATGGAAATTATCCTGAACGGCGGACTGGAAACGCTTGCGCAGGGTCTGGAACAATCAAAAAAACTGGATGGCTTCATGCTCGGGCGCGCCGCTTATCACAAACCGTGGCAATTGGCGGATGCCGACAGCCTGATCTTCGGGGCAGAAAATCCCGTTTCCTCACCACAGGATGCCGTGCTTGCCTACTTGCCATATATGGGGGACCAGCTTCAGCGCGGTGTGCGTCTGCATTCCATGACCCGCCATCTGCTGGGGCTTTTTCACGGACGCCCCGGCGCGCGGCGTTGGCGCAGAATTCTGTCCGAAAAAGCCAATGCAGAGGGGGCGGGACTCGATGTTGTCCGCGAAGCCCTGGAGGCAACATCGCAGGAAATGGAAACGATATGAGCGCAGAATTGATCGGGCTCGCCACCGCACTGATCGCAACCGGGCTTTTTGCAGGGCTGATTGCCGGGCTCTTCGGTATTGGCGGCGGCGTCGTGAT
This sequence comes from Hyphobacterium sp., assembly GCA_021604625.1. Lineage (GTDB taxonomy): Bacteria > Pseudomonadota > Alphaproteobacteria > Caulobacterales > Maricaulaceae > Hyphobacterium. Next base: position 6,745 of record BQJI01000022.1, on the reverse strand, counting down.
GGTGCCGGCGTTTTATTTTGTACTTGGCGCGCTTGGCTATGTTGATGGTCCGCGCATGCATATCGCTGTGGGCACGTCTCTGGCGGTGATTGTGGCGACGTCGCTGCGCTCTGTCACATCGCACGCCAAACATGGTGCCGTGGACTATGACGTGTTGCGGACATGGATTCCCTGGATCGTGCTGGGCGCGCTGATTGGCGGTTTTATAGCGGACAAAATCCCAGGGCGGGGCCTGACCGGGCTGTTTGGCGTGGTGGCGTTTTTACTCGCGGCGCAGTTTTATTTCGGACGCCCTGACTGGAAGGTCGCAGACAAGATGCCGGGCGGGGCTATTCGCGCGGGTTTCGGTTCGCTGATTGGCGGATTATCATCTCTGTTAGGGATTGGTGGCGGCGTTTTTGGGGTTACCCTGATGACGCTGTGTGGAAAATCCATCCGCCAAGCCGTTGCAACGGCTGCGGGGTTTGGCGTGGCGATCGGCGTTCCCGGGGCACTGGGGTTCATCATCTGGGGGTGGAATGAGCCCGGCCGCACACCAACTTCGCTTGGTTATGTGGACGGGTTGGGGTTTTTGATACTCGCCGCATCGGCGTTTTTCATTGCGCCGATTGGCGCGCGGCTTGCGCACACGCTTCCTGAACAATTATTGCGTCGGCTGTTCGCCTTTGGCCTTGTTGCAACTGCGGTCAGCCTGCTGCGGGAGGCCATATTCGCGGCATAATGCGCCGGAAAGACCCGACTAGCGGAATCCGGGACTATTTTGATCGGGCTGTTTTACCGGCCCGGTAGTTTTCTCGACGCGACGGCAAGGCCGCTGTGATCTTCTCGCGATCCGAATCTGAATATCTGGTCCACTGCGCCAGTTCCGGCAGGGTCCGAAAACAGCCGACACAGAGCTTCGCGTCGGGATCGACGAAACAGACTTTAATGCACGGGCTCGTGATGCTCATGCCTCACTGTCTAGCGCCAACTTCCATGCGCGCAAGCATTGCCGGAAGGGTTGCGGTCAGAATAGGCTGCCTCAAAGTGGGGGCTTCATGGACGATTTTGGATTGCAGATGCGAAGCTTTCTCGGGCTGTTCGTATTCATAGCGATTGGCTGGCTGTTGGGGCCAAGAAAATCGGTGCCCTGGAAGCTTATCGGCGGCGCACTGACCCTCCAGTTCGTGATTGCTATCACGCTATATTCGCTTGCGCCTACGCGAGCTTTTCTGGCGTCTCTGACCGGCTTCGTTGAGGTATTGCAATCGGCGACAATGGAGGGTGCAAACTTCGTATTCGGCTATCTGGCTGGCGGCCCTGCACCCTTTGTGGTCAACCCGGAGAATGCAGGCGGACTATTCATTTTCGCCTTCCAGGCCTTGCCGATGGTGATTGTTTTGTCGGCGGTCTCCGCGCTGCTGTGGCGCTGGCGAATCCTAGAGTTCGTTGTGCTTGGTTTCGCCTGGGCGTTTCGCAAAGCCCTCAACCTTTCTGGCGCGGCCAGCCTCGGTGCGGCTGCCAATATTTTTCTCGGCATGACCGAGTCGCCGCTTTTGATCCGGCCCCGCATGCCGCTGATCAGCCGCAGCGATCTGTTCCTGATCATGACGGTTGGATTTTCAACTGTTGCTGGGTCTGTCATGGCCGTTTATGTCGGCCAGCTCAGCGGAATTATTGAGGGCGCCGCCGGGCATATCGTTACCGCTTCGCTTATTTCGGTTCCGGCTGCGGTCTTGCTGGCCCGTCTGATGTATCCGGCGGATATGGACGGAAAAATCGACCGGAGCACGGAAAAAATTCCCACCGAAATCTATCACTCTTCAATGGATGCCCTGACGACCGGTGTGACTGACGGGGTCAAATTATTCATCAATATTATTGCGATGCTGCTGGTATTTATTGCGATTGTCGCATTGGTGAATGCCATGCTGGGTGTGGTTCCGGATGTCGGTGGCGCACCGTTGTCGGTGGATCGTATTCTGGGATGGATGTTCGCGCCCATTGTCTGGCTGGCGGGCATTCCGTGGGCGGAAGCCAATGATGCCGGGTCCGTCATGGGTATCAAGACAGCTTTGAATGAAATTGTTGCATATGGCCGATTGAGCGAAATTGGCGACACATTGTCGCCGCGCACCAATCTGATCATGACTTATGCGGTTTGCGGATTTGCCAATTTTTCCAGCGTCGGAATCATGATCGGGGGCATGCTCGCCATCGCGCCGAGCCGCCGAGAAGATATTCTCGATCTTGCGCCGCGTGGTCTGATTTCGGGGACATTTGCGACACTGATGACGGGTGCTGTCATCGGGACTTTACCGCAAAGTCTGTTCGGCTAATCGCCACGACGCGGGAATAGACGCGAGCGCAACCAGCCGAGCAATGAATTGCCTGCGAGCGATTTCCGGTAGCCGTCGTCCATAAAACGAGTAATGTTGTGGACTTCCCCCACGAGATCGAGCCGGGTTTGCATCAGCGTGTCGGCGTCGAGCATTTTGATAACTCTCGCCGGTGTGCCAGCGACAACCGCGTTGGCGGGCACGTCATGCGTCACCACAGAGCGTGCGCCCACGACGGCATTGTCGCCGATGGTCACACCTTTTCCGACGAAGGCGCCGTCTCCAATCCAGACATTGTCGCCCAGAGTAACCGGGCGGCCTTCCGGTGCAGGGTCGATCCGGTTGTAAAGGCCGTGCCAGTCGCTATCGGTGATTGTCGAATTTGCCGCGAAAAGGCAGGCATGGCCGATGCGGATCGATTTCGTGGCCAGAATCCGCGTACCGGGGGCAATGAAAACGGCGTCGCCAATATCTACTCGACCGGCATGGTCGGATGGTGACCAGACAGTAAGTCGCACTTTCTGGTCCGGTGTTGCGACGATGTGCAGGGACGTGCCGACAGAAATATTTGGCCCAAAAACGTCTATATGCCATGGTTGGGTCAGCTTCGAAGAGGGGCCGAGACGGTCAAAGTGGGGCGACAGAAAGTGCCGTGCCCAGGCATTTTCGAATTTCTCCCATGCGGCATGCATCCAGTAGGGGCGGTGATCTCTTCGCATGACATAATCCGGAGGTTTGAACGATATGAATGACGACACCGTAGATACGGCGATCCTGACGCTTGTGAAAGCCAGAGGTGCGGGAAAATCGATCAGCCCTGCGGAAGTTGCGCAATCACTGGACGCTGAAAACTGGCGAGGACGGCTTGCGGCCGTGAAGATTTCTGCTGCCCGCCTCGCCCAGGCTGGTGCTGTTAACATTCTTCGAAAAGGCAAGCCGGTCGAACCGACAGATTTCAAAGGCGTTTACAGGATTGCCCTGAAATCATGACGACCTTCGACGATCTTTTGATAGATATTCGTGCCTGCCGCGCCTGTGAGGGAGAAATTCCTGAACCCCGACCGGTCGTTCAGGCGGCACGTCATGCCAGAATTCGGATTGTCGGTCAGGCACCCGGCACGCGCGTCCATGCGTCCGGGCGTCCCTTTACTGATCCGTCGGGCGACAGGTTGCGCGACTGGCTCGGCATCAGCGAAGATGATTTCTATAACCCCGAAATATTGGCGATTACGCCGATGGGCTTCTGTTTTCCAGGGCTGGATGCCAAGGGCGGGGACAAACCGCCACGACCGCGCTGCGCTCGGCTCTGGCAACACAAGCTGGATGCAGAGCTGGAAGACGTGGAAATGACTTTCCTGATCGGTGCGTATGCTCAGAAGTTTGTGTTGAAAGACGCTTATAAAGGCAATGTGACCAGAACAGTCGCTGCCTGGCGTGAGTTTGCGCCAAAATATTTACCGCTTCCGCATCCGTCGTGGCGCAATAATGGCTGGTTGAAAAAGCACCCCTGGTTTGCCGAAGAGCTATTGCCGATGGTGCAGCGCAATATGAAATCTTTACTGAATTAGGCGCGTGGAAAGCTTGCCGTAGAGGTCAAGTGGAGCTATCCCCACGCCGCCTCGCGCAAACTTCTCCCCGGCCAGCGCGTCGCCGGTTTAGCCGGTCAGAAAAACGGAAAGAAACATGAGTGTTTTTGAACACCCCTCTTTCGACAATCACGAAAAAATCCTCTTCGCGACAGATGAAAAAACAGGATTGAAGGCGATCATCGGTGTCCACTCGACGGCGCGTGGCCCATCCTGTGGCGGTTGTCGTTTCTGGTCGTATGACAGCTCTGCCGATGCCTTGAACGACGTGCTGCGCCTGTCCCAGGGCATGAGCTATAAAAACGTCATGGCCGACCTGCCGATTGGCGGCGGCAAAAGCGTGATCATGAAGCCGAAGGGCGAGTTTGATCGCGACGCATTATTTCAGGCTTTTGGGCGCGCGGTTGAAGCGCTGAACGGCGATTACATCACGGCCGAGGATGTAGGCGTCAGCCCAACTGACATGATGAGTGTCCACAAAATGACGTCGCACGTTACAGGCCTGCCCGAAGGCAAGGCGGCATCAGGTGACCCTTCACCCGTGACGGCCGAAGGCGTGTTTCGTGGTATTCGCGCTTGTGTAAAGCGGGCGACGGGTTCCGAGGATATGACTGGAATTCGCGTCGCCGTACAGGGCGCGGCCGGGCATGTCGGCAGCTATCTTTGTGGGCATTTGTCGAAAGCGGGCGCCAGCCTGGTTATTGCGGATATGGATCCGGCGTCCTTGCAAAAGCACCATGACGAGTTTGGCGCGATGATTGTCGACAAGGATGTCATCTACGATCAGGATGCAGACGTCTTTGCGCCGTGTGCGCTGGGCTCAGTCATTAACCCGGATACGATTGATCGTTTGAAAGTGAAGATGGTCGCCGGTGCGGCCAACAACCAGTTGGCGAATCTGGAAATGGGTGGCGAGCTCCAAAAACGTGGAATACTCTACGCACCGGATTATGTGATCAACGCCGGCGGCATCATCAACGTAATGGGTGAAATTCGCGGCAATTTTGATCCGGAATGGGTCAAAGGCAAGCTGGCCGGTCTGGAAGCCACGCTGGGCGAAATTCTTGATCGCGCAGAAAATGAGGGCCGTCCATCAAACGTCGTCGCTGACGAAATGGCGCGCGCCCGCCTTGAAGATGCTGCAGTGGCAAAAGCGTCGGCCTAGGTCGGTAATAGCGTCAAGGCGTTTTCATCAAGGGCGAGGCCGATGGTCTCGCCCTTTTTAATGACGCGCGTGAGGGGCAAATCCACAATCCAGTCAGTTCCGTCCGGTGCCGTAGTTCTCAAACGTTGCCGACCCTGACGGATGAATATTGAATTGGCTTCGAAAGTGGGGCCAGTTTGGGACTCTGAAATTGCCTCGGGCCGAACCAGCAAGCGCGCAGTCGCATTATCCGACAATCCGGATGCTGAAACCGGCCCGAACGGCGTTTCAAACGACCCTGATTTCGCTGTGACCTCGATGAGATTGATGTCACCGAGCAGACGCGCGCTGGTCAGCGAATTGGGCCGCGCATAGACCGCAGCGGGGTCGCCATGCTGGATGATTCTTCCATCTTCCATCAGATAAATATGGTCGGCGGCCTCAAAAGCTTCGTCTGCATCATGGGTGACGATCAGCGCCGCAGCGCCGGCATCACGAATTGTATTGATGGTCCGAGAACGAAGCTCGGATCTCAATCGACGGTCGAGGCTGGAAAACGGCTCGTCGAGCAAAATAATCGCAGGTCGGGGTGCCATGGCGCGGGCGAGTGCAACGCGTTGTTGTTCGCCGCCCGACAATTCATGCGGAAATGCCTGTGCAACACGGCCAAGCTCGGCTGTATCCAGAAGCTCAGCGACCCGTGCCTGACGCTCATCCTGGGTCGACGTCCCCCTCAAACCGAAGGCGATATTTTTTTCGACCGTCAAGTGTGGAAAAAGTGCGTAATCCTGAAACACAACGCCAACCTGGCGTTTTTCGGTCGGCACAAATGAACCATTGCCGTCCCAATTCTCGCCTGCGCAATCGATGTATCCGGAATCGAGTTTTTCCAGCCCGGCAATGGCGCGAAGAAGTGTTGATTTCCCCGCGCCTGACGGGCCGAGGACAGCGCTGACATTAGCGCTATAGAGCTGCAAGTCGACGCCTTTCAGGATGGGATGCCCACCGAGCGATTTGACAGCATTTCTTATGGAAAGCACAGCTTCGACCATCAATCGGTATTCCTGTTCAGCGTACGTGTCGCCAGAATCATGGCCGGCATTGTCGCCAGCACAATCACCAGTGAAGGCAATGCGGCCTGGCCCAACCTTTCGTCTGCTGCGTAATTGTGAGCGATGATAGCCAGTGTGTCGGTGTTGAATGGCCGCAATATCATGGTCGCAGGCAATTCCTTCATAACTTCTACAAAAACCATGAGTGCAGCAATGCCTATCCCGCTGAAAATCAGGGGAAGATGGAGTTCCGACACGATGCGGCGCTGGCTTGCGCCCAGTGTTTTTGCAGCATCGTCCAGACGTGTAGTCACCCGGGCCAGCGCGGCTTCGCTGGGCGCGATGGCGACGGCTGCAAAACGGGACAGATAGGCAAAGACAAGTGCCCCGGTTGTCGCCGACAAAAGCAAGGGGAACTGGCCTGCCCAAAGCCCGTCCAGCGAGGTCTGTAACGTCGCAAAAAGGGCGAGCGCGCCGACAGCAGCGACGGCGCCGGGAGCGGCATATCCTATGCTAGCCAGACGGGCAGCGAAAACGCCAAATTTCTTGCCACTGCGCAAGGCATAAGCCGCGCCCAAACCCAGCACCGCCGCAAGCAGCGCCGTGATGATGGCCAGCGCCAGAGAATTGAATAATGCCGCCGGA